>NZ_MBET01000095.1:0-2683 GCF_001954215.1 Mycobacterium sp. IS-2888
CGTTCGGCACGCCGTACGGCACCGTCGAGTTCGAGGGCGCCAGCATTCCCGTCCCGGTCGACGATCGGACGCTGCAGAAAATCTGCGAGATCACCGACGGCCAGGCGTTCCATGCCGACAGCCTGGAATCGCTCAAGAACGTCTATACGACGCTGCAGCACCAGATCGGCTACGAAACCGTGAAGGGTGACGCGAGCCTGGCGTGGATGCTGCTCGGTGCGTTCGTGATGGCCGGCGCGGTATTGGCGGGCCTGTTCCTGAATCGCCGGCTGCCCGCCTGAGCGATCAGGTGGGAAGTCTTCGGTTGATCAGCAGCGCCAGAGCCGTCGCCACCAGCGCGACGACGACCCCGAGGCGCAGCCAGCCCGCACTGCCCGGTCCGGGCACCGTGCGATACCCGATCTCGTTCTCGATGGCGTCGTAGTCCTTGTTGAGCTGCTCGAGATTGGTGGCGGTGTAGGACTGCCCACCGGAAAGCTGCGCGATCTTCTTCATCTGGTCCGTGGAGACGGGCACATTCACCCGCTGGCCGTCCATCTCGATGCTGCCGGTCTTGGTGCCGAACGTGATCGTGGAGATGGGAACCCCTTGATCCTTCGCCAGGCGCGACGCGGTGTAGACGCCGTCGCGTGGGTCGCTGGGGTTTTGCGGCTTGTTCTCCCCGCCGTCCGACAGCAGCACGATGCGCGCGGGCGGCGGCTTGTCCCCACCCTGAACGGCCGACGCGCTGATCGCGTGTAGGGCGGTGAAGATCGCCTGGCCCGTCGCCGTGCTGTCGGCGAACTCGAGCTTCTTCAGGGCCTCGATGGTCGCCTGATGTTGCGGGGTCGGCGGCACCAGCAGGTACGGGACGCCCGCGAAGCCGACGAGCCCGAGATTGATGCCCGGCGTCAGCTGGTCGGCGAACTGCTTGCCGGCCTCCTGCGCGGCGGCCAGCCGATTCGGAGCGACGTCGGTGGAAGCCATGGACTCCGAGACGTCGATGACCAGCATGACGACCGCGCGGTTGAGCGGGATCCGGACGTTGGACGTCGGCCCCGCCATCGCCGTGGTCAGCAACACCAGCGATGTGGCAAGCAGGATCGTGGGCAGGTGCCGCCAGCGGCCGGGGTGACGCGGCGCGACGCGCTCGAGCACATCCATGTTGGCGAAGCGCAGCACCCGCCGGCGGCGGGCGAATTGCTGGACGACATAGATGCCTATCACCAACAGCACGGCCAGCAGGAACAGGAAGAACCAGGCGTGCTGGAAGCCCGCCAGCGATACCGGGCCCAACAGCGGCAACTTCATGTTCAGCCACAGTATTCGTCAAACGCCGGCGGTGCACGGTCGCGGCGTCGCGATGAGTTTCGCCGCGGTTTGCGGTCTGTATCCCCAACACGCAACCGCACTCGAGGAGAGCATCATGACCGCCACCTACACCTTCGACGTCTTTTCCAGCCTCGACGGCTTCGGCGGCGTCAGCGGCGGCGACTGGGGCGGCTACTGGGGCAAGCAAGGCCCCGAACTGCTCGACCGCCGCCTCGCCCTGTACGACGAGAAGCAGCGAATGGTCATGGGCGCCAACACATATCGGCTATTCGCACAAATGCTGGCCGATAGCACCGAGGAGTCCGAGGTGCGCGACCCGTGGGTCACGCGGATGAGGCACCTGCCGGCGACGGTGGTGTCGACCTCCCTGGACGCACCGCTCGACTGGCCCGACGCGACCGTCGTGAGCGGCGACGCCGTCGACGTCGTCGCCCGACTCAAGGAGGAGTCAGAGGTGCCGTTGCGCTCGCACGGCAGCCTGTCGATGAACCGCGCGTTGATGGCCGCCGGCCTGGTCGATCGCGTCCAGGTGACGCTCTTTCCCGTGATCACCGGTCAGACCGGTGATGACCGGATCTTCCAGGGTGCGGCCGACTTCGACCTCGAGCTGATCGAGAGTCGAACACTCGACGGCAGCATCCAAGAACTCATTTACCGGCCCACCCTGCACGGCTAGGGCCCGTACGGTGACGACCCGGCCGTGCGCCACTGACACGAGCCGGTGAGTTTCAAGGTCGCCAGGTCCTTCAGCAGGAAGACGTCCGTGAACGGAGCACCGGCCTGGATCGGCTTGACGACGGGTGGCCCTCCGGCGGTAGACGTTTGTACCGCGCTGCAATCGCTACCGCCGAAACCGATCCAATGGCTGCCCGCGGTGACATCGTTCGCCGTCAACGTCGCCGGCGGCCCATACGTGTACCAGACGGTCGCGGGCCGTTGAACGGCGGCGAGGTGCGTCCATACGGCCATCGGGCCACCCGCCGGGCACAGCAGGACCTCGCCCTGTGGTGTGAACGTTTGCGAACCGTCCAGGGCCGCACTGCTGTCGCCGGAGCCGCGGCAGGCATTGCCAACTTTGGGTACGTGGTCCGCGTGTGCGATCCCGGTCGCGAGCAGCGCGGCAATGGCCGCGCCCGTGAGCGTGGCGACGGCCATGGTCATCCCGGCCCTCATGATTGGGGACGATAGGCCATCTTCGGTGACGGCGGATCTGTTTGGACAAAACGCAGCGGCGCTGCAACGAAAGTCTCTACGCCCCAACTTATTTCAGGTTCGCCCTGACGCGTGAACCAGTTTAGTTGTTTGTGGGTGGTGGTTGGGGTTGGAAGGGGTGATACCACCGCCAGTTGGCGCGTTCGCCGAGAGGCCCGGG
>NZ_MBET01000096.1:0-4937 GCF_001954215.1 Mycobacterium sp. IS-2888
GCGGCGGCGGTGGTGACGACGGCGCGGTCAGTTGGGCCGCGGTGGGGGTGAACTTCCCCGGCGGCGGCCACGGCGGCACCGCGACGGGAGCCGGAGCCTGGGGCGCCGGCGCCTCCGGAAGTGGGGCGGGCGCGGGAACCGCAGCCGGGGCAGGCTCGGGAACCGCAGCCGGGGCGGGCCCAGGAACCGCAGCCGGGGCAGGCCCGGGAGCCACCGGGGCCGCCGGTGCCGGCTGGGCGGGGGCGACGACGTTGTGGCCGGGAACGGGCCGCACACCGGACGTGGGCCGGATGGCGATCGCCAGCGAAACGACAAGCGCCGCCACGCCCACGATGAAGATGCCCGCCAGGGCGCTTCCCACCAGGCCGAACGATCTGCGCTCGCCGACGTCGACGAAACCCGTCGCCGGGGCGTGCTCGCCGGTGTAGGTGTCGGCGAAGTCCTCGGGAACGGCGCTGTAGGCCAGGTCCTCTTGGGCTTTCGTGCCGGGGAAGTCGAAATAGCCCGGGGCGACCGCGAGCGGCTCGATGGCTCCGGTGCCGGGATCCTGAGCGTAGGCACGCGCCGCGGTGGACGAGACAAACAGCGGCGCGCTCGCCGACGCCAGCGCGGCTCCGCGGGCCAGTGCCGTGTGCGGCTCCTCGGGCGCCGTCAGCGGAAGGGTGGTCGCCGCCTCCAGCGCCGGCTTGATCAACGGGATGTCGATGCCGGAGCCGACGACGAACACCGCGTCCGGGCGCGCCGCCAACCCCTCGGCGGTCGAGACCATTGTGGCGAGCTTTGCCACCGCGGCCTCGTCGTCGTCCGGGAGGGCCTCGCGATGGACTTCGGCGATCGATCCGTCGGCGCTGTCGACGACCGCCAGGGTTGCGGTGTCGGGCTCGATGTAGAGCAGCGCCGTCTGGGCGTAGTTGGTTTGGTTGCCAACCGCTTGGGCCAGCGCGGCCGCGGCCAGGAACGCCGAGACCAACATCACATTCTCGACCTTGTGCGCGGCGAGCGCATCGCGCAGGGCCGCAGCGTCGACGGGGTCTGTGAAGGTGACTCCGGTCGACGCCAATTGGTAGCCGCCCTCGGCGGCGCCCTCGCGGGTGCCGAGGATCGCGGACACCACTTGGTCGGCGGCGCTCACTGTGGCCGCGTCGTCGTCAGCGGAAACGTCGAAGTTGTCTTCGTCGACGGTGGCGCCATCCCCGTTTTCGCCCTCGACCAGCACCATCCTGACTGCCGTCGGCGCCATCGACACACCAAGTACGGTGTCCAAAGCTCCTCCATGGTCGTATCGCTAGCCATCACGTCCAGGGACTTCGTCGTCGCACACTCCACCGGCGGCGCTACGCCGCGAATTCCCCCTGGGTTCCCTAATCGCCCGATTTTACGCGTGTTCGACGCATCGGGCGCCTCGACCGAGGCTACCCGCTACGGGCCCGGAATGCCGTGCCCGAGGTGGCGGTGCAGCCAGTCGTCCACGCGGTCCCTGGGCCGCGGATCCGGTGGCGGGGAGTCCCTGGGGGGTGCCGCCGTTTCCGGGCCGGGGCCCGCCGAGGGCGGCGGCGCGGGCGCCGGTGCGACGACGGACTTGCCGACGTCCGGCCGCTGTTCCACGTGCGGGCGGATGCCGAAGGCCAGCGCGAGCGTCAGCGCGACCGCTCCGCCGACGAAGACGACCACAGCGGCGGCGATCGCCACCAGCGCCTTGCGGCTGCGCCGCCCACCGGCCTCGGATTCGGCGGCGGTGCCGCCGTCGTCCGCGACGTCGCTGTAGGCGAGCCCGGCCAAGCCGGACCCGCCGGGATCCGCGTCGGGCAGCGCTGCGGTGGACGGGGCTCCCAAGTGAGCGTTCGCCGACGCCAGCGCCGCCCCACGCGCCAATGCCATATCCGGTTCCTCGGGTGCCGTGACCGACAGCGACGTCGCCGCCTCCAGCGTCGGCTTGATCGACGGGATGTCCACGCCAGAACCGACCACGAACACCCCGTCCGGGCGGGCTTTCATCGATTCCGCACCCGAAACCATCGCGGTCAGCTGCGCCAGCGCCGCATCGTCGCCGTCGGGCAGGGGCCGCCGGCGCACATCGACGATCGACCCCGCGGAGCTGTCGACGACGGCCAGCGTCGCGTTGGCCGGCTCGACGAACAGCAGGGCGGTGCGCGCGCAATTCGTCGCGCTGCCGACCGCCTGAGCCAGCGCCGCCGCGGCCATGAACGCCGAGACCAACATGACGTTCTCAATCTTGTGTGCTGCCAACGCATCACGCAGCGCGGCGGCCTCGGCCCGATCGGTGAAGGCCACGCCGCTGGACACCAGCTGGTTGCCGCCTTCGACGGCGCTTTCCCGGGTCCCGACGATCGCGGCGATCACTCGCTCCGCGTCGACCGCCGCACCGCCGGTGACGGCGAAGTCGTCCTGATCGACGGTCACCCCGCCGGCGCCCATACCTTCGACGAGCACCATGCGGACTGTCTCCGGCGCCATAGAAACGCCAAGTACAATGTCCACCGTTATCTCCAAGTCCCCCAACGGATTTGCTGCCTTGCACGGCGCATTTCAGGGCTTGCCAATCACCGGTGCGATCGAGCCCCAGTCCGCCACCATAGCTCGACGCGGCAGATTCGCCGCACTGACGCGCGCGGCTACCTGTGCCCGAAACCGCCGAATCCGTGGCCACCGCCGAAGCCCCCGAAGCCATGCCCACCGCCGAATCCATGGCCGCCGAAGGGTCCGAAGCCGTGACCACCGCCGAATGGCCCGTGGCCCCCACCGAAGGGCCCACCGCCGAATGGCCCGCGGCCGCCAAAGGGTCCGCGGGGACCGGGCCCGCCGCCGAATGGCCCGCGGGGGGCCGGGGGGCCGATGATCGGCACGCGCGGAACGGGCACAAGCACGGGCGCCGGGATCGGCGGAGCGGCGGGTACCGGGGCCGCGGCTGGCGGGGCGATGGGATGCGGCACCGCCACCGGAGCGGGCGCCTGAATTTTCGGTTTTGCGATGTCGGGTGGCGCCGGGGCGGGCGCGGGTTGGGTTGGGACGACGACGTTTTGGGCGGGGCTGGGACGCAACGCGACCGTCGGCCGGATGCTGATCGCCAGCGCAATCTCCAGCGCCACCACCGCGGTGATGAATATCACCGCGAGCGTGCTGCCCACCAACAGGACCGACCGGCGGCGCTGCGCGACCTCATCCAAACCACTGGCGCCACCAGCGTCGTCGTCCGGTATCGCGCTGTAGGCGACGTCGAGACTACCAGTCTCGGCGCCGGCGGATGGCGCTGCGGCGCCGCGGTATTCGGGCACGTATCCGGGCAGTAGTCCCGGCGACTGTGCGGTGAATGCCAGGGGGTCGACCTCGCCGGTGCCGGGATCCAGCGCGTATCCCAGCGCGGCGGTGGACGACGAGAACAGCGGCGCGTTCGCCGATGCCAGCGCCGCGCCCCGGGCCAACGCCATCTCTGGCTCGTCGGGAACCGAAAGCGCGAGTGTGGTCGCGGCCTCCAGCGCCGGCTTGATCAGCGGGATGTCGACGCCGGAGCCGACAACGACCAGACCGTCCGGGCGCGTTTTCAGCGATTCAGCACGGGAGGCCAGCTGGACAAGCTCGGCGACAGCCTGGTCTTCGTCGTCGGGGAGAATCCTGCGGTGCACATCGGACACCGATCCGTCGGCGGTATCGACCACGGCCAGGGTCGCGGTGTAGGGCTCGACAAAGAGCATCGCGGTGTTCGCGTAATTGGTGGCGTCGCCGACCGCCTGCGTCAGCGCAGCCGCGGCCATGAAGGCCGACACCAGCATGACGTTCTCGACCTTGTGCGAAATCAGCGCGTCCCGAAGCAACGCCGCCCCGACGTGATCGGTCCAGGTCACTCCGGCCGACAGCAGCTGATAGCCACCCTCTTCCGCGCCTTCGCGCGTGCCCAGGATGGCCGAGACCACCTGGGTGGGTGCGGTGCGGGGCGAGTCGTCGGTGACGTCGAAGTTGTCCTGGTCGACGGCGGCCCCGTCGGCGCCTTCACCTTCGACCAGCACCATGCGGACCTTCGTCGGCGCCATCGATACGCCAAGCACGACGCCCACCACCGCTGAAAGTTCTCCTTCGATAGTCTGCTGTGCCGCCCGCACAGCGCGCGGACCGCACCGTTATCTCGTTGTCACCCAAGGATTTTGATCCCGTAGCACCGCGCAGGATCTCCGGGTTAGCTGGGCCTTATGAAGTTCTAGCGAATGGGCGGCACATCTTCTTGACCAGCCCTTATCTGCCTGAGACTACTCGCGTAGCCGCCGGGTTGCTGAGTACCCGTCGCGGTGCGTTTCCGAGTTGTAACGCCGGGCCCGTCCAGCCACGACGGGCGGCTACTTGTGCCCGCCGCCACCGCTACTGTGGCCACCGCCGAAGCCGCCGCCCCCGCCGCCGAAGCCGCCACCGCCGAGGCCACCGCCGCCGCCAAGGCCGCCACCACCGCCGAACGGCCCGCCGCCACCGCCGCTGTGACCGCCGCCGAACGGCCCACCGCCGCCGGCCGGTCCGCCACCACCAAATGGCCCGCCTCCGCCGCCAAATGGCCCGCCTCCGCCAATCGGCCCACCGCCGATCGGTCCGCCGCCGAATGGCCCACCGCCACCGCCGCTGTGGCCACCGCCGAGGGGCCCGCCGCCGAACGGCCCGCCGCCGCCAGGACTACCTGACCCCGTGCCGGGCAACGGGACGTGTACCGGAGGCTGGGCTACCACCGGCGGCTGGGCTATGACCGGCGGCTGCGGCACGTGGACCGGCGGCTGGGCTACCACCGGCGGCTGCGCTACGACCGGCGGCTGCGGCACGTGGACCGGCGGCTGGGCTACGACCGGCGGCTGCGGGACGTGGACTGGCGGAGTCACCTGCGGCGGGGTCACCTGCGGCGGGGTCACCTGCGGCGGCTGCGGCACGTGGACCGGCGGAGTCAC
>NZ_MBET01000097.1:0-59094 GCF_001954215.1 Mycobacterium sp. IS-2888
CTCCCGGACAGCGCCGGCCGCGGTGCGATCGAAGACCTCGCCGGCCGGGGCGTCGCCGCCGAACAGCGCCGAACTCACCAGCGCCCGGCGCAGGTGCAGGTGCGCATCGTGTTCCCAGGTGAAGCCGATGCCGCCATGCACCTGGATGTTGAGTTCGGCGTTGCGCGCGTAGGCCGGGAATGACAGCGCCGCGGCCACCGCGGCGACGAGACGGAACTGCTCCTCATCCTCCGCCGCGGCGCGCGAGGCGTCCCACACCGCCGCGATCGCGGATTCGACGGCCACCAACATGTTTGCGCAATGATGCTTTACCGCTTGGAAAGTGGCGATGGTGCGGCCGAATTGCTGGCGCACCTTCGCATAGCCGACGGCCGCGTCGACACAGTCCGAAGCCCCGCCCACCGCCTCCGCGGCCAGCAATGTCCGCGCCCGCGCCAGCGCCGATTCCCGGGCCCCCGGCAGGATGTCCGCGGCGGCGATGCTCACATTCTCCAGGCGCACCCGCCCGGAACGCCGGGTCGGATCGAAGTTGTCGGGCACGTCCACCGACACGCCGGCGCGGCCGCGGTCCAGCACCAGCACGTCGTCGCCGGCCGCGATCAGCAACAGCTCGGCAAGCCCGGCGCCCAACACGATCCCGGCCTCGCCGTCGGCTGTGCCGTCCTTGACCCGCACCTGGCCGTCCACGCCGATACCAGCGGTGAGAGTTCCGTCGATCAGCCCGGGCAGCAGCCGCGATTTCTGCTCGGCGCTACCGTCTTTGGCGATGACCGCCGACGCGATCACGGTCGGCACAAACGGGCCCGGTGCCACCGCGCGTCCGAGTTCTTCAGTCACCACCACGAGTTCGGGCAGTCCGTAGCCCGAGCCGCCGTGTTCTTCGTCGACGTGCAGGCCGAGCCAGCCGAGTTCCACCAGGTTCTGCCAGAACGGGGGCCGGGGTTCGTCCGGCGAATCAAGCAGCGAGCGCGCCGCCCAGCGCGCCTTCTGCGAGGTGAGGAACGCGCGGGCTACCTCGGCGAGTTCGCGATGGTCGTCGGTCAGTGCGATACCCATCGGGGCCTCCTCGCTACCGTGCTGACTGCCTGCCCCGCTCCGAGGGGGAGCGGGGCGGCCGCCTAAAGAGGATACTGTATTGCCGCGGCCCCCTGCGGCCGGGTTGTCTTACTTAGGCGCGAATCGCTGCCCTGCGTCCAGTCGCAGGCATTGGCCGTTGAGCATCGGGTTGTCCACGATCGCGGCGACCAGCTTCGCGTACTCGATCGGCCGGCCGAGGCGCTTGGGGAAGGCCGCGTCCTTGGTCAGCGCCGAGGCGAATTCGTCCGGAATGCCCTTGGTCAAACCCGTGGCGAACAGGCTGGGCGCGATCGCCAGCACCCGGATGCCCAGCGACCCAAGGTCGCGCGCCATGGTCAGGCACATGCCGGCGATGCCCGCCTTGGCGGCCGTGTAGGCGACCTGCCCGATCTGGCCCTCGAAGGCCGCGATGGACGCCGTGTTGATGATGACGCCCCGCTCCTCGTCCTCGGGCTCGTTCTTGCTCATGTGCGCGGCGGCCAGCCGGCTGATGTTGAAGGTGGCGATGAGGTTGAGATCGATCACCGATTGGAAGGACTCCAGGTCGTGGGGGCCGGTCTTGGTCATTGTGCGCTTGGCGATGCCGCCGCCCGCGGTAGTGATCACCACGTGCAGCCCACCCAGGTCGTCGACCGCGGCCTGCAGCGTTTCCTCGGTGCCGCCGAAGTCGGTGACGTCGACCGGGTAGAACTTGCCGCCGACGCCTTCTGCGACCTCCTTGCCGTCGGAGCCCTCACGATCGAGCACAGCGACCTGCGCGCCGCGCTCGTGCAGAAGTTCGGCGCTGGCACGCCCCATGCCCGAAGCGCCGCCGATGACGACGACCTTCTTCCCGTTGATCTCCATCCGGACCTCCCTTTTATGGCTTGTCAGATTCCACGCAATCTGTAACGTTATCTAGGCACGCTATCGTGTCGGCTCCGAAGGCTTGTCACCGAGCCATGCCAAGCTGGCCACCGTGCTCCTTCTCGACGTGGCGGCGACGTCTGCGGACGTCGGCGGCACCTCGTCGCGCCTGGCCAAGGTCGCCCACATCGCCGAGCTGCTCAGTCGCGCCGCGCCGGATCCCGAGCTCGTCTCGATCATCGTGTCGTGGCTCTCGGGTGAGCTGCGGCAACGCCAGATCGGCGTGGGATGGGCGTCGCTGCGGTCGCGGCCGCCACCCGCGTCGAATCCGACCCTGACCGTCTGCGGTGTCGACGCCGCGTTCTCCGAGATCGGTGCCGTCTCGGGCAAAGGGTCCCAGGCGCGGCGCGCCGAACTCGTCGCGGGCCTGTTCTCCGCCGCGACCGAAACCGAACAGACCTTTCTGCTGCGACTCATGAGCGGCGAACTGCGCCAGGGCGCGCTGGCCGGGATCATGGCCGACGCCGTGGCCCGCGCCGCCGGAATCCCTGCCGCCGCGGTGCAGCGCGCCGCGATGCTGGGCGGGGATCTACCCGCGGTAGCGGCAGCCGGTCTGACCGGCGGGGCCGTCGCACTGGAGGCGTTCACCCTGCGGGCGGGCCAACCGGTCGGCCCGATGCTGGCGCAGACCGCGACCAGCGTCGCCGATGCGATCGAACGCCATGGCGGCACAACGATTTTCGAGGCGAAGCTGGACGGCGCGCGCGTGCAGATCCACCGCGCCGGTGACCAAGTCACGGTCTACACCCGAAGCCTCGACGACGTCACCGCCCGGCTGCCGGAGGTGGTCGAGGCGACGCTGGCACTACCGGTGAGCGAGTTCATCGCCGACGGGGAGGCGATCGCGCTGCGGCCGGACAACCGGCCACACCGCTTCCAGATCACCGCGTCACGGTTCGGCCGATCCGTCGACGTGGCCGCAGCCCAACTGGCACAGCCACTTTCGGTGTTCTTCTTCGACATCTTGCACCGCGACGGCGTCGACCTGCTCGATGCCCCGACCACCGACCGGCTGGCCGCCCTGGACTCGCTGGTGCCACCCGCGCAGCGGGTGGACCGGCTCGTCACGTCCGACCCCGCGGCCGCCACGGACTTCCTGGACGCGACGCTGGCCGCCGGGCACGAAGGCGTCATGGCGAAAGCGCCGGGGGCGCCATATCAAGCGGGCCGTCGCGGAGCCGGCTGGCTCAAGGTCAAGCCGGTACACACGCTCGATCTGGTGGTGCTCGCCGTGGAGTGGGGCTCGGGGCGCCGCCGCGGAAAACTCTCCAATGTCCATCTCGGCGCGCGTGATCCGGCCACCGGCGGCTTCGTCATGCTGGGCAAGACCTTCAAGGGAATGACCGACGCCATGCTGGATTGGCAGACCGCCCGGTTTACCGAGCTCGCCGTCGGCGGCACCGACGGCCACGTCGTCGTGGTGCGGCCCGAGCAGGTCGTCGAGATCGCGTTCGACGGGCTACAAGAGTCATCGCGCTACCCGGGCGGACTGGCGCTGCGGTTCGCCCGCGTCGTGCGCTACCGCGACGACAAGGGCCCGGCCGAAGCCGACACCATCGACACGGTCCGAGCGCTGTACTGATTCTCCTCGGGCAACAGACCCCCGGCCGTCGTAGGGTTTGAGCGTGACGGAGCGCATCGCAGCACGGGAAAGCGATAACAGCCAGGTCAGCTACATCCGCACCGACGAGGACTTACCGGCCGTCGCGATCATCGACCGCTCACCGATCACCGTCCGGCACAAGATCGTCTTCGCGGTGATCGCCGTGCTCGGTGCCATCGCCTGGGCGATCATCGCGTACGCCCGCGGGGAGACGGTGAACGCGGTCTGGTTCGTGGTCGCGGCCATCTGCACCTACATCATCGGGTTCCGGTTCTATGCCCGGCTGATCGAAATGAAGATCGTCCGCCCGCGCGACGACCACGCCACGCCGGCCGAGGTCCTCGACGACGGCACCGATTACGTGCCCACCGACCGGCGAGTGTTGTTCGGCCATCATTTCGCCGCCATCGCCGGAGCCGGACCGCTTGTCGGTCCGGTGCTCGCAACCCAGATGGGCTACCTGCCGGGCAGCATCTGGATTGTCATCGGCGCGGTGTTTGGCGGCTGCGTGCAGGACTACTTGGTGCTGTGGATCTCCACCCGGCGCCGGGGCCGTTCCCTCGGCCAGATGGCCCGCGACGAGCTCGGCGTCGTGGGCGGGGCCGCCGCCCTCCTCGGTGTCCTCGTCATCATGGTGATCCTGATCGCGGTGCTGGCACTGATCGTGGTGAAGGCACTGGCCGAGAGCCCATGGGGGGTGTTCTCCATCGCCATGACCATCCCCATCGCTCTGTTCATGGGCTGCTACCTGCGGTTCCTGCGGCCCGGACGGGTTGCGGAAGTATCCCTGATCGGCTTCGCGCTGCTCATGCTCGCCGTGGTCTCCGGCAACTGGGTCGCCGAAACATCATGGGGCGCATCCTGGTTCACCCTGTCCCCCGTCACGCTGTGCTGGTGCCTGATCGTCTACGGCTTCGCCGCGTCGGTACTGCCGGTGTGGTTGCTGCTCGCGCCGCGCGACTACCTGTCGACGTTCATGAAGGTCGGCGCCATCGCGCTCATCGCCATCGGAATCGTCATCGCCCGGCCGGAAATGCAGGCACCCGCAATCTCGCACTTCGCCACCCGGGGCAACGGCCCGGTGTTCGCCGGCTCGCTGTTCCCGTTCCTGTTCATCACCATCGCGTGCGGCGCTCTCTCCGGATTCCACTCGTTGATCTCATCTGGGACCACGCCGAAAATGCTGGAGAAGGAAAGCCAGATGCGGCTGATCGGCTATGGCGGCATGATCACCGAATCCTTCGTCGCCGTCATGGCGCTGATCACCGCGTCAATCATCAACCAGCACCTGTACTTCACCCTCAACGCGCCGGCCGCGCAGACCGGGGGCACCGCGGCCAGCGCCGCCCACTACGTCAACGGACTCGGGTTGTCGGGCGCCCCGGCCACCGCCGACCAAATCAGCCAGGCCGCCACCAGCATCGGCGAGAAGACGATCGTGTCGCGCACCGGCGGAGCACCGACGCTGGCGCTCGGCATGTCCGACGTGCTGCAGCGGGTGTTCGGCGGCGCCGCTCTCAAGTCCTTCTGGTACCACTTCGCGATCATGTTCGAGGCGCTGTTCATCCTGACCACCCTCGATGCCGGGACCAGGGTAAACCGGTTCATGCTCTCCGACACGCTCGGAAACTTCGGCGGCCCGCTGGCCAAACTGCGAAACCCGAGTTGGCGCCCAGGTGTATGGGTCTGCCGCCTCGCCGTGGTCGCCGCGTGGGGCAGCATCCTGCTGATGGGCGTGACCGACCCGCTGGGCGGAATCAACACGTTGTTCCCCCTGTTCGGCATCGCGAACCAGCTCCTCGCGGCGATCGCGCTGACCGTCGTCACCGTGGTCGTCATCAAGAAGGGCCTACTGAGGTGGGCGTGGATCCCGGGAGTGCCGCTGCTGTGGGACCTGGCCGTCACGTTGACCGCGTCGTGGCAGAAGATCTTCTCCGGGGATCCCGCGGTCGGCTACTGGACTCAGCACACGCAGTACTTGGCGGCGAAGAATGCGGGCAAGACGGCGTTCGGTTCGGCAAAAAACGCCCATCAGCTCGACGAGGTCATTCGGAACACGTTCATCCAGGGCACCCTGTCGATCCTCTTCGCGTTGGTTGTGGTCATCGTGCTCATCGCCGGAATCATCGTTGCGCTCAACGCAATTCGAGGTGGCGGCAGACCGTTGACCGAGGACGACCCGTTACCGTCGAAGTTGTTCGCGCCGTCGGGTCTGATGCCCACGCCCAGCGAACGCAAGGTGCAGCGGCAGTGGGACGCCCTCCCCGCGCCGCGGCCGTAACGGCGAACGCCCGCTAGGTAAGTGCCCGCAGCCGTCGCAGCGAACGTTCGTGCAGCACGAAGTCGGGGTCGGCCGGCACCACAGACAACCGCTCGATCGCGGCGCCGACCTCGGCCAGATCGTCGGCTCCGCCGCGGCGCAGCAGGAGTTCGGACATCACCTCGACGGCCATGCCCAGGTGGAGCGTCCCACCGGTCGTGTACATGCCGTCGACCGCACCGCGGGACAGCTCGATCGCCCCATCGAGATCGCCGGCGTCGGCCTTCGCGCGGGCGAGGTAGGCGTCGACCGGTGGCAGTATCGTCATGCTGAGCCGTTCTTGGGCGCTCGACTCGCGGACGTCGGCCAGCATGTCGAATCCGCGTGCGCTGTCAGCGTTTTCGTGATGGATGAGCGCCAGGCCGCGGGTGAACCGAGCGAAGCCCACGGAGAAGTCATTGCCGGAACGCTCGGCGTTGTGCAGGGCCGCGGCGGTATCGCGAAGGGCGTCGCCGTCCAGCATGATCGCGCCGAACATCACCGGGGCGTATTTGTACATCGTCACCGTGACCTCGGTGATCGCATCGGATCCGCGGGCGAGGGCCATCGCCTCATCGGCATCCTGCCGCCAACCGGCCATCCCCATACAGCACTTGATGAAACCGCTCATCGCCTTGGCCATAGCCAGCGGCGATCCGACTAAAACGTTGCCGCGGGCGGCATCACCGGCCGCCAGCTCGATCACCCGCTGGCAGAGCCGCAGTGCCTCAGCCATCTCGCCGGCTTCACATTTCGCGACCACCGCCGGATGGGACGCGCCGATCATCATCGTCGGGTCGCCGATCGATTCGAGCAGACCGATGTACTCGGTCGCCAGCCGCGACGCCTCCCTGATTTCGTTGTGAAACGTCCGCGCCATGACCTGCCCGCCCAAGCCGACGGCGAGCGACACCTTGTCCCCGGCTTCGGCACACAGTTCGGCCAACTCGTCGAAGCCGGCTCCGGCGACAGACCCTCCGGCCATCCAGGCGGTGGCGCAGAGGCTGGCGCGGGGCGCGATGCGCATTCGCATCACCCCGACCTCGTCCGATGGCAACCGGTCGGCGACGTGACGGGCGCGTTGCCAGCTGAGCCGGGCGGCACCGATATCGCGCTTGGTGGCCATCGCGCCGGCGCGCATGTGCCAGGGATAGGCCTCGCGCAGGTCGCCCGCGGCTTCCAGATGTTCGGCCACCCGCTCCGCATTTACTTCGACGCCCGGCCCGCCCGCTTGGATGACCGCGGCCAGCCGCCGATGCAGCTCGACACGGGTCGACCTGAGCATTGATTCATAAGCCACCACACGAATCAGGCGCTGGCGGAAGGCGTACTCCTGAGATTGGTCGAGTCCCAGCAGCGCGAGATGTGTGCGGCGCGTGGTCATTTGATCGATGAAGTCCGCGTCGAGCAGCGGCTCGAGCGCGGGCTCGATGCTCAGGCTCGTCAAGAGATCGGCACTGAAGCGGTCCCCGATCACCGCCGCGGCACCAAGCGCTCGCTTCGCCGGCGCGGGCAAGCGGTCGATGCGCGCCGCGATCGCGGCCTGCACGGTGGCGGGAACGTTGATGTCGGTAACCGCGGTGGTGCACGCGTAGGCTCCGGGCTGCCCCGCCAGCACGCCGCGGTCGCGGAGGTCACGCACGATCTCCTCGGCGAAGAACGGGTTGCCGCACGCTCGCGCGATGATCATCGCCGCCACGTCCGCCACCGACGGGTCCATGCCGAGCAGCTCGGCGACCAATGCCGCAGAATCGGAATCATCCAGGGGATCAAGGACAATCGAGGGTGCGCCCGCGATCCTTGTCAGTGCACCGCCGTACTCGGGGCGGTGGGTGATGAGCAGCACTGAACAGGTTTGGGGGATCACGGTCGCAAGGTCCGCCAGCATCGACTGGCTGACCGCGTCGCTCCAGCCCGCACGCTCGACGATGTACAGGGTAGGTTGCGCGCGCTGGCGCACCACGCGCGCGATGAGCGCCGTCAGCCGTCGCCGCCGTGCATCGGGATCCAGTGCCGGCGCGGCCACGAGCGGATCGCCGATTCCGAACAGCTCGTCGAGCAGCAATAGGTCCTGCTCGTCGACGTCAAAGGTCCGTGCCCGCATCGTCTCTCGGGCGGATTGTGGGTCCTGATCACGAATGCCGATGACCGACCGCAGCAGCCGCGTCACCACCGTGAACGGCTTTTCGCCGTCGTGCAATTCGGCGGCCACCGAGACCACTTCTACATCTCGCGAAGCCGCGCTGGCCGCGACCTCGTGGGCCAGACGACTCTTGCCTATGCCGGCCGCCCCCACCAGCCTCACCACACCGCCGCGTCCCTGAATCGCTTGCTGAACAACGCCGTCCAGTGCCGCCAGTTCCCGGCGCCGGCCCACCAGGGCCGCCTCGACGCGGTCGGTCCGCCGGGGGCCGATCGCAAGGAGTTGCCGCGCGGCGACGGGGTTTTCGCGTCCTTTGATCCGAACCAATTCGGGCTCACCCAGGGTCGCGCAATGGTCGACCAGCCTGGCGGTGGACTGGCTGAGCATCACTCCCCCGGGCGGTGCCACCGACTCCATCCGTTGCGCCATCCCCACCTGCTCGCCGACCGCGGTGTAACTCCATGGCGCCGTGCCGACGGCGCCGGCGATGACACGCCCCGAATTCAGGCCGACCCGCAGGCTCAGCGCGAGCGCATCTCGCCGTTTGACTTCCTCGGCAAGCTTGTCGGCCTCCCGCTGAATGTCCAAGGCGGCCAGGCACGCACGGACGGCATGGTCCTCCAATGCGACGGGCGCGCCGAACAGTGCCATCACCCCATCGCCGGTGAATTTGTCAACGATGCCGCCGTGCCGGCGCACCACATCGGTTGACCGCCGCAACAACTCGGACATGATGTCGCGCAATCGCTCGGTGTCCACCGCCGCGGCGATGTCCATCGAGTGCACGACATCGGCGAACAGCACCGTCACTTGTTTGTACTCGGCGACCTCGCCAACCGCCGTCGTGGGCTTGCCGCACTGATCACAGAATTTCGCGTTGGGGCGCAACTCCGTGCCGCACGACCCGCACGTCATCAGGGCCGCCGCTGCTTGGGAAACCCGTGCGGCATAGTTAGCATCTTCCCGACAAATCGAGACCAAGCATATGGCGTCCAGGCCCTGCCGGTGTGCGTTGTGCCTCGACTGATACGGAGGCGTTCTCATGTCCACCTGGCTCATCACCGGCTGCTCGACGGGACTCGGCCGCGCGCTCGCCGAAGCCGTCATCGCCGCCGGCCACAACGCCGTCGTCACCGCCCGCGACGTCGCGAAGGTCGCCGACCTGGAAGACCCCGCGACGCAGCGCGTGCTCCCGGTCGCGCTCGACGTCACCAAGCCCGATCAGGTCGCCTCCGCCGTTGCGCAGGCCGACGAGAGGTTCGGTGGCGTCGACGTTCTGGTCAACAACGCGGGCTACGGCTATCGCGCCGCGGTCGAGGAAGGCGACGACGCCGAAGTCCGCGCCCTGTTCGAGACGCACTTTTTCGGCACCGTCGCGATGATCAAGGCCGTGTTACCCGGCATGCGGGCCCGCCGCAGCGGCGCGATCGTAAACATTTCCTCCATCGGCGCCACCGTGAATCCGGTGGGATCCGGCTACTACTCGGCCGCCAAGGCCGCCATCGAGGGCATGAGCGGCTCGCTTCGGGGCGAACTCGCACCCCTGGGCATTTCGGTGACCGTCGTTGAGCCCGGGGCATTCCGAACCGACTTCGCGGGACGCTCGCTCGTGCAGTCGGCCACCGTCATCGACGACTACGCCGGCACCGCGGGGCAGCGCCGCAAGGAAAACGACACGATGGACGGCAACCAGGCCGGCGACCCCGCCAAGGCCGCCTCGGCGATCATCGCTGCGGTCGAGTCGGACGAGCCCCCGGGGTTCCTGCTGCTGGGGCCCGACGCCTTGGGCCTGTATCGCTATGTCGCCGACGCGCGCGCGGACGAGATCGCGAAATGGGAGCCCGTCACGGCGGGCACGAACTTCGACGCCTGAACCCGCCCCTGCCGCAGTCATTTTCGGATTGCGCCCGCTGCGTCTTCCGTTGGGTGAGCAAAGCGCGCACGATTGGAAGGGTCGGCACGTCTCACAACCCCGAGAGAAGGGAGCGGGCGATGAAGGCCAGGGTCGGCGACTTCCTCGTTGTCAAGGGCACGACAACGGAACGGCATGATCAGCATGCGGAGATCATCGGGGTGCGCGCTGAAGACGGCTCGCCGCCGTACGTGGTGCGATGGCTGGTGACGGGCCACGAGGCGACGGTGTACCCCGGATCCGACGCGGTGGTGGTGACCGCCGCCGAGCACACCGAGGCCGCCCGGCGGGCCGCCGCGCGGGCCGGCCACCCGCAGACATAGCCGCGCTTGCGGACACGACCCCCACCGGAGAATAGCTTCGCCGTCTAGGAGAGGGATATTCTCCTCAGCCGAGAGACGCATTACGATCGGTGGTGATCGAAGGGGATCTCCGCTGTCCGACACGCTGGAACTCGAACGTCCGCGCGACGGCGTCGCCGTTGTGCGTCTGAACCGACCCGAGCGCCTCAACGCGATCAACGAGGTCATGCAGACCGAGTTGCGTCGGGCGCTGGCCGATGTCGCAGTCGACAACGCGGTGCGCGCCGTGGTTTTGACCGGTGCCGGTCGCGGCTTCTGCGCCGGAATCGACATGCGTGACTTCGGGCCCAACGTGCCGGAGGCCGGCGCGCCGGCGGCGGACCGTTTGCGGTTCCAGGAGGACATGGCCGGGTTGGCCGAAGCTATCCGCCAATTGCCGCAGCCCGTCATCGCCGCGGTCAACGGCCCCTGTGTCGGTGCGGGATTCGCGTTGTGTCTCGCCTGCGACATCCGGATCTGTTCGGCCGCCGCATCATTCGGCAACGGGGCCATCCTGCTCGGGTTGTCGGGGGCAGAGATGGGCATGAGCTATCACCTGCCCCGCATCGTCGGGACCAGCGTCGCGGCCGATTGGATGCTCACCGGCCGCACCGTTTCGGCCGCCGAGGCCGATCGGCGCGCTCTGGTCAGTGAAGTCGTCGAGCCGGATCGGTTGGCCGACCGCGCGCTGGAGCTGGCGTCGCTGATCGCGGATCTTGCCCCGCTCGGTGTGCAACTGACAAAGCGCGCGCTACAAGTGAACACCGACGCGGCCGGTCTGTCGTCGGCGCTCGAGCTGGAAAACCGCAACCAGGTGATCGCACATGCCACCGACGAGGCGGCGGAGCGCCGCGAAAAGTGGTCTCGCTGAGCCGCAACGCAGAGAGGACGACACATGGCGTGGGACTTCTCCACCGACTCCCAGTGGGCGCAACAACTCGAATGGGTCGAGGACTTCGTGCGCAGCGAGTGCGAGCCGATCGACTTGATCGTCAAGGAGTCTCACGACCTAGGCGATCCGGTGCGTCAGGCGCTGATCCCGCCGCTGCAGCAGATCGTCAAGCAGCGCGGCCTGTGGGCCACCCACCTGGGGCCGCATCTAGGCGGTCCCGGCTACGGTCAGGTGAAACTGGCTCTGCTCAACGAGATTCTGGGCCGGTCGGAATGCGCGCCGATAGTCTTCGGGTCGCAGGCACCCGATTCCGGCAACAGTGAGATCCTTGCGCACTACGGCACTCCCGAGCTCAAAGCGCGCTACCTCGAGCCGCTGCTGGACAACCGCATCGTGTCGTGCTTCTCGATGACCGAACCGCAGGGCGGCGCGGACCCGAAGGTGTTCCGCACCACCGCGGTGCCCGATGGTGATCACTGGATCATCAACGGAGAGAAGTGGTTTTCGTCGTTCGCGTCGATGGCGTCGTTCATCATCGTGATGGCGATGACCGACCCCGAGGCGCCACCATATCAGCGCTACTCGATGTTCGTCGTGCCGGGCGACACGCCCGGCATCAACGTGATGCGCGACGTCGGACTGGGGTATCAGCCGCCCGGCGGTGGGCGCGAAGGCTACGTGCGTTACGAAAACGTCCGGGTGCCGGCCGATCACATGCTCGGCCCGCGCGGCGGGGCCTTCGTCGTCGCACAAACCCGGTTGGGCGGCGGACGCATTCACCACGCGATGCGCACGGTGGGGCTGGTCCGGCGCATCTTCGACATGATCTGTGAGCGGGCGGTGTCGCGCTACACCCAGGGTGAGGTGTTGGCGAACAAGCAACTGGTCCAGGAGATGGTCGCCGACTCGTGGATGGAGATCGAGGCCTTTCGGCTGCTCACGCTCCAAACCGCTTGGAAGATCGACCAATTCAACGACTACAAGGCGGTACGCGCCGACATCTCGGCGGTCAAGGCGATGATGCAGAAGGTGCTGCACGACGTGTCGTCGCGGGCGCTTCAGCTACACGGATCGTTGGGCACCACTCATGAGATGCCGTTTGTGCAATACCTGGTGGAGTCGTTCGTGCTCGGCCTTGCCGACGGTCCGACCGAAGTGCACAAGGTGACGCTGGCCCGCCAATTGCTGAAGGACCGCGCGCCGGCTCCCGATCTGTTCCCCTCCGAGCATCTGCTGCGGCTGCGCGCGGCCGCCGAGGCAAAGTTCGCAGACAAGCTGGCCGGGATCGCGCGCGGCTAGGCGGCTTTCAAACGGCTTTCGTGACGCCGACGTAGGACAGCACCACGTCGGATTCATCGGTCACTCGAGTCAGGGTCGCGTAGGAGCGGATGAACGACTGACCCACGCATCCGTCGATCTTGACGTGGAAGTTGCTGATCATGACCCAGGGATCGGAACCCTTGAACTGTTTCTTGACCACCGGAACCACGATGATGACGCCGGGCTTGAGCCCCACGCTGAGCACGCCGTTCATCGGCGTGGTCACCAACGGCACGACACCGGGCACACCGGTGAATATTCCGGTAAAGGCGAGGCCCGGGCTGACGCCGGCGCTACCCGCCATCGTGACGCCGTTGGACGTGCTCATGTCGATTCCGCAGCCGATCTCGTAACCCACCTCGAGGACGCCTCGAGGCGGTTCCGGTCCTTTGAGCGAAGCAACGAATGTCCCGCTGGCGAGGTATTCGCGAGACGAGACCGCCGTCGTCAACGGCGCGACGGGAACTTGCGACTCGTCCCTCGCCCCGAGGGTCAACGTCCAGCCATCGGGAGTGTCCAGGGCTGCCGGATCGGCCGAGGGTACCTGGCCGTCGGCCGGCGGGGCCGCCTCGGCGGCGGCGGGCTCGACTTCGGGATCCGCAGTTCCCGGGGGCGCCGTGGCCACCGAGATGACGAAGCAGACGGCGACAACCGCAACGCGGTGCATAACCACAGCGATCGGCCTCACGCGCGACACCGTACGCAGCGCGAGATGCGAGTCGCGAAATTTGCTGGCCAGCCAATCAAAGCTGTTGCACGTTCGTAATTGACCTGCGATCTTGCCGCGCAAGAACGGGGGAAATTCTGTATCCGCCTCGTTCGCCGGGGGTTAAAATGGTGTCTCTATTCACCATTAGTTCGCGGCAGACGATCGGAGAGGGCGGCATGAAATTTCGCGCGTGCACGGCCGGATTGTTTGCCGGCGGGGTGTGTGTCGCGAACTTCTTCGGCGCCACCGGTCTGGCCAACGCGGACCCGCAAACTGATGGGTCCGGGGGAGCCAACATCGTCATCAACCAATTGATATCGGGGGCAGTCCCGGCACTGCGAGCGCCTACGCAAGACGAAGGCGATTCGGAACGGAACTGGGGTGGCGTCGGAATGTACTGTGAAAACCCGTTCGTGCGGTGCCACTAGTCCAGCATTGAGTGCGCGCGCTCCAGCAGCCGCGGCAGCGTGGCCGCCATGGCTTCCAATTCGGCTCGCGGAGACCGCCTTCGGCGGTTGTGCTTGACGATGAGCGACCACGTCGCCACTGACTTGAAGCACGCTAGTGCGACGAACCAGGGCAAATCGGGCACCGGGCAGCCGAGTTCGCCTCGATAAATTTCCGCGAGTTCAGCGACCGGCGGTGCCAGACCCGCCGAATCCGGAACGCGTTGGTAGGTATCAGGATCACAGTTGATCAGGAACCAGCCCGCGTCGACGCGCGGGTCGCCGATCGACCAGATCTCCCAGTCGATCACCGCGTTGACGCGCGCTCCGACCGCGAGCAGGTTGCCCAGCCGGAAGTCACCGTGCACCACACTCGGCGCCAAACCCGTTGGCGCGCAACCCAACAATGCGTCGCGCACACCTTGCCAGCCGGGCACCAGGGCGGCATCGACGGTTCGCAGCGTGTCGCACCAGCGCCGGACTTCCGCGACCGGATCGATGACCGGTTCAGTGCCGAAATCCAAGTCGCTCGGCGACACGCGGTGCAGGGCGGCCATCACCCGGCACGCGTTGCGGTAACGCTCGGCGAGGTCAGGGGTCGATGGGCAACCGTCGAACAACGGCTCCACACAGTCGCCTTCCACATGAGACATAACGAACAGGGGCGGTTTTCCGGCGTCCTCCCACAGGACCTCGGGAACCGGAACCCCCGTCACGGCAAGCGCTTTGATGATGCGGGCCTGGCGCAGCACGTCGCGGTGCGCGACCGGCTCGACGCCGGGCGGAGCGACCTTGATCACCACCGCCCGGCCATCGCGCACGCCCCGAAACGTAAGGCTGGACGCTCCCCCGGGCAGTGACTCGACTCCGGTGACACCCGCGCCGGCGAGCCGCCGCCGCAGCTCGTCGAGGTCGAGCTCAGCGGCCATTCAGCCCGCCGATTTCAGCCAGCCCACTTCGGCCAGAAACGGCTGGGTGTGCGCGATGCGACCGGTCATGGTCTTCGGATCGCCCGTGCACAACCGAAAGGCGGTCTCGGTGATCAGCTCGATCCCCTCGGTGTCGGTCTTGGCCAGGTCGAGGGTGCCGGCCCCGGGGGTCGCGACGGGATTCGACGGAGCGGCGGCGTTGACGGCGATGCCGTCGTCGTAGAGTTCGGCGGCAAGGCTTTTGGTGAGCCGATTGAGCGCGGCCTTGGCCGTGCCGTATATCCCGAAGCCCGCGGCGCGGTCGAAGTCGGAGAACGGCGGCCCCGGCGGCAGGTCGCCACCCACCGACGTCACGTTCAGAATCCAGCCCCGGCCGCGCTCGCGCATCGCGGGAATCGCCAACTGGCACAGATGCAATGGGCCGAGCACATGCATCTCCATCATCAGCCGGGCCCGTCGCTCGGGAAACCCGTCGAGCGGCCGCAGGAAGGTCACCGCGGCGTTGTTGACCAGGATGTCGGGTGCGCCGACGGCTTGCACTACCTCGGCGAAGAGCCGTTCACGCTCCTCGGACTGGGACAGGTCCGCCTGCACCGCGATGGCCCGGCCGCCCGCGGCCGCGATCTCGTCGCGGGTCTGGCTCAGCGACCCTTGGTATTTGGGATCGGGATCCATGGTGCGAGCGGTCAGCGCCACCGTCGCACCCTCGGCCGCGAGCCGCGCGGCGATCGCCTTGCCCAGCCCGCGGCTGCTTCCGGTTACCAGGGCGACCTTCCCGTCGATGTCAGCGCCCACCGTCGACCTCCTCCGGAACCCCGCGTGCGGAAATGGCTTCTCCGAACTAGAGAATGTCATTATCGCCGCCCGAGCGGAAGCGTTCCCTGCACCCTTGTGTATGGCCTAAATCGTGGGAAGCTTGGCGTTGCAGCCACTCCCCACGTCGCAGGCGCCGGCCTAACGTAATTGCCCATGCAACAGGTTCCGGATCTGATCGACACCACCGTCGCGCAGGCCGCGATGCGGCTGGCGCAGTCCACCGAGTCGGCGTCGGTGTTCAACCACAGCGTGCGCAGCTACCTGTTCGGGGAACTGCTCGCGGCCCGCGAGGGGATGCGATCGGGCGCCGACTATGACAGCGAGGCCTTGTTTTTGGGATGCGTCCTGCACGACCTGGGAGTCGGGACCGCGGCACCCGGCAAGGAGCGGTTCGAGGTCGAGGGAGCAGACCTCGCGGCGGCTTTCCTGACCGAGCAGGGCTGCGAGCGCGCGGTCGTGGACGGCGTCTGGGAGGCCATCGCCCTACACACCTCGATGGGCATCGCCAATCGGCGCGGAGCGCTCTGCTCACTGACGCAGTCCGGCATCGGCGCGGATTTCGGCCGCAATGCCGAGGCGATCGACGAGCAGACGGCCGCGGCGATCCACGCCCGTTACCCGCGGCTGTCCATGGCGCGCACGCTGGTGGACGCGATCGTCGCGCACGCGCAACGCAGCCCCGAGGCGGCGCCACCCTATTCGATGCCGGGCGAGCTGCTGCGTGAACGCCAGTCGGGAAACCCAGCCCTCGTAGAGGTCATGGCGTCGCACGGCCGCTGGGGCGAGTGAGATCAGCGCCGCGGATTGCCGCGCCGCGCATCGATTGAATGGCTCCCCCCGCCCATGAAGACCAGCAGGAAGAAACCGAAGCAGAAGAGAATCGCCAACGTTCCACCATTGCCCGCCGGGGGATCTCCGATCGGCCAGAGCGAGCGCGGCTGATGCATCCAGAAATACGCGACCGCCATTTCGCCCGAGGCAATGAATGCCGCGGCGCGGGTGAACAATCCGGCCGCAACCAGCAGCCCCGCCACGAGTTCGATCAAGCCGGCATACCAGGCGGGCCAGGCCCCCACCTGGACCGGCCACGCCGGACGAACGGGCCAACCGAACAGGATCATCGAGCCGTACCCGGCGAAGAGCAGGCCGTAGACCAACCGAAACAGGCTAAGCACCGCCGGCGCGTGGCGGGCGAGGCGATAGTTGAGATTTCTCGTCATACGACAGACGTTACGGTCGTGGTTCGTGGGTTCCGTTACCGCCATTGCCCGGACTATGCCGCGTCGCGCGCGCTCGTGGGGCGTCTGGTGCAGGGCTGCTGGCAGGCGTGGTTGATTCCCGGCAGCACCTGTTGTGTGATGTCGGCGCCGGTGCGGATGGTCAGGAACGAGGTGATTGCGCCGACTACGCAGACGGCCGCGGTGATGGCCATCGCGAGCGCGAAGCCGGCGCCGAGCGGCTGGCCGGGGCCCGCTCGAATTCCGGCCGCGACCGGGAGGACGGCGATCGCGATCAGTCCGGCGACACGCGCAATGGCATTGTTGACGCCCGACGCGGTCCCCGCATAGCCGTCGGGTACGGCCGAAAGAACGGCTGCGGTAAGCGGCGCAACGGTGATGGCCAGTCCGACGCCGAACACGACCACAGCGGGCAGCACCGCGGCCAGATACGTTGTCCCGGGCACGATTCGAGTCATCAGCGCCAGGCCGGCGGCGGCGATCAGTGGGCCGACCGTCATGGGCAGCCGTGGCCCGGTGCGCTGCGCGAGCGCGCCTGCCCACGGGGAGCCGATCAGCATGATGATCGTCAGCGGCAACATCGACAGGCCGGCGGCGAGCGCAGAGTAGTGCAAGCTTTGTTGCAGCTGCAGGGCCAGCAGGAACAGGGCGCCGCCGACCGCCGTGTAGACGGCCAGGGTGGTGAGGTTGGCGCCGGTGAATTGCCGGGAACGAAACAGGGTTGGAGGCAACAGCGGCGACTGTGCACGCGCTTCGATCAGCGGGAAAGCGGCCAACGCCAAGGCACCGACCGCGCAGGCGGTCAGGTTCGCCAATGTCCAACCGCGAGAAGGAAACTCGATGAGCGCGTAGATCACTCCGGCCAGGCCCACCGTGATTGCGGCGGTCCCGAGGATGTCAGGGCGGCCCCGCACGGTTGGATCGCGGGATTCAGTGACGTGTCGGCTGGCGATCCACCCCACAGCCACCGCGAGCGGAACATTCAAAAAGAACACCCAGCGCCATGAGGCCGTATCCACCAGCCAGCCGCCGATCAAAGGGCCGAGCGCCGTGGTCACTCCGGACATCCCCGCCCAGATTCCCACCGCACGGCCGCGGTCCTCGTCGGTGATTCCGGCATCGATCAACGCGAGGCTCCCGGGAACCAGCGCCGCGGCACCGACCCCCTGAACCAGCCGGGCGCCGATCAGCCAGCCGATGGTCGGTGCGACGCCACACCCGAGTGAGGCGGCGGTGAAAACGACCAGTCCCGCAACGAAGATTCGGCGACGGCCGTAACGATCTCCGGCGGCGCCACCCGCCAGCAGCAACGCACTCAATGTCAGCAGGTAGCCGTCGAGGACCCACTGTTGACCGGCCAAGCCCGCGCCCATCTCGCGCCCGATGGCCGGCAGCGCGACGTTGACGACAGTGCCGTCCAGCAACGCGATTCCCGAACCGAGGACGGCGGCGGCGATCAGCCAGCGCGCGCCCGCCGCCGCCAATGGCAGCTGATGTGGCGCGCTCGCGGGCCGGTCCACGATGCAGATTCTGCGCCATTGGGCAGTCGCAGCGAATACCGGGATCGCAGGTCTACCATCTCGGCATGCCGATTCTTGGGGACGCAACCGTTGTCGTCGCCCGAGTGGCGAGGTCGACGTCCAATGCCAAACCCGGGTTGCTTGCGATCAACGGCGCCACGCCGAGATTGCCGCCATGGTCGTGACCCAAGGCTCAATCACAGCCCTCACGGCAATCTCGACGTCGAGATCAACCGGCCATCCCCGCATATCCGTCGGCCAGGCCGCGCAACTGCGCGGCGCCGTCGCCGGCGAAGGAGGCGCCGTGCATCAGCGCCAGGGTCGTGGGCCGCAACTGCGCCAGCTGCTCGAGCGTGGGTCCAAGGTTGGGGGTCAGCGCGGTGGCGCGGAAGGCCGCCTCAGCCTCTAAAGCCGGTGCGATGCAGTCGGATTCGGTGAGCGCGGGGCACTGACCGGTGTGGGTGAGCAGATCTCCGGCCAATAGCGTGGAGCTTGTCTCGTCGAACCAAAGCCCGCTCTCCCAGTTGTGCGGCACGTGTGGGGTGGGGATGAATCGCAGTCGATGACCGCCGATATCGTGCACGTCGCCTGCGACTACCGGTGGCCTGTCGCACATGTCGTTGAGCGAGAGCATGCATGCCAGCGGCCCGTGAATGACCTCGGCCTGCGGCGCCGCGGCCAGCAGCGCGTTCATCGCCCCGCACTCGTCGGCCTCGATGTGGGCGAACGAAATCCAGCGCAGGCGTTCCAGCGGTATCACCTTGGCGATGGCCGCGGACACCAGCGGAAAGAGCTGCCGCATCCCGCAGTGGAACAGAAACGGCTGCTCCGCGGTCAGCAGGAACTGGTTGAACGTGAAGCCGTGTTCGGTGATGCCCGGTACCCACGTGGAAAACCGGAAGATACCGTCGGCGATTTCATCGACGGTGGTTTGCAGCTCGGTGGTCATTCACAGCAGGCTACGCCGCCGTGCTAGCCGGCACCCTTGCCGTTGTCGACCCGGTAGACGGCGCCGTGGACGGCGACGGCGGCGTCGCTCGCGAGGAAGGCGATCACGTTCGCGACGTCGAGGGGCTGCATCATCCCGCGCGGCGAGGCGGTGCGCATGATCAGGTCGTAGTTCGGGTTGTCCGGCGCGCTGAACTGTTCAATTTGCGGCGTGAGCATGCCGCCCGGACACACGGCGTTGACCCTCAGGCGATCCGCGGTGTACTCCACCGCCAACGCGCGAGTCAGCCCGATCAGTCCATGCTTGGCGGCGCAGTAGCCGGCCGAATACGCCTGGCCTTCGACACCGGCGATCGAGCTGACGTTGACGATGTTGCCGCCCCGCTCCAGCAGACGGGGTAGCGCCGCCCTGCACAGGTAATACGGCCCGTTCAGGTTGACGCCGAGATCTTGTGCCCAGTCGTCGTCGGTCATCGACTCGGTTCTACGCATCTGGTGCTTGCCGGCGATGTTGACGAGGACGTCCAGTCCGCCGAACTCGCGAACGCATTGATCCACCGCATCCCGACAAGCCTGCGCCACAGCGACATCCACCGATGCGTACGAACCCCGTTCCACATCGGCGAATACCTCGGCCAAGCGCCCGGTATCGCGACCGATGCCGAAAACCGTTGCGCCCTGGCGGGATAACAGCCGGGCCGTTTCGGCGCCCAGGCCCGACGACGCGCCGGTGACCAGTGCGACCTTGCCCCGCAGTGCCGACATGAGAGTCCTTGTCCTAGCGCCTCAATAGGGCCGCGACGCCCGGCGGCATGCGCTTAGCCCCGAAGCTCTGGCCGATGCGGCGTGCGGTCATCAACAGGAGCAGGCTGATTGCCAGCCTCCCCAGCGCGATCCGACTCGTTCGCTTCCGCCAGGTTGACGGCGTCGAGCCCACGCGCCGGCCGAAATAGTAGCCGACGCATGCTGCCATCGCGAGGGCGGCGATTGCCGCGAGCACCGTCATCATGACGAGCGTGCTTCGTCACCGTCGCGGCGAGGTCACGCGCGAGACACAGCTCAGCCGCTCTATCGGTTGAGCAACGAGTCGACGTTGGCGTGAAAGAGGCCGGGCATTTCCAGCCCGTCGCAGCCCATCCGCCGATAGTCGTCGAGCGGCGTCGCTGTCCCCTCGGAGTGCGGGTAGTCGCTGCAGAACATGAACACGTCGCCGGCCATCTGGGCCAGCTGCTTGGGGTTCTCGTATGAGAAGGAGGACACCCGGACGTGGTCGACGAAGTACTCGCTGGGTCGCCGGGACAGTTTGGCCACCGGCTTGCCGTTGAGTTGGGCGGTGAACGCGGACGCACCGTCCAACAGCATCAGAAATTGCGGCACCCAGGCGGAGCTGAGCTCGACCACGCCGAACCGTAAACCTGGGTGACGGTCGAACACGCCGTGCAGGATCAGGTCGGACAACGCCAGCGCCGGGGGCACCCACAGGAATACGGCCTCGGTGGCGGGCACCAGATCCTGCACCGGATCGTCTTGATACCAGCAATCGTCGAAGACCCGCACCTGATCGGCGACGTGGAAGACCGGCGTGACGGCGTGGTCGACGAATGCGGACCAGATCCGGTCATGGTCGGGATGCGACAGCTCCCGGCCGTCCACCGGACCGGCGCCGATCATGGCCAGTGTGATGCCGGCGGCCGCCAGCGTCTCCAGCTCGGCCTCGAGCCATTCCGGGTCGCGCAACGTCAGATGCGCGACGGGATGCAATCGTCCATCGCCTTCGGCCTGCACGACCGCGCACCACCGGTTCCATGCCGCCATGTTGGCGGTCATCGCCGGAAGCGTCGGCGACAGGCGGCGCTCCCAGAGCAGGCCGAAATTGGGGAACAGGACCGCCTCGTCGAGTCCCGCCGCGTCGAGCCAGCGAAGCCGGGCCGCGGGCTGCCAGTAGGAGGCAGGTAACGCGTCGTCGTACCGATAGGAGGGGGGCTTCCCGGCCCGTTGACGGTTGCGGTGCGCCCCGCAGGATGCGGTGTTGCCGGGAAGGTGGACGTCGGCGAGGGCGAGGTGAGCGCCGCGCCAGTCGAGCCAGGTGTAACCGAGTTCATCGTCGACCAGGCTCAAGGCGTCGTCGCGCGCATCCGGGTCGATATGGTCGGCCCACAGCGACCGACTCTCGTAGAGATGCTGGTCCGAGTCGACGATGCGAGTCACACCGCCAGTTCTTCCACCGCCGCCCTGCCGCGTCAAGGCCTGCAAAATCCGGGCGTCGACTTATGGCGGTGCTCTTGGTCAATCAGTCGCCGCCAGCGTTCGTTGACGTGGTCGGACTGACGCTCGAGCGGCGGTTCGGGCAAAGCGGCGGCGTGCACGGGATCGGCGCCGAGGAATCGCAGGACTCGCGCAATCTCACCGCGATAGTTCTTGTCGAGATCTTCATACCGAACCGTCAGGACCTCACGACGCCGAGTGGTGAAGTAGTTGGTCCAAGCCGCTTGTTCGGCGTCCAGGGTCCGTTCCATCTCGGTGATCTGCTCGTACGTCGGTGCCACGCCGGTGAGATCGGCCGCCGGCCGGCCCGGTGTGGGGCGGTCCAGGTAGAGCCCCCAGGGGCGCACCTTCCTCGACGAGCCGGTAGACCGGAACCACTCGCCGGTCGCTTCGGCACGAAACAGCGATATGGCCTGCGCGCGCCGATCGGCACGGACGATATTGACGAAAACTGCTGCCGGAAAAAGCATCTCGAGAACATTTCCCGGATCGCCACGAAAACCCAGTGCTTGCGCGAGCGAAACGACATGCCGCCAATGAATTTTCATACCCCGAATACCGTTCTCCGTCGCCGCGAACGCCATGACCTTCGCCAGATATTCGGTCCACGAGCAATTCGCCGGCAGTTTCAAGTCCTCCTTGTAGGACCCGATGTGGTCGGGCGTGAAGTACTCTTCGGGCCGCCCGGCAACTCCAGTCGCGACGAGGCCACCGGCGAGGAGCGAACTACCCGAACGAGGCGTGGAGGCAATGACATAGGTTGCAGGTCTCATAACCTTCGACCCTCCGGGATTACTTCTACGCTCGCACGCCGCCACCCAAAGTTTCATGCAGTCGTCGGCATGGTGTCGAGGCCCGCTTGCCGCACAGCCGGCCTTGTTTGCAATATTCGCAGGTCAGAGGGCCGAGCCGAGGACACGTTACAGCAGAAAACCCACTCAGTGGGCAGAGGTTTCACAGCTTGTCCCGTGGCTTTTTAACGTCATCGGCGTGGACAGACACAACGCGCCGCTTACGGTATCGCCAGCTGTTGCGCCGGAGCGGGAGTGACAACGGATGCCTAACCGGTCAGTTGTGATTATCGGTGCGGGCCCAGCCGGGATTTCTGCGGCATTGAGCCTGAAAGACAAACGAATTCGATCATTGCTCATCGATCGGGCCGATGCAGTGGCGGCGTCTTGGCGCGGGCGGTATGACCGGCTCAGACTCAACACCGGTCGACAGTTCTCCCATCTACCCGGGCGGCGGTACCCGAAAGGCACTCCGCTCTATCCGACTCGTGACCAAATCGTCGAGCACCTGGACACCCATGCGCACGAGGATGGCATCGAACTACACCTGAATACCGCGGTTGAGCGCATCGACGAACATTCCCTGGGATGGCGGTTGACGACGTCGAACGGCGACCTCGACGCCCGAGTCGTCGTGGTCGCAACGGGTTACGAGCACACGCCATTCATCCCCGACTGGCCGGGCATCTTCAGCGGTGAGCTACTGCATTCAACTCGGTATCGAGATCCGGCGCCGTACGCTCACAAGCGCGTGCTGGTCGTCGGCTCCGGATCGTCGGGCATGGAAATCGCCCACGACCTGACCACAGGCGCAGCGACCAAAGTTTGGCTCTCAGTGCGAACTCCACCAAACATCCTGCCGCGCAAAGGACCCGGGGGACTGCCCAACGACGTGATATCCATACCCTTGTTCCACCTGCCCCCGCGGATAGCCGACCGAATCGCCGCCCGCGCGCGCCGCCGCGCATTCGGCAATCTCGAAGCAGTCGGCCTGCCCGTTCCCGATGAGGGCCCCTTCGCGAAAGCCCACCGGCTGCACGCCGCGCCAACAGTTGTCGACCCCGAGGTTGTCGACGCAGTCCGCGACGGGTCCGTCGAGGTGGTCGGAGCGGTCAGTTCGCTCGAGGGTGCCACGGTGGCGCTGGCCGACGGTACCCGGATCGAGCCCGACGTGATGATCTGCGCGACTGGGTATCGGCCGGGGCTGCATCGGTTGGTCGGACACTTGGGGGTGCTCACAGCTGACCGCGTACCGGTCATGCTGGCGCCGTTAGCTGCCGCCGACGGCCTGTATTTCCATGGCCTGCTGAGCCGCCCCGCGCTCATTGGCTACGTAGCCAGGCAATCACGAAGGCTGGCCAAGCGCATCTCACAAGGCCGCCCCCCGCCGTACTGCCTGAGCCGACCCGCGGCACCGGCCGAGATGTTGCGCCACTACTCCGATACCGGCACGTAATCGACAACCGGACCTAAGGGGAAACATGTCATCCGAAATCATGGACTGGGACAGCGCTTACCGCGAGCAGGGCGAATTCGAGGGCCCGCCGCCGTGGAACATCGGTGAGCCGCAACCGGAGTTGGCGGCGCTGATCGCCGCCGGCAAGTTTCGCGGCGACGTGCTCGACGCCGGATGCGGGGTGGCCGAACTGTCGCTGGCACTAGCAGCGCGGGGCGTCACCGTCGTCGGCATCGACATCACTCCGACCGCCGTCGCTGCGGCTACCAAGGCGGCCGAAGAGCGCGGCCTGACCACGGCTAACTTCGTGCAGGCCGACATCACGTCCTTCACCGGCTACCCACCCGGTTCGGAAGGGCGATTCAACACGATTGCCGACAGCACGCTGTTCCACTCGCTGCCCGTCGAGGGTCGCGACGGCTACCTGCGCTCGATCCACCGGGCCGCGGCGCCGGGTGCCAGCTATTTCGTGCTGGTGTTCGCCAAGGGCGCCCTCCCCGCCGAGATGGAGCCCAAGCCGAACGAGGTCGAGCAGGACGAGTTGCGCGCCGCGGTGAGCAAGTACTGGGAGATCGACGACATCCGGCCCGCCTTCATCCACGCGAACATCCCCCCAGCCGGAGACCGCTGGCCCGAATTTCCGCCGCACGACCGCGACGAGAAGGGCCGGATGAAGTTGCCGGCCTTTCTGCTGACGGCGCACAAGGCCGGCTAACACTCTCGATCGCCGCGTCGGGGTCAAGCAGCGGGTCAGGCGTGGGCCAGTCTGAGTTGGATCACATGTCCGGTCGTGTGGCCAGCGCTCAATGTGCGGGCGCGATGCACGGCCCGTTTCACGACGATGGTCGCGGGGTCATCCAGAGCGCATTTGAGCTGCTGGGGCACGTGGGTGCGTTGGAACCGGTGCGGCTCGTCGATTTAGCGAATGCGAGCGGGATCCCCCGGGAGACCGTGCGTCGAATGCTCCAGCAGCTAATCGCAGTCGGGGCGGTCAGTCGCGAAGGTACCCGCTATCGGCTCGGCGCGAGCCTGCTGGAACTGGGTGCGCGAGTCGGCTCGGAGCGACGACTGCGGGCGGCCGCCCGGCGACCGATCGCCGAACTCGCAACCGCCACCGGTGCCGCAGTCCACTTGTCCGCGACGATCGGCAGTGACCTGGTGTACCTGGACGCGGTGGACGCTCGGGTACCGGTGGGATTCACAGCCGAACCCGGAGCTCGGGTACCGCCGAGAACTGCGGCCGCTCGCGCCCACACCGAAATGGGCGGCACCGCACCGATTGTGGACCCCGGCGGAGTGATAGCGGACCTGAGTTGTGTCGCGGTAGCGATTCCGCTGGGCAACGGCGCGGCGGCGGTGGTGTCGGTGCTTGTCCCGGGACCGCGACCGCCGCTCGGAGTGTTGGCTGCCACCAGGGCCACCGGCACCCGGATCGTCAGCCTCCTTCTTCCACCGCGCGACCGTGACGAGACAAAGCCGGACGAAGCTGCCGGCCTCCTCCTGGCGCACAGGGCTGGCTGACACTCTCAATGGCGGATCAGTCCGCGCCCATGCCCGTGAGCCTTTCATCGGTGAACGAAAGTTGTTCATTCTCGATATTCGGCATAGTTTGCTGTGTTTGTGCGTTAGACCCTGAGATGTCGTGACATTTGTGTGGGCATCAGAGCATAAAGGGGTCGATGGTGGACCAATCCGAGTTGGATCGATTGACCGATCGTGTGGCCAGCGGTAGGCGCGCGGACGCGACGGGCGGCTCCTTTCACAATGACGGTCGCGGGGTCATCAGGAGCGCATTTGAGCTGCTAGATCACGTGGGTGCAATGGAACCAGTGCGGCTGCTCGACTTGGCGAATGTGAGCGGAATCCCCCGGGAGACGGTCCGTCGAATGCTGCAGCAATTAATCGCGGTAGGGGCGGTCAGTCGCGAAGGTAGCCGCTATCGGCTCGGCGCGAGCCTGCTGGCGCTGGGCGCGCGAGTGAGCTCGGAGCGGCGATTGCGTGCGGTCGCCCGTCGACCGATCGCCGAACTCGCAACCGCCACCGGTGCCGCAGTGCAGTTGTCCGCGATGATCGGCGGTGAGCTGGTGTACTTGGACGCGGTCGACGCTCGGGTTCCGTCCGGAGTGGTCGTTCAGCCCGGCGCCCCCGTACCGCCCAGATGCGCGGCTGCGCGGGCCCACACCGAATTGGGCTATACCGCACCGATCGTGGACGCGGGCGAGTTGAGAGCGGATATGAGCTGTGTCGCGGTAGCGATTCCGCTTCGCAACGGCGCTGTGGCAGCCCTGTCGACGATCGTCGCGGGACCACGGCCGCCGCTCGGACTGCTCGCCGCGACCAGGGCCACCGGTGCCCGTATCGCAGGGCTCCTGCACACACCGTGAATTGGTGATCAGCGAGAGATACCCGCTTAGTGGGCACGGAGTGGCCGCCGGTCCCGCTGCTTCTTAGCGTCATGTGCGTGACAGCCACGAACAGGGCGAATCGCGCAGGTGCAAGTACTGCGGCTGGCCCCATGCACAACATGACTCCGGTGGAACAACTGGTGCTGCTGCCCCTGATGCGCCTTCATGACACCGTCTATCGGAATATCAACGGACGGATGCCACCCCGCGGCAATGCACTGACCTACGTGAAGGACTGCGACTCGTATCGCGACCGGTTGGAGTGCGAAATCAACGTCGGTTCAAAACAATTCGTGGTGAGCGCATACAGAATCACACCTGATGGAGCCGACCACGCGCGGCTTTGGGAGATCGTCAACAAAAACAAATTGCACCGGTACACCGCCATCAGAGTCGAACGTCGCTGTCAATCCCGGTCATCGCGCTAACCCGGCTCGAAGAGCTTAGAACCCAAGGCCACCACGGCCGGTGACGATGCTGGTGGATACGCGGCGCGCAGTGATCAGCGAGAAACGCCCAATCAGTGGGCGCGGACTCGCCGTTGGCCCCGTCGCTTCTTAGCGTCACACGTGTGAAGGGAGCAAATGCCGCCACGACTGGCGCGGGAGTATTGCCGGCGCAGCTGGCGCTCGTGTGCGAGTCATGCCGCGCGGTGGGGAAAAGCCTTTGTTGGCAACAACATTCATCCCGGTCCCGATAGGAGACAAATGAGTACAACCGATCTGATAGCCGCCGCAGCCAACGACCTGGCTAGCCGGATCAACGCCACCCAGCTGCGTGTGCCCGACGGTGCGCCGTTGATTTGGAATGCGGCGGTGCAGCATCGTCCAGCACTGATCATGCGGGCCGAGTCACCGTGCGACGTACAGGAAGCAATCCGTGTGGCGCGTGACCGTGGGATGCGGCTCTCGGTGCTCGGCGGCGGCCACGACTGGGCCGGTCGCGCTGCGTACGACGGCGGTCTGGTGATCGACATGTCCGGGATGCGAAGTGTCACCGTCGATACCGAGGCGCGGATCGCAACGGTGGGTGGGGGCGCCACAGCGGCCGAGTTGATCGACGCGGTCGCGCCGTACGGGCTCGTTGCCGCCACCGGCAACTGCGGTGCTGTCGGCATGACCGGCCTGACGCTCGGCGGGGGCTACGGACCGCTCAACGGGCGGTTCGGCCTTGCCTCGGACAACCTGGTCGGCGCCGAGGTGGTCCTGGCGGATGGCCGAATCGTCACAGCCGACGCGACTCACGAGCCAGAGCTGTTCTGGGCACTGCGCGGTGGTGGCGGCAACTTCGGCGTGGTCACCTCGATGCGGGTGCGGTTGCATCCGGTGGACCGGTTGATCGGCGGGATGATCATGTTTCCGTGGTCGCAGGCCGCGACGGTATGGCGTGGGCTGCGTGACCTGTTGTCGACGGCGCCCGACGCGCTGACCGTCCAGAGTGGACTGCTGCCCGGCCCGGACGGCAACCTGACGGTTTATCTGCAGCCGGCGTGGAGCGGCGATATTCGTTGCGGCCTAGCGGCCGTCGATCTGCTCGCAACGCTCGGAACGCCACTGATCACACAAGTCGCGCCCGTCGCTTACGGTGAAATACTGCGCCTTTTCGACGTGGGGTGTGTCCGTGGACTGTGCTGGGCGGTTCGCACCCGCACGGTCGCGGGGTACACGCCCGAAGTCATCGATGCGCTGGTGGAGGCCGCACGGACACTGACCTCGCCGCGCAGCCTCGTCTCCATCCACCATTGTCACGGCGCATCGACTCGCGTAGCCCCGGACCAGACCGCGTTCGCAAACCGCCGCCCGCATTTCGTCGTCGAGATCGTCGCGTGCTGGGAGGCCGGAGACGGCGCCGCTCACCGCGCCTGGGCAGAAGCGTTGTCGGACGCGCTTGCGCCGCACGCGCTTCCAGGCGGATACGCCAATCTGCTCGGGCCCGACGACCACGATCAAATCGCAAACGCATACGGCGACAACGCCACACGGCTCGTCGCCGCCAAAAATCACTACGATCCCGACGCGGTGTTCACCGCCATCCCACTTCCCAGCGTCGGCTAAAAGGCGAACTCGAATGCCGTACATCATCGACAGTCACCACATCACCATGTCGGTGAACGGAGCCCAAGAAGACGTTGACTTCCACGTCAAGGTACTCGGGCTGCGGCTGATCAAACGCACGGTGCTGTTCGACGGGACGCTCCCGATCTACCACCTGTACTACAGCAACGCCGACGGCGACCCGAGCGCGGTGCTCACCACCTTTCCCTTTGGCCAGGCCGGAATCTACGGCCGGCGCGGCACCAACCAGGCGCGTGAGGTATTGCTTGCCGTTCCGGCGGGTTCGCTGAACTATTGGTCCTCTCGGTTGCACGAGCGGGCCGCGGACGTCCAGGACGCGACCGTGTTCGATCGACGTCGCGTGCTGTTCCGGCATCCGTGCGGCATCGAGTACCAACTGGTCGAGGTCGACAACGACCCTCGGCGTGGTTACAGCGGCAGCGGGGTGCCCGAGGAGTACGCCATCCACGGCATTTACGGTGTCGGTGTCCACGTGACGGGGCCCGACACCGCTGTCGAGTTCGCCGCCAATCACCTCGGTGCACACGAAGGCCCGACGGAAGGCAGCCGGTTTGCGTTGCGAGCCGGCAAGTCCGGGCTCGGCGGCGCGGTCGAGCTTGTCGTCAATCGCGCGGACGAGCCCGGGACGTGGACCTACGGTGCCGGAACCATCCACCACTTCGCCTGGAACGCAGACACTCTCGAGAATCAGGACAACCTGAAATTCGAGATCGAGGGCGCGGGCTATACGGACATGTCCGAAGTGCGCGACCGCAAGTACTTCAAGTCGGTCTACGTCCGCTCGCCCGGCGGCGCCCTATTCGAACTGGCCGTGACACACAACGAGGGCGGCTGGGACTGCGACGAATCGCCGCAGGAACTGGGCAAACGATTCCAGCTGCCCGAGCAGTTCGAGGCACGGCGCGACGAGATCCTCGGCCGCCTCGCGCCGATCAGACTCCCGGAAACTGCAGAGTAAGGAACTCAATGAATACACCCGCAGTCGATAATGCCGCCGAAGTTCTGGCCGACCCGTCGGCGTACGCCGACGACGAACGGCTGCACACGGCGCTACGGCAACTGCGGGCACACAATCCCGTTGCGTGGGTGGACCATCCGCCGTATCGGCCGTTCTGGGCGATCACCAAGCACGCGGACATCATGGCGATCGAGCGCGATAATGACCTGTTCATCAGCGCGCCCCGGCCGATGCTCACGCGCGCCGATGCCGACGATCTGCTCATGGCACAGCGGGAAGCCGGGACCGGCATCCGCACCCTGGTCGACATGGATGACCCACACCACCGCAAGGTGCGTGCGATCGGAGCGGACTGGTTTCGCCCCAAGGCCATGCGCGACCTGAAGGCGCGAGTCGACCAGCTGGCCAAGCGCTATGTCGACAAAATGCGCGAGATCGGACCTGAGTGCGATTTCGTCACCGACATCGCCGCCGACTTCCCGCTTTACGTCATCCTGTCCTTGCTCGGCCTTCCTGAATCGGACTTCCCTCGGATGCGCACGCTTACCCAGGAGATGTTCGGCCGCGATGACGCCGAACACCAGCGCGGCCAAGAACCCGAGGCCTGGATCGCGGTGGTGCAAGACTTCCTCAACTACTTCGCCACGCTGACCGCGTCACGCCGTCGAAAACCCACCGAAGACCTCGCCTCGGCCATCGCCAACGGGCGCATCGACGGCCAACCGCTCTCGGACATGGACACCGCGTCCTACTACGTGGCCATCGCTAGTGCCGGCCACGACACCACCAAGGACGCCATCTCTGGTGGAATGCGTGCGCTCATCGAAAACCCCAGTGAATTACGGCGATTGAAGCAGGAGCTCACTCTGATGCCGACGGCTGCCGAGGAGATGATCCGGTGGACGACGCCGGTCAAGGAATTCATGCGCACCGCAACTGCCGACACCACTGTTCGAGGGGTCGACATCGCCGAAGGCGAGTCGGTGTATCTGGCGTATGTGTCCGGAAACCGTGACGAGGAGGTCTTCGACGATCCGTTCCGCTTCGATGTCGGCCGCGATCCCAACAAGCATCTGGCCTTCGGGTATGGCGTGCACTTCTGCCTCGGCGCCGGGCTGGCGCGGATGGAGATCAGCAGTCTCTACCGAGAACTGCTCCCTCGGCTGGGATCGATCGAGCTCGCGGGCAAGCCCGAATTATCCGCGACAACGTTTGTCGGTGGCCTCAAACACCTGCCAATTCGCTACTCACTGAAGTGATTTCGGTACGCAAACATCCTTCCGATTCCTGACACCGAAAGGCATACCATGACGCGATTTCCTGAGCATTACCCACCGCGGCCGTCCCTGGCGGGCACCGTACGACAACTATGCGCTCACAGCTTGATCGCGATACAGCTGGTCTTTCTGAGCATCATGTCGTGGGCAGCTATTTTCGGCGACCTCCCGATGTCTGACAAGGCTTCCCGACACTGTGTGCAAAACGACTTCGGGCCAGCGGCTTCACGCGACCGACCCGATCGATGAACAAAGCATCACGGCAAAGCGAAGCCCGAGAATGGAATTCAGCGCAAAGCGCAATCAATATGTGGTGCCGGATTATTCGCAGTCGACCGAAGGGGACCCTCTTGTCCAAGGCGGCGTTCTGCGACAACTTGCCCTTCACGGCATCGTGACGGTGTTGCTGGTGGCAGCCGCCGTCGTGATGTTCTGGTAACCCCAGCGCTAGCCGACGAAATCAAACCTGAAACGACGAGTTGCCGTGTCTGAATTCGACTAAACGGCAGTCGTTTTGCGGGCAGCCGTTGCCGCCCGATGATGGCCCACGCCCTGCCGGTGGGCACGTCCGTATTTTTTGTCAACTAAAGGACGGTAGATGAATATCTTGGAGACAACGCCATTGGACCAACAGGCTCCTTCCCCGGCCAAAGCGATGCAGGGGTCGACGTATGTGCTGATTCCGGGCGCCTGGCATGGCGCCTGGTGCTGGCGTCCGGTTGCCCGGCGGCTTCGCGCGGCGAACCATCATGCGATCACCTTGACGCTGCCTGGTCTGGGCGACGGCGATGATCCGTCGGGCTACAGACTCAGGGACGCAGTCCATTACGTCGTCAACGAGGTGCGCCGGCGCGAACTGGACAACGTGATCCTCGTCGCGCACAGCTGGGGAGGCTATCCCGCCACGGGTGCCGCTCACCTACTCGTCGGCCAGGTCACCAAGATCGTCTACTACAACGCTTTTGTGCCGGTTCGCGGCAGATCCCTTGTCGATGAGACACCACACACACGCGAGTTGATGCTGCGGTTGATCGACGGATCGCCTTTCGGCGCCATTGCACCGAGCCTGGAATACGTCGAGCAGCTGTTAATGCAAGGCGTTGCCCCAGAGCTGCAGCGGTTGGTGGCCGATCTAATGACGCCGCAGCCCGGCGGTTACTTCCTTGGCGGTCTCGACATCGACGCGGCGAGTCTCGGTCTTCCCACCGCCTATGTCGCCAGCGACAGCGATTGCGCGCTGCCACAACCGGGGCCAGAATTTGCGGCCCGGCTCGGTGTACAACCCCTCGTCGTTCCGGGGACGCACAATGGAATGCTGACCCACCCCGACGAAGTGGCCAAAGCGATCCTCGCGGCTTGATGGAACTAATGTCTCGCGACGTCACATTGGTGGAGCTAAGGGGACTCGAACCCCTGACCCCCACACTGCCAGTGTGGTGCGCTACCAGCTGCGCCATAGCCCCGAGAAGTTGTGCCCATCGAAGCTACACCACTGGGAACATGCGTTCAAAGTCGCAGGTCAGGCACCTACCCAATGACCTGGTTCACCACCTCGCGGGCGGTCTTTTGCACCTCGGCAAGATGCTCGGGGCCGTTGAAGGATTCCGCGTAGATCTTGTAGACGTCCTCGGTGCCCGACGGCCGCGCGGCAAACCACGCGTTGGCCGTCGTCACCTTCAGCCCACCCAGCGGCGCGCCGTTGCCGGGCGCGGCGGTGAGCTTGGCGGTGATCGGCTCACCGGCCAGTTCGGTCGCGGTCACCTCATCGGGCGACAGCTTGGCCAGCCGGGCCTTCTGGTCGCGGTCGGCGGGCGCGTCGATGCGCGCGTAGGACGGCGTCCCGTACTCGGCGGTCAGCTCGTCGTAGCGCTGGGAGGGACTCGAGCCGGTGACGGCCAGGATCTCGGAAGCCAGCAGCGCCAGGATGATGCCGTCCTTGTCGGTGGTCCACACCGTTCCGTCGCGGCGCAGGAACGACGCCCCCGCCGACTCCTCGCCGCCGAAGCCGATCGTGCCGCCGATCAGGCCGTCAACGAACCACTTGAACCCAACCGGCACCTCGACGAGCTTGCGGCCGAGGCCGGCGACCACACGGTCGATGATCGACGAGCTGACCACGGTCTTGCCGACCGCGATGCCCTCCGGCCAGGCCGGCCGATGGGTATAGAGGTAGTCGATCGCGACCGCGAGGTAGTGATTCGGATTCAGCAACCCCGCGTCGGGCGTGACGATGCCGTGGCGGTCGGAGTCAGCGTCGTTGCCGGTCGCGATCTGATAGCGGTCCCGGTTCGCGATCAGCGAGGCCATAGCATCCGGAGAGCTGCAGTCCATCCGGATCTTGCCGTCGTGGTCGAGCGTCATGAACCGCCACGTCGCGTCGACCAACGGGTTGACCACCGTCAGCTCGAGCCTGTGCCGCTCGGCTATTGCACCCCAGTAATCCACGCTCGCCCCGCCGAGCGGGTCGGCGCCGATCCGCACCCCGGCCGCACGGATCGCATCCATGTTGACCACGTTGGGCAGGTCCTCGACATAGCTGGCCAAATAGTCGTAGCGCTGGGCGGTCGGCAGCGCCCGGGCCAGCGGCACGCGCTTGACGCCCGCTCCAGAGCGCAGAATCTCGTTGGCGCGCTTGGCTATTGCGTTGGTCATGTCAGTGTCGGCCGGTCCCCCGTTGGGCGGGTTGTACTTGAAGCCTCCGTCGGACGGCGGGTTATGCGACGGCGTCACCACGATCCCGTCGGCCAGCGCGTCGGTGCGGCCGCGGTTGTAGGTCAGGATCGCGTGGCTGACCGCCGGCGTGGGCGTGTACCGGTCGGCCGCGTCGATCATGGCAAAGACGTCATTGGCCGCGAGCACCTCGAGCGCCGACACCCAGGCCGGCTCCGAGAGGCCATGTGTGTCACGGCCGATGAACAGCGGCCCGGTGGTCCCCTGCGCCGCGCGGTACTCGACGATGGCCTGGGTGATCGCCAAAATGTGGGCCTCGTTGAAGGCCCCGTTCAACGAGGAGCCGCGGTGACCCGACGTGCCGAACGCCACCTGCTGAGCGACGTCGTCGGGATCGGGTTCGATCGCGTAGTACGACGTCACCAGGTGAGGCAGATCGACGAGGTCTTCGGGTCGGGCCGGCTGGCCGGCGCGCGGGTGAGCCATGTACCAATTCTGCCGATGTCCTGCCTAGGCTGCTTAGGTGCCTGGTCGTGACTATCGCGAGTTGGCCGCGGTTTTCGCCGGCGGCGCGCTGGGCGCCCTGGCCCGCGCGGCACTGAGCACTCTCACGGTCGACGATCCCGCAAGCTGGCCATGGCCCACCTTCGCGGTCAATATCGTCGGCGCCTTTCTGGTCGGTTATTTCACGACCCGGCTGCTAGAGCGGTTGCCGCTGTCGAGTTACCGGCGTCCCCTGCTCGGCACCGGATTGTGTGGCGGCTTGACCACGTTCTCCACGATGCAGGTCGAAACGCTGAAGATGATCGAACACGGCCATTGGGGCCTGGCCGTCGGCTACACCGTCACCAGCATCGTGTTGGGCCTGCTGGCGGTGCACCTGGCCACCGTGTTGGTTCGCCGGGTTCGGGTGCGCGGATGAGCGGCGCGGCGACGACGGCGTTGGTGTGGGCCGGCGTCGTGGTCGTCGGCGGCTTCGGCTCGGTGCTTCGTTTTCTGGTCGATCGCGCGGTGGCTCGGCGTGTGGCGCAGCCGTTTCCGTTCGGCACGCTCGCGGTCAACGTCAGCGGTGCCGCGCTACTCGGGTTGCTCGGCGGGCTGGCGCTGAACAGGGATGCGGCCCTGCTGGTCGACACGGCGTTCGTCGGCGCCTACACGACCTTCTCCACGTGGATGCTGGAAACGCAGCGGCTCGGCGAGGAGCGCCAGACGTGGGCGGCGGTGGCCAACGTCGTCGTCAGCGTCGTGCTGGGCATGGCCGCGGCGCTGCTCGGACAGTGGATTGCGGATCACATATGAACCAGCCCTGCCTGAAGTTGACCGCGTACTTCGGCGAGCGCCAACGCGCCGTCGGCGCCGGCGGGCGGTTTCTGGCCGACGAGATGCTGGACCTGTTCGGCACCACCGACGTTGCGACGAGTGTGATGTTGCGCGGTATCGCCAGTTTCGGGCCGAGCCGCGAGCTGCGCAGCGACGTGTCGCTGAGTCTGTCGGAGGATCCGGCAGTGGCGGTCGCCGCGGTCGACGTCGAATCGAAGATCCGTTCCCTGGTCGACGACGTCGGCGCGATGACCGGCCGTGGGCTGGTGACCCTGGAACGCGCGCGCCTGGTGACGCCGCAGCTGGGCACCGATGGTCTTGCGGACTTGCAAGTCACTGAGGCAGCCCACAACGGGGATGCGGCGAAACTCACCGTGTACGTGGGCCGTCAAGAACGCGTCGCCGGCAGACGGGCGCACCACGCGATATGCGACCTCCTGTACCGGCACGGATTTGCCGGTGCGATCGTGCTTCTCGGTGTCGACGGGACGGCGCACGGCGAGCGCTACCGGGCTCACTTCTTCGGGCGCAACGTCAACGTTCCGGTGATGATCATCGCTATCGGGTCGACGGCGCAGGTCGCTGCCGCCGCAATCGAACTGGCCGCCGCGACGCCCAACCCGATATTGACCGTCGAGCGGGTGCGGCTGTGCAAACGCGACGGTGAGCTGTTCGCGCGGCCCCAGGAGCTGCCGGCGACCGATGACCAGGGACGCACCCTGTGGCAGAAGCTGATGGTGTACACGGCCGAGGGAACCATCCAGGATGGGCTGCCGATCCACCGGGCGCTGGTGCAGCGACTGCTGCATTCGGAAACGGCTCGAGGGGCGACGGTGCTGCGCGGTATCTGGGGATTCCATGGGGACCATAAACCCCACGGGGACAAGCTATTCCAGCTGGCGCGGCGGGTTCCGGTGACCACGATCATCGTCGACACGCCGCGATCGATCGCGCGCAGCTTCGATATTGTCGACGAGGTGACGAGCCGCCACGGGCTGGTGACCAGTGAGATGGTTCCGGCCGCACTGTCGCTGGACGAGACCCAGCGGCTCGGTGACATCACGCTGGCTCAGCACGACTACTGATTACGCCTCTCGCGGCCGGGGGACATCCTCGGGTGTGCGGACCAACGCGTACAGGGCCATCCTCCGGTTGGACATATCGTGTTCGCCCAAAAACACGCAACCGCCACGCTCACAAAACTTGCGCGCCAAGACATTACGGTGATCCGGATCGAACATCACCCGGCGGCATCGCGGGTCGAGGTTGAGCATGCTCGCCAGCAGGTGCGGCAGCAAAAAGCTCACATGTCCCTGTTGTAGGTAGTCCAAATCGGCGACCGCGACGTGCAGGCCTAGATCGTAGGGGTCGTACTCGTATCGGGTGGCGATGGAATCCTTTGCCGCCCGGTATAGTTCGACGTATCCGCGGTCCGCCCCATCATGACTGGCGACGAACGGGCGAGAAAACCCGCTGTCGAGTTGCGCACGCAGATAGCGATGCCAGCGCTCCGGCGGCCAGGCGTACTCCCACGACTCGGCCAGGTGCGGCAGGTTCATCCACTCGGAGATCATCTCGGCGTCGGCGTCCGGGTCGGCTAGGCGCAAACCGTATGGCGCTGGCAATTCCGGTAGTGGGGGCGGCGGGACGGCGCGCACCTCGTCGGCGATATCGGTCAGCTCCCGCCGCAGGATGGGTTCGGCTTCAGTCATGTCAACCGGGAAGCCTACCCATCCATCGGTCGGCCAGCGCCGAAACCCAGTCGGCGGCCACCCCGGGACGGCCGGGTGGCGCTTCTACCAGTACCAACTCGTCGACGCCCAACTCCACGAGGGCATCGATATCGCGAACGCGGGGCTCACTCAACGCGACGGCCAGCCTCAGCTCGGAGCGGTCACGACCGGCCTCGGCGCACAGCCGCCGCAGCTTTCCGATCCGCTCGCGCACCGCCTCGACGCCGTCGAGGTTGAAGCCGTACCAGCCGTCCGCCCATGCCGCGACGCGCCGCAGCGCCGCATCGCTGTTGCCGCCGACCACGATCGGGATACGGCGATCGCGGATCGGCTTGGGGTTGACCCGAATCGAATCGAAGCCGACGAAGGTCCCGTCGAACGAGGCAACATCGTCGCGCCACAACGTGCGCATGGCGGCGACGTATTCGGCCGTGCGGGCCGCGCGATGTTCGAAAGGCACTCGGAGCGCGGCGAATTCCTCCCTGGACCATCCGACTCCTACCCCCAGTGTCAGTCGCCCGCCGCTCAACCGGTCCAGGCTCGCGGCCTGTTTGGCCACCACGACCGGATTGTGTTCGGGCAGCAGCAACACGCCCGTCGCGACGCCGATCCGCGATGAGGCGGCCGCGGCGAAACTCAGTGCGATCATTGGGTCGAGCCAATCCGCTTGTGCCGGAACGCCGATGACACCGTCCTCGGAATACGGATAGCGTGACTCCGAGGAGTCCACCATGACGACGTGCTCGCCGGCCCACAAATTGGCGAACCCGCACCTGTCGGCGGCCGAGGCGACGGCATCGATCACGGCGCGGTCGGCGCCGGTGCCGATTCCCAGCGCGTGCAATCCCAGCCGCATCGCGCGACCGTCTCAGCGGCTTTTCAGGAGCTTGGCCAGGACGGCCGCTTGGCTGATGTCGACGTCCCGGGTGGCGGTGACCAGGGTGACGGCGCCGCGTTTGGTCAGCTTGCGCAGTTCCTGCAGCGCGGGGCTGTCGCGCAGTTCCGCCGTGTAGCGCGATGCGAATTCGTCGAACCGTTCCGGCTTGTGCTGGTACCACTCACGCAGTTCTTTCGACGGCGCGACGTCCTTGCACCAGGTTCCCACCCGGGGGTCGTCCTTGCGGACTCCGCGCGGCCAGATGCGATCGACCAGGACCCGCTGGCCGTCATCACCGCCGGCGTCGTCGTATACCCGCGCCACCCGGATGCGCTTTCTGGCGCTCACCCGGTCAGAGTAGCGCTGTCGGTGACGGCTGCTACTCTCGAACGTATGTTCGATACATTGGCGGCGCTCGATCCGGAGGCCGACGAGTCGGCGTTGATCGCGTACATCGCCGAACTGGAGAGAGCCAAATCCGCGGCGGCGGCGCGCCAGGCGCGCGCCGCGGTCGCGCTGGACACGGCACGCCGCGAGGCCGAGGCGGCCGCCGGGGTGCCCGCGGCTCAACGTGGACGCGGGCTGGCCAGCGAGATCGCACTGGCACGACGCGACGCCCCTGCCCGGGGCGGCCGGCATTTGGGCTTTGCCAAGGCGCTGGTGCACGAAATGCCGCACACACTGGCGGCGCTGGAATGCGGGATGCTTTCCGAGTGGCGGGCCACCCTGATCGTGCGGGAAAGCACCTGCTTGGACGTCGAGGATCGTCGCACGCTGGATGCAGAGTTGTGCGCTGACCCGGCCCGGCTGGACGGGATGGGCGACGCGCGGGTGGCCGCGGCCGCCAAGGCGATCGCCTACCGCCTGGACCCGCACGCCGTTGTCGAGCGGGCGGCCAAGGCCGAGAACGAGCGCACCGTCACCATTCGGCCGGCACCCGACACCATGACCTATCTGACCGCGTTGTTGCCGGTGGCCCAGGGAGTTTCGGTGTACGCGGCGCTGCGTCGCGAGGCGGACACCCGCTGCGACGGGCGGTCACGCGGACAGGTGATGGCCGACACGCTGGTCGAACGGGTCACGGGCCGCGAAGCGACCGTGCCCGTTCCGGTCGCGGTCAACGTCGTCCTCTCGGATGAAACGCTGCTGGGCGGTGGTAACGCGCCGGCCGATATCCGCGGGTATGGCCCTGTGCCGGCGGCGATCGCCCGCGCGATGATCTCCACCGCCGTCGGCGACCGACGCTCTCGGGCGACGCTGCGCAGGCTCTACGCCCGTCCCCCGGCGGGCGCGCTGGTGGCGATGGAATCACGGGCGCGGCTTTTCCCGCGGGGGCTGGGCGCCTTCATCGAGTTGCGGGATCAGCGTTGTCGCACTCCCTATTGCGATGCGCCGATCCGACATCGCGATCATGCGCGTCCGTGGTCCCAGGACGGCTCGACCACTGCGGACAACGGCCTCGGATTGTGCGAGCGCTGCAACTACACCAAGGAAGCCGCCGGGTGGCGGGTCAGCACGAGCATCGACGAAACCCACACTCACACAGCCGAATTCACGACCCCAACGGGTAAGACCTATCGGTCAGCGGCCCCGCCGCGCGCCCCGACGATGATGTTCAACGACTTCGAATTCCGCATCGGCATCGCACTGCCGCGGCACGCCGCGTAGTCGAGAGCCTCAGCCTTGGCCGGTGAGGTGCTCGAGGTCGATGACTTCGCCGCGGTTGATACTCACCCAATCGCGCCCATCGAGGTACGGACGTAGACGCCGGCCGATGAGTTCGACGTCGGCCGGTGCCTTCGGCCGCTGAAGTTCGTAGACATGCGGCAACTCGGCCATGCCCGTCACCACGCTCCACAGCCGAAGCGAATCCGGCCCGGTCGGCGGGTCCACCAACACCGGCCCGAACAGGCACTGTCCGGACAAGAACAGCGTCGGAACGCCGTACCCGCCCGCGTCGACGACCCGCTGATGCTCCGCGCGAACCTCGTCGTGGGTGGTCGGGTCGTCCAGCGCCGCATCCAACATCGCCGCATCGACGCCGATCTCGCCCAGCAGGCGCCGCGCAACCGCGGGGTCGTGTGGTTTGCCACCTGCTGCGTGCAGTTCGCGTCCGATCGCCGCGTACCACCGGTCCAGCAGCGACATGTCAGTGCGACGCAGCAGCGCCCCGATCCGCATCAGCGACCAGCCGTAGGACCAATCACGCTCCCACGGATGCTTCTTGCCGTCTTCGCGATTGATCTCCTCGAGGCTGAAGAACCGCCAATTGATCGTGATCCCCACTTGCTCACGGACGTCGCGGATCCATAGCGACGTCTGGTAAGCGAAGGGACACATCGGGTCGAAATGAAAGTCCACGACGGTACTCATCGGGCCCTCCGTCTTGCGTCAGTAGTGATACGTGTCCGACGGCGCCGGCATGTGGACCGGTTCGTCCTCGAAGTCCGATGCCTCGATGCCATAGGAGCGAGCCAACTCGAGGATCTTGGTGGCCCGGGCGATGCGCGGCAGGTCGGACCCATTGCGGATCTCTCCCCCGTCACGTTCGAACTCGGCGAAAAACTCCTTGGCCCAGCCGATTTCGTCTTGCGAGGGCGACAGCCCCTCGTTCACCACCGCACACTGCTCCGGCGAGAGGCAAATCTTGCCGGTCATGCCGAACTCGACGGAGACGGCCGTGGCCTCGATGAGCTTGAGCGCGTTGGAGCCAATTGTCGGGCCGTCGATGGCACTTGGCAGGTTGGCCGCCCTCGCGGCGATCGTGAAGCGCGACCGAGCGTAAGCCAGCGTGGTCGGGTCTTCTCCCAACCCGGTGTCGCGCCGGAAATCACCGATACCGAAGGCGAGCCGGAAGGTGCCCTTGGCCGCGGCGATTTCGGTGACGCGCTCGAGACCGCGCGCCGTTTCGACCAGCGCGACGATCGGTACGTCGGGCAGCCGCTTCGCGGTCTCGGTGATGTGGTCCACCGATTCGACCATCGCCAGCATCACCCCGCCGACGCGGGTGCGGGCCAGCGCGGCCAAATCGTCGGCCCACCACGGGGTACCGAAGCCGTTGATGCGAACCCAGTCGGTGTTGTCGCCGCCGAGCCAACGCACGACGTTGTCGCGGGCGGCGGCCTTGTCCTTGGGCGCTACCGCGTCCTCGATGTCGAGGACGACGATGTCGGCGCGCGAGCGAGCCGCGGCCTCGAACCGGTCGGCATGCGCGCCGTTGACCAATAGCCAACTGCGCGCCAGAACCGGATCGATGCGCGAGCCTATGTCGGCGGGGTCCGCCGCGTCGGTGTCGACCTCTTCATACATTCCCTAAACCGTAGCGATGCCCAAAAAGGGCGGTGGAGCTGGGGCGTTTGAGTGTTCCCCCGCGGGGTATCTTCCGCCGAAGCGGTGCACAGCCCAAAGCCCGCGCTCCCCTTGCTCCAATGGAGGTATCGGCGATGGCCGACATGATTGTTCAATCGCCCGACGAAGTCGTGGCGTTCCTCAAAGCGCAGCACAACCTCATCGAGGACATGTTCGACGAAGTGCTGCACGCGTCGGACCCGCAGGCGCGCGAAAAGCCGTTCGTGGAGTTGCGACAGCTGCTGGCCGTGCACGAGACAGCCGAGGAGATGGTGGTGCACCCCCGGGTTCGCCGCGAGGCGCGCGCCGGCGACACGATCGTCGACGCCCGGTTGACCGAAGAGCACGACGCCAAGGAGGCGCTCTCGCAGATCGAGAAGCTCGACATCACCTCGCAGCGGTTCATCGACGAGCTCACCAAGTTGCGCGACGCCGTGCTCGACCACGCGAAGCACGAGGAGAACGAGGAGTTCCCGGTGCTGAAGCGAGAGGTCGACGCCGACGAGCTCAAGCGGATGGGAACAGCGGTGCGGGCGGCCGAGGCCATCGCGCCAACCCGCCCGCATCCGGGCGTGGAATCGGCGAAGCTGAATTTCGCCGTCGGCCCGTTCGCGTCGATGCTGGACCGGGCACGCGATTTGATCCGACAAGCCGTCGGCTAGTCGCGACCGGCAGCAGTTTCCGTAGTCTCGGTGGCGTGAGCGTCACACCGGAAATGGCCGTCGCCTTGGGCGACCGATTCTCCCGCGAGTTGCCGGAGATGGCCATCCGCTGGCAGGCCCAGACGCCTCCCGAGACGCGGCTGCTCGTGCTCAACGAGACGCTGGCCGAGGAGCTCGGCCTCGACGCCGCCTGGCTGCGCAGTCCCGACGGGCTGCGGTTTCTGGTGGGCAATCTGGTCCCCGAAGGCGCAGTTCCGGTCGCCCAGGCCTACGCAGGGCATCAGTTCGGCGGTTACCAGCCGCGGTTGGGCGACGGCCGCGCTCTCCTCCTGGGTGAGGTCGTCGACGGCCACGGGCAAGTGCGCGACATCCACCTGAAAGGTTCCGGTCCCACACCGTTCGCGCGCGGTGGTGACGGCCTGGCCGCGGTGGGGCCGATGTTGCGTGAATACATCGTCAGCGAGGCGATGCATGCCCTGGGCGTGCCGACCACGCGATCCCTTGCCGTCGTGGCTACCGGACGCCCGGTCCAGCGTGAGACGCTGCTGCCCGGCGCCCTGCTGGTCCGCGTCGCCGGCAGTCACCTGCGGGTGGGCAGCTTCCAATACGCCGCATCGACCGGCGACATCGGCCTGCTGCGACGGCTGGCCGACCATGCGATCGCCCGCCACCACCCCGGCGCGGCGCAGGCCGAGCGCCCGTACCTCGCGCTGTTCGAGGCGGTGGTCGCGGTCCAGGCATCGCTGATGGCCGAATGGATGCTGATCGGGTTCATCCACGGCGTGATGAACACCGACAACATGACGATCTCCGGTGAAACCATCGACTACGGGCCGTGCGCGTTCATGGAGGCCTACAACCCGGAGACGGTCTTCAGCTCCATCGATTGCTGGGGCCGCTACGCCTTTGGCAACCAGCCGGCGGTCGCCGGGTGGAACCTGGCCCGGTTCGCCGAGGCGCTGCTGCCGTTGCTCTCCGACGACGTCGAGGAGGCGGTCGCGCTCGCGGAAAAGACGTTCGGCGCGTTCCGTGTTCGCTATGACGCGGTCTGGCTATCGGGTATGCGCGCCAAACTCGGTCTGCCGGCCGAGGTCGCCGACGAGGTCGTCAGGTCGTTGGTCGACGAATTGCTCGGCCTGCTGCAGGACAACGACATCGACTACACCTCGTTCTTCCGCCGCCTCGGCAAGGTGGCCCGAGGAACCGCCGAATCCGAAGCCGGCTTCGACGACTGGATGTCGCGCTGGCGAGGCCTGGGTCCCAACGCCGAGTCGATGGATCGCGTCAACCCGATCTACATTCCGCGCAACCATCTGGTCGAGGAGGCCCTGGCCGCGGCCACGGAAGGCGATCTCGATCCGGTCGAGCGACTGCTGGGGGCGGTCAGCGCCCCCTATGAGGAACGACCCGGCCTCGAGCGCTACGCGAGCCCCGCACCCGAGGATTTCGGCCCCTACCAAACGTTCTGCGGCACTTGAGGTTTACGCCAGTTTGTCGAATTCCGCCTGCAGCTCGTCCAAACGGCGAAGCGTCTGATCGCGGGGCTCGGTGGGCAGCTCCACCAGAACATGATCGACGCCGAGGTCGCGGTAGCCCTCGAGATCTTTCGCCTCCCATTCCTCGCCCATGTGGACGTGGATGACGGGCACGTCGTGATCGGCGACTGCCCGCAATTCCTCGAGCGGGGCCGACAACAGGTCCGCCGACGGGCTCAGGGAGATCCAGCCGGCCTTTAGCCCGGCGATGCGCTTGAAGTTCGCCGGCCCACCGCCGAGGTACAACGGCGGATAGGGCTTCGTCAGGGGCTTGGGCCAGCTGTAGATGGGATCGAAGTTCACGAATTCCCCATGGAATTCGGCTTTTTCGTTCGTCCAGATCTCGATCATCGCGCGCAACCGCTCTTCGGAGACGCGTCCCCGCACCGAGGGATCGACACCGTGGTTGGCGATTTCCTCGCGGAACCAACCGACACCCACGCCGAAGCGGAACCGTCCCTGCGACACCAGATCCAGCGACGCCACCTCTTTGGCCGTCAGGATCGGGTCGCGCTGCGGAAGCAAGGCGATACCGGTGCCAAGGGTAAGGTTCTCGGTGGCGACGGCCGCCGCCGTCAGCGCCACGAACGGATCTAGGGTCCGGTAGTACTTCGGGGGAATCGGACCGCCGGCCGGATACGGGGTCTTCGCGTCCACCGGGATGTGCGAGTGCTCGGCGAGGAAGAGCGACTCGAACCCGCGCTCCTCGAGCGCCTCACCCAGCTCCGCCGGGCCAATGCCCTCATCGGTGACAAAAGTCAGCACCCCGAAACCCATGTCCGCTCCCATCGTCGTTGAACGGTGACAGTCAACCGCATCGGGGCGCGTTTCATTCCGGCAGACCGCAGGTGCGCGAAAGTCATCGCGAAGCAGTTCGAGTCGTGGGACAGTTCCGGAGGTGACGAGGAGCCCGGAAAGCGTCGCCATCGTCGGTGCCGGACCCGGCGGGCTGATTGCGGCTCGATGGCTGCTGTCGCAGGGATTCGAACCCACGATCTTCGAGCAGGGGCCGTCGCTTGGTGGCCAGTGGACGGGCCTGGATGGTCGCAGCGGCGTATGGCCGGCCATGTACACCAACAGCAGTCGTACCGTGACGGCCTTCAGCGACCTCGAGCACGCGAACAACCACGTTTACCTGCCCAACCGCGAAATTCTCGACTACCTGCAGCGCTACGCCCAAACATTTGGGCTCACCTCGCGCATCCGGCTGGGCACTAGGGTCGAACTGATCAGTCGGGACGCAGCGAAGTGGCTCGTGCGTCACGCCGGCGGCGACGAGCCCTTTGACCGGGTGGTGGTGGCGAGCGGCAGGTTCCACACCCCGGCGATCCCACCCCTTCCAGGACTCGACAACTTCTCCGGCTCCCTGCGAGCCATCTCCAGCTACCACTATCGAGACGGCGGCGCGTATCGCGACAAGCGCGTCCTGGTGGCAGGCTGCGCGATCAGTGCCCTTGAGATCGCGGCGGAACTCACCCAACTCGGCGCACACGTCGTCGTCACCCAGCGGCGGCAGAGGTACGTCGCACCCAAGTTCGCCGCCGGCGTTCCCTCCGACCATCGCCTCTACACCCGATACGGAGTCCTGGCGAACGAGGCGCTTCCAGCGGCCGAGACGGAAAGGCAGCTTAAGGAGATCGTGATCGAGGCGGCGGGCAGCCCCGAGCAGTACGGCGCGCCGGCGCCCGACCCGTCTTTGTTCGCCGCTGGTGTCACGCTCAACCAGCACTACCTTCCGCTCGTGGCAGAGGGCCGAATCACGGTGCGGCCATGGATGAAATCCGTGTCGGGCGCGACGGTCACTTTCCTCGACGAACATGCCGAGGAGTTCGACGCGATGGTGTTGGGCACCGGCTTCCATCTGTCGCTGCCGTTTCTCAGTGACGAAATCCGGGTCACCCTCGACCTCGACTCCCAGCACATGGACGCCGACCGCTACACCTTTCATCCCGACCTTCCGGGGCTGGCGTTTGTGGGCATGTGGGACCAGTCGGGCGGATACTTCGTGCCACTCGAACTGCAAGCCAGGTGGATCGCATACACGTGGGGCGGGACGATCCCGGCAAGCAGCGAGATCAACCAGCGGCTGGCGATCGATGCTTATCGCGCCACAAGGGGTTCGCCGCAGAAAACGCAAATGAACCTGGTGGCGATCACTTTCGCCCGGGCCGCCGGCGTCGAGCCGCGGCTGGATAACTGGCCGCAGCTGCGCCGCGCTCTGCTTTTCGGACCGCTGGCACCGAGTTGCTTTCGCCTCGAGGGCCCGGACGCACTGCCCGATGCGCCCGACACCTTCGCGCGCGAGGCCGCGGCTTTCGGCACGATCACGTCGAACGAAATGACCGAGCGCGAAAGGTGTTACTGGTCGCTGATCGGCGACGCCGTTCGCTGACGCTTCGGTCTGCGACGGGTAGCGCCCCACAGTCCGACGCCGATGCCGATGACCGCGCCACCGAGGCCGATGAGCTGCTGGGGGCGCTTGAGTTCGTCGTGGACGCTTAGGCCGCCGATCAGGTCGGCCGCGTCGGCGCCACCGGAGGCGAGGAACCAGCCCCGGGTGTTCTTGCCACGCAGCGCCGCCGTCGCAAGCAGACCGCCGATCAGGGCGTCGCGATAGCCCATCGATCGCAGTAGCAGGCGCGCCGTCGCCGTCGGCTCTTCGCTATCACCCCACAGCCGATTCGCACCCAGCGGGTCGACGAGGAAATGGACGCCCGAAGCGAGCCGGATGGTGCCCGCGACAAGCCCGGCACGGTCGATCGACATGGCCGCAGCCTAGCGCGACGGCAAACGAGGAAGGTGGGATCCGCGAATGGAGAGGATTACCTTTGGGTGTTGATGACGGATCAGGGGGACCCGCTCACTCGTCGGCATGGTTACGCGAGCCGTCCAGTCACGCGGCGGGGAAACAAGCTCGCCCCCGACCCCGATGTGCGTCGCGCCATCGTGGCCGCCGCGTCGAAAACCGTCCGCGAGCAGGGAGTCCAGGGGCTGAGCGTGGCGGCGGTCCTGGACCGCGCGCAGCTCAGCACTCGCGCGTTCTACCGGCATTTCGAATCAAAGAACCAGCTGGTTGCGGCGCTGTTTCTGGAGGTGACACGCGATGAGGTGCTGCGCCTGAGAACGAAGATGGCTGCGGCCTCCACCCCCGCCGCGGCGGTGGCCGCCTGGATCGAGGGTCGACTCGACCTCGCCTTCGACGAGAACATCGATTCGGAAGTGCGCCAGGTTGCCCTGGAGGCCCAGGCCGCGATGTCCTCTACGCCCGAGCTGGTGTCGCCCGCGTACAACGCGATTCTGGAGCCACTCATCGAGCAGCTTCAGCGCGGTCTGGAACTCGGCGTGTTTCGTGACATCCTTCCGGCGACGGCCGCGAAGTCGATTCACGGCGTCGTGTGGGGACACACTCACCGCCAGCGGGCAACGGGCCAGTGCGCGCGCGCCGACGTTCGCAACCGCGCGCTGCGATTCTGCCTGCGGGGATTGGGCGTGGCGCCCGACTCGATCACACAAATCGTTGCGGGTGGCGGCGCATAGCGGGCGATGGCTACCATGACCGTCATGGCCGAGCCGGGCCCGGCGGGCGATAAGACCGTCGGACTCAACAATGACGAGACCGTCGCCGTACCCAATTCCGCAGCGCCTGATGCGGCCGAGCTGGCGTGGTCAAGCAACGATGACGGCGACGGCGAAAGCGGCGGCGACGACCGTCGCGACGACGACGGACAACTCGGCCGGGCGGGCGACCGCCAATCATGGCGTGCCACTTGGCGTATCGCGGCTGCGCTCGTCGCGGCCGGTCTGGTTCTCGCGGGGGCGATCGTGTTCGGGCGTTCGCTGTTGACCGGCGATAACAAGGCTGCGCCGAAGCCGGCCGCACCGGCTACGCCGAAGGGCGGCGCGACTCCTGGGTCAACGGGTGCACCGCCGTCGGCCGGCCCCTCGTCGATCGTGTCCACCCCGGATCAGGACAACAAATACATTCAGGCGCTCAATGACCGAGGGATCTCATTCGCAAATCCCGACGCCGCCATCGCGAACGGCAAGCTGGTGTGCAGCGACATCGGCCGAGGGGTCTCGGTGCCGCAGATCACCGCGGCCTTTCGCGCCAGTAATCCTGGACTCGCCGACTCGGCCAACACCTACGTGACAATCTCGGTTCAGACCTACTGCCCCCAGAACAACAACCTGGTGGGCGGAGGCACCTGAAACGACTGCGCGCCAAGGTATTACGCCGGTAGTTCGGTCAATCCCTGAATCCGGCGATGAACCGTTGCACGCTCCGGGCCAGTGACCGCGGGACATGATCGGGGTCCATCAGGTCGTTCTCCGCCAGCGGACTCGCCTCACCGGCCACCGTCTCCTCGGTGACGGGTCGCAACGTCTTGCCGTCCCCCCGCAACGTCTCGATGGCCTTGACGAACGACCCGCACTCGACCACCGCGCTCTCGAGCTCGTCGACGGACACGCCGAGGTGTTCTGACACCAATTCATGCCGCACCGAAGTGATTTGGCGGCGGATGCCATCGTGGTGCGGATTATTCGATTCCGCCTCGATGGCGATGTCGCACTCGCTGTCGAAGCCCAGCGACCGGTTGTTGAGATTGGACGAGCCGATGCGCAGTAATCGATCGTCGATGATCAGCACCTTCGAGTGGACGTAAATCGGTTCACCGCCATCGGTTACCGGCCAATAGACACCCAATCGGCGATGCTCGTCGGCGGCCCACAGGATTTGAATGAGCCGGTGCCGCGCGCTGTCCATCGTTCCCCGCTCGAGGGGATTGTTGCCCCGGCGCGGAATGACGATGACGATCTCCGGGCCGTCGGCTTCGCTGAGTCGAGCGGCAAGCGCATCGACGAGCCGCCGGGCCGCAAGATATTGGTTCTCCAGGTAGATGGTGTCGCGGGCCGCCGCGATGGCCGCAAGGTTGAGGGCCTCCACTTCCCGCACCTCGCGGCGGTCCTCGAGTTCCGGAAGCGTCCGCGCGATCCCGACGTCGACGTTGCGCAGAGTAACTTCCAGCCCGCGCGGCCAGGTGACGTGCTTCGGGTCGACTGGCTCCAACGACTGCCCCGTCGCGGTCAGCCACCGGGTCCGTGCCTGCTCACCGAGCGCGCGGGCCGCCGCACCGTCAACCGCGGCGGCGACCTCGTGCCGCGGCCCATACCTGCGCCCCATCGTCCGACGGCCGCGACTGTGGTGCTGATGCGCACGCGTATCCCATCGGTCAAGGGTGAGGTCGACGCCGCCGCAGAACGCGACCGCATCGTCGATGACCACGATCTTCTGGTGATGGACAGCGCCGATCGGATGCGCGCCGTCGATGGCGAGATGCATCCGCTTGCTGCTGATCTGATTCAGCAGCGCCACCGGGGTGACGCCGAACCAGATGCCGTCAAAGGCCGGGAGCAGGCGCAGGTTGGACTTCAGCACGTAGATGTCGAGTGCCGGTCGCTTCCGCAGCATCCAATACAGGAAGGCGCCCAGCTGGTTGGGGCCGGTAAGCGTCTTGGCGCCTCGCTCGAACGTCGTCCGGGCGTCGAAATCCCACCCGGCCAGGACTATTCGGTGGTGGGCGCGCAGCATCGCCGCCTTGACGTGCCTGAAGTAATCGGCCCCGTCGATGATGTAGGCGAACTGATCGGCGCGCTCAATCCGCCAGCACGTCTCGCCCGGAGCTAGCAATCGATCGTCGCCCACCGCGGACATAGCGCGTGTCTACCACATTGGCGGCCTGGTCAGGCGCTGAGTACCTCTGGCCTTCAGACGCCCAGCACCAGCCCCGCCGTCAAGGCGGCCGCACACACCGCCGTGACGATCGAGAGTGCCACCCAGTCGGCCCGTTTCGGCCGCGATGGGCCTGCCGAGATCTGGCCCGTGCCGCCGCGGGCGGTGATGGCGTCGCCCATCTCGTCGGCGCGCCGCAGCGTCACGGTGATGACCGCGACGACCAGGTCGATCACGTCTGCCGCCAGTTGCCGGACGCGGGCCCCGCGGGTTCGCGGTGTTTGTCTGGGCCGCAACCGGCGAGCGGCGTAGAGCACGCGGAACTCGTTTATCAGCATCGGGAAGGTACGCAGTGCGAGCCCCAATGCCACCGCCCAATCGTCGACCGGGATCCGCAACGGTCGCAGCCGGCGACCCAGAGTGGCGACCGCCGGCGCGATTTCGGCGACATTGGTCGTCCACGACACCAGCGCGCCCAGGCCGAGCAACACGACCGAGAGCGCCGTCAAGCGCAGGAAATCCAACAGGCCGCCGGCCGTCGCCGCGGTGGCGCCGACGACGACCAGCAGGATCGGAAGCCAGCGCGGCACCGACGGCAGCGCGCCTCTGGGAATGCGTGCTACCCGGGCTCCCGCGAGCACCAGCGCGCCGACAAGTCCGATCGCTACCCAACCCGGGTTGATGGTCAGCAACACCGAAATGGCGCCAACGGCAAGCAGTTTGGTGCCAGCCCACAAGTCGTGCATCGCGGAGCGTCCAGGCACCGGGCGCAGCAGCACAACGGGGCGCCGTTGGCGGCTGGTCGGCTTGGCCGGCGGGGTGGCCGTCTCGTTGGTCCCCCGCGCATGCGGCGACGCCGATTCCAGCCGACCGTCTCGCAGGTGCAGGATTCGCGGGCACAGTTCCTCCAGGCCGGCGAAGTCGTGCGAGATGACCACCACGGTCAGGCCGGTCTCACGCCGCCGATCCGCGAGCAGGCGCACCAGTCCGCGCTGGCTGGCCGCGTCGAGGCCCGCCAGTGGCTCGTCGAGGATCAATACCCGTGGCGACCGGGCCAGCAATCCGGCTAGCACCACTCGGCGCATCTGGCCGCCGCTGAGGTGGTCGATGCGCCGCTTCGCCAGGGCGGCGTCCAGGCCGACGGCCGCCAGCGCCTCGATCACCCGGTCGTGATCGTCGGGTGAAAAGCCCGCTGCCGCAGCAACTTCGAGGTCGACACGGCTGCGCATCAATTGCAGCCGGGCGGCCTGAAATTGGAGCGCGACCGTGCCAACCTGCTCCGCGGCGGGTCGCTCGTTGACCAGACACGTGCCGGTGGTCGGCACCGTCAACCCGGCCATGATCCAAGCCAGTGTCGACTTGCCCGAGCCGTTGTCGCCGTGGATCAGCAGCCCGTCGCCCTCGTGGACCGCGAAGCTGATATCGCGTAGCGCGGTCTGCGCCCACGGCGTGCCACTGCCATATTGGTGGCTGACACCGTTGAGTTCGAGCACCGGGGCGTTTGATCGGTGTACGACGGCGGCTGTCGGGGCCGGCGCCCTTGCGGCTTCGACCATTGCAGTGTTGTCCGCCGAGTCGCTGAGGTCGATCGTGCGGTCGGCGTGCTCGGCTTCGTTGTCGTAGTGGGTGATGTGCACCAGGGCAGTTCGGTGACGGTCGGTCAGACCGGACAACACGGCGAGCAGTGTGTCGCGGCCGCGCTGGTCGACCATGCTGGTGACCTCGTCGGCGATGAGCAGCGCGGGCTCTCGCGCCAGCGCCGCGGCCACGGCCAAGCGCTGCAGTTCACCGCCGGACAGGCCGCCGGTGTCGCGTTCGGCGAGGCCGGCCAGCCCCACCTCACCGAGCAACCGTTCGATATCAATGCTCTTGCCGGGCGGCAATCCCCAGACCACGTCGTCGGCGACGCGCGTGCCGAGCACCTGGCTTTCCGGATGTTGCATGACGACGGCGGTGCCACCGAGTTGACCGAGGCCCACCGCGCCTGGGCGTTCGACGGTGCCCGATGTCGGTTCGCGGCCGGCCAGGATCAGCATCAGTGTGGTTTTCCCCGAACCATTGGCACCGGTGACGGCCACGTGTTCGCCCGCCCGCACGTCCAGGCTGACGGCGCGCAGCGCATCGCGGTCGGTGTGCGGGTAGCGAAGGCGCACCCCGTCCAGCCGCACCGGGATGGGCTCGATCGACCCGGAGTTGATCGGCGCATCCAGTTTGTGCACATCGGGAATTCCCCTGAGGCGCAGCAGCACTCGTGACAACGCCCACCAGCCGATCAACGAGGCACCCATGATCGCTATGACGGCGTATCCGACGACGAGCCACTGCCAGTACTGCAGCGCGTCGGCGGAGAACTGCTTGAGGTCTTGCGCGACCGCCTGCAGGTGCGGCACGCGGGATATCGCCGTGGCGACCCCGTCGACCGTGGCGGTGATCGTGTGGAATATCAGATGCCGAAGCCGCACCAGGAACGTCAACGCGATGACCACCGCGACACCGACGGCAACACCGGCGCCGAGGGACGTCGCGAGCACCGTTGGGGTGCCCCGACGGCGGCGTTTCACGATTCCGGCCAGTCCGCCGACATAGGCACACAGGGCCACCGCCCCGAATCCGCTCATGCCGACGACCAGGAAGCCGATCACACTAGCGGCGACGGTTGCGGTGATTAGAACGCGGATCCTGTAGCGGTAGCTCAGCAGGCCCATCGGCACAGTGCCCAGCAGTCCCAACGCCCCCGCGTGCGGAAGGATGACCGCAATGATCGCTATCGCGGCGCACAGGGCGCCCATCACCGCGGCGTGCGCAAGCTCGGCCGGTCGTAGCGATCGAGCCGGGTCACGTCCGCTCGTCGGTTGCGTGTGACAGTCGTCGGTGTCATCCGGAACAGGTGTCCAAACCAGTTGCCGCGTCACCTAATCGAGACCTCGACGCGTGCGCCTGGTAGGCAAAAGTAAGTTGCTGTAAACATGGGAGCGCCAGCGTATGGATAGACCGCTGAGAAGCCGCTGAGAAGGGTTTAGAGGCCGCTGGCCTGGATGTCTCTTACGAGAGTTGCGCCCGAAAAGGGGGGCATACTGGCGCTACTTCGATTCCGCGCTCGGGTTGGATCTTCTCAAAACTTGGCGCGAATGCACCCGCCCGGCGCTCGCAACGATCTCGTGTTTCGTTGTTCATCCCTTGGTGGGCAGCTCCGTGCGTCGATCATTGCGGGTCGAATTTGGCGATGAGCCAGGTTCCGTTCACCTTGACAAGACCTACCCGCACTGAGCTTGTCGCGATTGACGGCGACGGTTTCTCCTTCGTGGTGGTCGATTGGTTTACGAAGACAAGTATCGAGGCATTCTGGCTGGCAAGGGATTCGACGCCGGCGCGGAGAACGGTGGCAGACGTAGTGACGCGCTTTTCCCGAGCGGCTGGCATGACAACCTGAGTTGAGAATTGCTTGTAGTAGGCGAGGAAGTCGCCGGTGAGCATCGCTTCGGCAGCGCTGAAGTCTTGTTCAAGTGTGTCTGGCGAATAGCTCAACAATTTCACCGTACCGGTACTTGCCGCCTGTGTTGCGTTCTGACGATCGGCGGGTTGGTCAGCGACGGGAGGCAGTTGGCGGCTTTTGACCTGCATCTGCCACCCGCCCACGGCTGCCGCACTCACGGTCGAGACGGCGAGTGCAACCACGAGCAACCACCATCCGACGCGCAGTAGCCCGGCGCGGGTCATTGCACGAAGTCCACTCGTGACACCTTGTACGTGTCGCCGGCTTTTTCGACTTGCACGTCTAATCGCCAACTTCTTGGATCTTGCGATGCGCCAGCGTTATTAGTGACCTTGGATGTCGCGGCTATCAGAACGTGCGCCGTCGTGCCATTGATGGAGTCCAGGCCGGCGCTGTTAACGGTTCCTTGGGTTGACACGTTTGAATTCACGAGCGTCTGCCTGAAGTCGGATCTTCTATTAGCGAAGTCATCGTGGAAAGACCCGGTTGATCCGTCGAGGATCCGCTGGATGTCGCTATCAGCCGATTGAGCGCTGATACTCGTGAACCACACCGTGAACTGTTTGGCGTAGTCGACGTACGGCTGCCACTGCGGCGCGGCGGTGGAAGGCTGCGGGGCCGGGCGTAGAACCTGCGTGACCGCGAAGCCTGCGGCACCGAACAGCAATACCGCCAAGATCATTGGTACGACCGTGGCTGCACGCAGCGCGGGCCGTTGCGGCGAAGGAACATGCATCGTTCGGTGATATGAGGACGGCATCGCTGGCTGAGTGATCGGCGCCTGGCCCGCTGGCCCGCCCACAGCAGACACTCTTTCGAGCGGCCGAATGTTGCTGGGAAGGTTCGCATCTGGATAAGGGGCCGCGCCGGCGATGCACGCTCTGAGCGCATGCGCGAAGTCAAGGCATCGCGGGTAGCGTTCTGAAGGGTTCTTCGCGAGGGCTTTCGACAACACCGGGTCTAGCCGCGCCAGCTCTGGGCGCCGCTCTGCTAGCCGCGGCGGGGGCGCATTGAGGTGCCTGCTAATGACGACTGCAGGGTTGGAATGCTGAAATGGAGGCGCACCGGCTAGGAGGTGGAAAGCAGTGGCGGCCAACGCATATTCGTCAGCTCGCCCGTCTATCGACTCGCCCATCAATTGCTCGGGCGCCGCATATGCAACCGAGCCGACTGTCATGTTGGTCGCAGTCAGGCCGCTGATGTCATCGGTTCGCCGGGCAATACCGAAGTCAGCCAAAAGGATTCGGTGCCGTTCCACCTCAGACCCTGTGAGCAGGATGTTCGCCGGTTTGACGTCGCGATGCAGTAGCTTGCGCTGGTGCGCATAGTCGAGCGCATCAGCGACGGCAGTGACAATCTCGGTCGCGTACCATTCGGGGAGGCCGTCTGGGTAGTGCTGCCGTTGCAGTCGCCCAGCGTCGGTCCCGTCCACGTAATCCATGGTGATCCACAGCTGGCCTTCGAACTCGCCGCGGTCGTGAAGGCCCACGATGTGCGGATGCCACAGCGCGGCCGCCAGGTCAGCTTCGCGGTTGAATCGCTGCCGGAACTCGCCGTCCTCGGTTAGTGCCGCAGGAAGGATTTTCAGCGCGTCCAGCCGCGGCAGCCTGGGATGATGGGCCAAATAAACCTCCCCCATCCCACCGGCCCCCAGCAGTCGCTGAATGGTATAGCCAGCGAAAATCGCACCGTTCGCCAGTGCCATGCGCCGAATCCTAGTAACTGCTCCCAAGGAACGTATGCGGACCGTGGATATTTCCTGACAAGCGACTCTGGCGCGATCCTCCTCCGTATGGTGAAGACGATGTGTGGGCCACCGCCCGGCCGGCCCGATGTGCGGCCGGACTTCGTCAGCCGCCGCCAGCTGCTTGGGCTGGCCGGCAGCGTCGGCGTGGCGTCCATGGTCGGCGCCTGCTCGAGTTCTACGCGGTCGAGCGTCAAGCTGACCGCTTCCACTTCAGCACCGTTGCTATGCCGCGACGCCTGGGGTGCGCGTCCGGCCCACCCGGGAGGCAAGCGCCAGACGATCACTCGCATGACCCTCCACCACGAGGCCGTGGTCCTTGGCGACAACCGCAACGCCCCGGGCCACCTCAGACAGGATCAGCGCTATCACCAAGACCAGCACGGATGGATCGACATCGCCTATCACGTCGGCGTCGACCGCAACGGCAACATCTACGAACTCCGGAGCACCGAGCTAGCGGGCGACACCGCAACGGACTACGACACGACGGGCCATTTCCTGGTCCTCTGCGAAGGGGACTTCGACCAGGAGGGCGTGTCGGAGGCCCAGCTGCGCGGCGCCGCTCTGGCATTCGCCTGGGCCGCGCGGACCTTTGGCATCGCGACCAACACACTGGCGGGCCACCGGGATCTTGCCCAGACTTCTTGCCCGGGGGCGAGCCTGTATGCCCACCTCACATCGGGTGACCTCAAGCGCCGCATCGACGATCTGCTGGCCGGTGGCGGTGTAGACCTCCAGCGCTTCTGCGGACCCGACGCTGCCGCACGAGTCGCGGCCATCGAAGCGGGGAACTGACCTGGTCGCCGTCTACCGCGCGCCGATGCGATCGCGCGACGATGCCGTCGATCCGCAAGCCGCCATCGACCGCGCTCGCCGGCTCGGCGTGTGCGGGTTCGGGCAACGCGTAAGTCAGCCGGCCGAAGAGGAGCGCCTCGTCCGTCGGGTCGCCCGATTCGCGGAGCTCGACGACGGTTCGTTCGTGTGGACCCGCGACACCGACGGGTCGTTCTGGCTAGGCCGCATCTGCGGGCCGTACCTCTACGACGCCGACAAGACCGCGGCGGCAGTGGATTTGGTGCACGTACGCCCATGCGACTGGCTGTCCGTGCCGTTATTGGAGCAGGATGTGCCGGCCGCTGTCGTTGCCACATTCCGTCGGGGCGGACGGAACTTTCAGGAAATCCACCACCCATCGATCGACGTTGAGACACAAACGATTTGGGATTCGCCGCCAAATATCAACCCTCGACGGCGAACAGCCCCCACTCGCCCGCCACACCCTTGAGGGTGTGCTCGCCGCGAGCGGCAAAGCTGAGGCCCGACCCGGCGACCAGGTCGACGACGATGCGCGAGACGAGCACCTCGCCCGCCCGGGCCGCTGCTGCCACACGTGCCGCGATGTGGACGGCGATGCCGCTGATGTCGTCGTCGCGCAGCTCGACCTCGCCGGTGTGCACGCCCGCCCGCACCTCGAGACCCAGGCTCCGCAGAATGTCGCGGATCGCCATGGCACACCGGATTGCACGGGCGGGTCCATCGAACCGGGCGAGGAAGCCGTCGCCCGTCGTGTTGACCTCACGGCCACCGAAGCGCTCGAGCTGGCGCCGCACCTGGGCGTCGTGCCTACCGAGCAGCTCCTTCCATCGCTCGTCGCCGAGCTCGACCGCTCGCTTCGTGGAGTCGACGATGTCGGTAAACAGCACGGTGGCCAAGACGCGCTCGACCGCGGGCACCGGACGGACGCCGGTGAGGAACTCCTCGACCTCGTCGAGCAAGGCGTCGGCGTCGCCCGTGAAGAACAGGTGGTCAGTGCCGTCGAGTTCGACGAACTTAGACCCGGGGATGCGGTCGGCGAGGTAGCGCCCCATCTCGAGCCTCACCATGCGGTCGCCCCGGCGGTGCAGCACGAGCGTCGGCACCTGGATCGCGGGCAGCACGTCGCGGATGTCCAACTGGGGATAGAGCGCGAAGATGTTGCGGACCATGCCCGGGCTGGCGGCGACGCGCTGCAGCCGCGCCCACCACCCCCGCAGGCCGGCGTCGCCCCGACGACTCGGGGCCCACGCACCCAGTCCGACGCCCTCACCCCAGCCCTTGGCGCTTAGCTCGATCAACGCCGACAGCTGCTCCTCGGTCACGCCGAGCGGGTAGTCGGGCGCTTGGAGCAGGCGGGAGAACGTGCCGTAGAGGGCGAGCGCCTTGACGCGCTCGGGATGGCTGGCCGTCATCAGCATCGCCATCGTGCCGCCCTCCGAAATGCCCACGAGGTCGGCACTTTCACATCCGGCCGCGTCCATGACGGCGCGCATATCGTCGACGGACTGTTCCAACGTCGGCGCATGCGTTGTCGGATCAGAGAGGCCGGTCCCCCGCTTATCGAAGATCACGACGCGCCGGAAGGACGCGAGCCGTGAGTAGAAGTGGGCGACCGACGGCTCCTCCCACATGATGTCGAGGTGCGAGATGAAGCCGGGCGCGACGACGAGGTCGGACCCCTCGCCGATCACCGAGAACGCGATGTTCAGGCCGCCGCTCTTGGCATAGTGGATGTCCGGGGCCCTGCCCGCGACGTTCATGGTCGAACCTTACGCCGTGCTGAAGGCAAAAACCGTTGTCGAATCGTAGGCCTGGCCAGGGTTGAGCGTCGTGGTCGGGAAGTTCGGCTGATTTGGCGAATCCGGGTAGTGCTGGGTCTCCATCGTGAATCCCGCGCCCTGCCGGTAGATATGCCCGCTGGTGCCCGTGAACGCCCCGCCGATGAAATTGGACGTGTAGAACTGCACCCCGGGCTCGGTAGTGGAGACAGTCAACGTGCGCCCTGTCTGCGGATCCTCGGCCTTGGCTGCCTCCACCAGCCCCGCGCTGTTGCCGCGGTTGATCACCCAGTTGTGGTCGTAACCCTGGGCCAGCAACAGCTGCGGGTCATTCGCACTGATATGCGCGCCGATCGCGGTGGGCGATGTGAAATCGAACGGTGTGCCCTGCACCGAGGCAATCTGCCCGGTCGGGATCTGTGTCGAATCGGTTGGCAGGTAGTGGTCGGCGCGAATGGTGACCTTCTGGTCGTAGACGTCGAGCGTGTCCTCACCCGCCAGGTTGAAATAGCTGTGATTGGTCAGGTTGATCACGGTCGGCGCATCGGTGGTCGCGTGGTAGTCGATGCGCAATTCGTTTTTCTGGTTCACGGTGTAGGTGACGGTTGTCGTCAGCGTGCCGGGATAGCCCATTTCTCCTGCGGGACTGACATATTGGAGCTTCAGGCCCACGCTGTCGCTACCGTTCTGCTGGCTGGCTTGCCACACCTTCGTGTCAAAACCCGCGCTGCCACCGTGCAGGCTGTTGCCGTTGTTGTTGATCGGCAGGCGATACTCGTTGCCGTTCAACGAGAAAGCTCCCTTGGCGATCCGGTTGCCGTAGCGGCCGATGATCGCACCGAAATACGTTTTGGCGGATCCGGTGTTGTTCAGGTAGCCGTCCAGCGTCGGAAAGCCGAGCACCACATTGCCGTTGCGCCCGGTGCGGTCGGGGACCTCGATCGACTGAATGATGCCGCCGTAGTTCAGGACCCGCACACGCATGCCGTGCCCGCTGATGAGCGTGTAGCGGTTTACGGGTGTCCCGCTCACCTGACCGAAGGGCTCGCTGGTGATCGATGGCGGCCCGGCGGGTGTAGTGGTGTGAGTCGCCTTGCTACATGCCGCCAGCCCCGCGGCGATGGCAATCAGTGGAAGCAATCTTTTGCCGCGCATGGACGCTCTCGCACTTGGCCACCTCATGCAGGACGTCGTCAGCTCGCGCTGTCCGGAACCTCCGGGCTCGTGGGACTCGTCGGGGTCGTGGGACTCGTCGGGGTCACAGAACTCGTCGGGGTCACAGAACTCGTCGGGGTCGCAGAACTCGTCGGGGTCACAGAACTCGTCGGGGTCGCAGAACTCGTCGGAGTCGCAGAACGCGTTGGGCTCACGGGGGTCGTAGGCCGCACAGGGGTCGTCGGACCTGTTGGGCTCGTGGGACTCGCGGGCGGGGGACTCGCGGGCGCGGGACTCGCAAGGCCGGGGCCTTCGCCACACCAGTCCGCCACATCTTTCGGGTACTGCTCAAGCGGTGGAGGACAACGCTGCCCCGGCGGGAAATTGGCGCCGGCGTTGAGCAGATCGCACGGCACGTAGACCTGCTTGCCCGTGGGGGTGTTGGTCAGACACTTCGTCGGCGGTTGGCCATGCGCCTCGACGGGAACGATGGCCGCCACCATCAGTGCGCCGAGCACCCACGCAAGATGGCGATAGGTCATGAGAGCTCCTCGTGATGCGGTCTCGGGCGTGCACGACGTGACATTGCCGTCGTATGACGATTAAAGCCGCTCACCCTAGGCATAATCCAACCCACAAGTCTCTTGACGTTGAGCACAGCACATTCTCAGTGGAGCTGCCGGGAATCGAACCGGACGCTTTATCAGGCAAAATGGCTTGCGAGCTGCCTGTTCGTTACGTTTCGGCCCGATTCAGCACCCCTTGTTATCTGCGGTTTCGCTCTCCCGTCTTGACCGCGTCAAGGGCCCCACTCGGGTCCTAGTGCTCGTTGGCCGAATTCGCTTCTCGGCGACGCCGGTTTGTAGGCTTCGGACATGCCGTTCAACAACGGTGAGGTCTTCGCTGGCTACGTTATTCAGCGCTTGCTCGGCACTGGTGGTATGGGTGAGGTTTACCTCGCCCAGCATCCTCGTCTGCCTCGTCACGACGCGCTGAAGATCTTGTCGTTGGCCTCAACACGCGACGAGGAGTTTCGCGCGAGATTCAATCGCGAGGCCGAATTGGCTGCGACGCTGTGGCACCCACATATCGTCGGCGTTCTCGATCGTGGTGAGTTCAACGGCCGGCTCTGGATCTCGATGGACTACGTGGACGGCGCCGACGCAGGTCGACTGGTTCGGGAGCGGAACCCGCGCGGCATGCCAGAAGAAGACGTCTGGGAAATCGTGACAGCTGTCGCTGATGCGCTCGACTTCGGTCATGATCATCGTCTGCTCCATCGCGACGTCAAGCCTGAGAACATCCTCGTGACCGCGGTCGACGGCCACCGCCGCCGGGTGTTATTAACCGACTTCGGCATCGCTCGCAGAATCGATGACGTCAGCAACCTCACTGAGGCCAACGTCGCCATAGGAACTATCAGTTACGTGGCCCCTGAGCAACTTTTGGGCAAGCCGCTTGACGGCCGAGCGGATCAATATGCGTTGGCTGCCACGACCTTTCACCTACTAACCGGCGCCCCACCCTTTCAAGACTCAAATCGCGCCGTGGTGCTAAGCCACCATCTCAGTGCGCCACCACCGCGGATCTCAGAGCGCCGACCCGATCTCGCGCATCTGGACGCCGTGCTGATCAGGGCGCTGGCAAAGGATCCGGAACAGCGATACCCGACCTGCGTCGATTTCGCCCGGGCCCTCACGCAGCAGGCTCCCGGCCGCGCCGGATACCCGGGCTCGGGCGAACGCCCACCCACGCAGCGTCTCGAGCGTTTGGTCATCACTGGGACAGCGCGCGGCGTACAGCAAGGCGTGGTGGGTGCCCAGGACCAGGTCGGGATGTTGTCGTTCCATTTGATCCCGTATGAACCACCAGACAACGGGCCTGCGAATGTTCCGGTCGAAAT
>NZ_MBET01000098.1:0-618 GCF_001954215.1 Mycobacterium sp. IS-2888
CCCGCGCCCGCGACATAGAACTCACCAAGCACCCCCACCGGAACCGGAGACAACCCCGCATCAAGCACAAACACCCGTATATTGCCCAACGGCACACCAATCGGCACCGATGCGCCTTCGAATCCATCGGTCGTTGGGATGGCGTATGTCGTTGCACAGACGGTGATTTCGGTGGGCCCATACGCGTTGATCACCGCCAACTCCGGATGCTTCTTCCGCAACTTGTCGACCGCCACGGGCGAAAGCGCACCGCCGCCGGTTTCGAGCAGTTCGAGCTGGCCCAGACAGTCCGGATCTTCGTCTGCGAGTTGGTGGAAAAGGGCCGTGGGCACGAACATCGATGTCACGCCGCGTTCGGCGATGAGCTGCCGGAGGGCCGCCACATCCGGTTGGCGCTCCAACACCACCAGGGTCCCGCCGCGAAGGAGGGCTGGCCAGATTTCACACGACGAACTGTCGAACCCCGGCGACATGATCATCGACATCCGTGCCCTTGCACGTTCTTCCGGCCAGTGGTGCCACGCCATATTGATCACACCGTGGTGGGTGATGGCGACGGCTTTGGGGCGTCCGGTGGAGCCCGAGGTGTACATGATGTAGGCGAGGTTGTCCGGTGTG
>NZ_MBET01000099.1:0-226365 GCF_001954215.1 Mycobacterium sp. IS-2888
GCCGCGCGCGTCGACGGCGCCACCGCCGGCGTGGCCCGACTCGATGCGCCCGATCCCCGCCAACAGGTTCCAGCTGATGCCGCACCCCGGGGCCTCGACGGCCATCTTCTGTTCGGCACTGCGGTAGGCCGTCAGCGCGATCATCGGGATGCCAAGTGCGCCGGGCGCGTTCACGATCCTCGGCGGCGGCGGTGCCGAGGCGGCTCCCGCGGCGACGTGGAAGGCGGTCGGCGCGTGGTCGATCGCGATGACGGCCGGGCCGGACAGGTCGGGCACGGCGGGGGAAACCGCAGCTACCGGGCTGATGACGGCGTGCACGGACGGGATCGGGCCTTTTCCGTGTAGCGGCGGAGCCGCCGCGCCAACCGCCCCGGCTAATACCAGCGGAGTGATCACCGCTACCCCGAATGCCGGTGTCCGCGTTACGCCGGCTGCCCGATTCGCGGCCGCCGCGGCGGCCGGGCGTGCACCCCAGCGTCCCCCTATGCGCACTCGACCGTCCTAAGTATGTGAGCTGTCGGATGAGTATGTGAGCTGCCGGAAACCTCTTCTTAGCCTCGTGAACTTGTCACCCTACATAACTCCCGTTACGGGAGTGGCGCAATGGTTGATTTGCGATTCATCTTGATTTCTTGGCGGCCCGCTCCAGGTCGTCGCGCGCCTGCGCGGTCTGTTCGTCCGGGGTTTCCCGCTGCAGATCGGTCAGCAAAGCGCGGAGATCCTCGAGCTCGTGACGCAAGTACTCGCGGGTCACCACCTCGCCGACGGCCAGGCGCAGCGCGGCCAGCTCCCGGGCCAGATACTCGGTATCGGCCTTGGTTTGCGCGGCGCGTCGGCGATCCTCTTCGAGCGCGACCCGGTCGCGGTTCTCCTGACGGTTCTGCGCAAGCAGAATCAGCGGTGCCGCGTAGGCAGCCTGCGTGGAGAAGGCCAGGTTGAGCAGGATGAACGGATACGGGTCCCAGCGCAGGGAGGCGGCGAATACGTTCAGCACGATCCACCCGATCACGATGATGGTCTGAATCAGCAGGTAGCGGCCGGTGCCGAAGAACCGCGCGATGGACTCGGTGATCTGGCCGACGGTCTCGGGGTCCAGCCGCGGCGAATACCTGCGCGACGTCCGCGGGGTATACAGCCTTCGCGGTGCCGTGGATCTGCTCACGCGGATCCTCCCAGTCGTTGTTCGATACGGCCGGCGGTGTCCAGCTGCTGCACGTCGACGCGCCAGTCGTGCGGCAGCAGGTGATCGAGCAGGTCGTCCACGGTTACCGCGCCCAACAGATGGTTCTGGTCGTCGAGCACCGGTCCGCATACCAGGTTGTAGGCGGCGAGGTAGCGGGTCACCGCGCCCAGGGGGGTCTCCGGTGTCAGGGTGAGCAGATCGCTGTCGACGATCCCCCCGACCAACTCCGCCGGCGCCTCACGGAGCAGTCGCTGCAACGAAATGCAGCCCAGGTAGCGCCCGGTCGGGGTGGCCGTCGGCGGACGCGCCACGAACACCATGGACGACAGCGCGGCGGTGAGGTCGGGGTCGCGGACCCGGGCCAGCGCCTCGGCGACCGACGTGTCCGGTGTCAGCACGACGGGGTCCGAGGTCATCAGGCCGCCCGCGGTGTCGGGGGAGTGCGTCAGCAGCCGACGCACCGGTTCGGATTCGTCGGGGTCCATCCGGGTCAGTAACATCTCGGCGTCGGTTGGATTCAGCACGCCGAGCAGGTCAGCGGCGTCGTCCGGGTCCATCTCCTCCAGCACATCGGCCGATCGGTCGGTGCCCAGCTGCGACAGCACGTCGGCCTGATCCAGTTCGGGAAGCTCCTGCAGCACGTCGGCCAGCCGGTCGTCGTCGAGTGCCCGCAGCACCTCGTAGCGCCGCTTGGGCGGCAGCCCGCGGATCGTGTCGGCGACATCGACCGGTTTTCGCCCGTCGAATTGCTCGAGCAGCTGGGCCACTCCCTGACCCGGCAACGCCAGCGCAGACGGTGTCAGTCCCTGCACGCTCTGCCAGTCCACGACGTGCACGGGGCCGCGCCGCCCCAGCCGTCGTTGGCCGCGGACGGCCACCCGGTGCACCATCCAGTCCCGGGTTCGCGTCTGCTCGATTCCCAGGTCGGTGACCACGACGTCGACGCCGGCCAGCTCCGGCAGTTCCGGGTCGTTGACCTTGACCGGGGTGTCGAGCACCTGGCCTATCACCAGGACCTCGCCCGGCCGCTGTTCGAAGTGACGCAGGGACACGTTGCCGGTGTTGAGGGTCACCGCGTTGGGCTCGATCGCGGCGACCCGCAGAATCGGAATGAAGATGCTCCGGCGGGTGGCCAGGTCGACGACCAGCCCCAGCACCCGCGGTTGCTGACGCACGATGCTGATGCTGATCACGACATCGCGCACGCGCCCGAAGTTCTCACCGAGTGGACCCAGCACCAACATTCGCGCGAGCCGCGCGGCGTACACCCGGTTGACCGATCCCATGCAACAGAGCCTAGGCAGCCGCTGGCCGCACGGCAGCCGCGGTGTCAGCGACCCGCGCCGCTAACGATGCATCGCGAAGATCGCGACGATCAAGACGACGATCAATGTGGCGACGCCGATCACTATGCCCGCGACCGCCAGGGCGTAGCCGTCTTGGTGAGTCCGCTTGATCTGGCCGAGTGCGATCGCGCCCAGCACGATGGCGAGGATCCCGCCGATGCAGCAGAACACGCCGGTGAACGACGAGATCAGGGAGGCGATCGCCAGCCCGTTCATCCCAGGCTGCATCTCCGGCGGCGGCCCATAACCCTGATAGCCCGGTGGGGGATAGCCAGGTTGGGGATAGCCCGGTGGGGGATAGCCAGGTTGGGGGTAGCCCGGCGCGGGATAGCCAGGTTGAGGGTAGCCCGGCGCGGGATAGCCCGGCGGCGGATAGTCCAGCGGCGGGTATTCCGGGGGCGGCCCGTAGGCGGGGGGCGGATACCCAGCTGGATAGCCGGGCGGGTAGCTCGGCGGTGGATAGGGCGGTGGGTAGTCCGCCGCGGGCGGCGGAGCCGGCGCATCCCAGGGAGGTTGCCAAGGCGGTTGCTCGCCGCCCGGCTCCGCCGCCGGAGGCGGACGCGCCGCGTCGTCGTGGGCGTTCTCGCCGCCGCCGGGAGCCGTCATGCCGATCAATCTAACCGCCACGCTGGTGGAGGGCGCGGCCGCAAGCCATCGATAGGGTGGGAGGGTCAGGGATGCAGCCGTTTCCAGGCCGGAGGAGAATGAGCGGCGATGACTAATCCATTCCAGCCCGGGCAGGTTCCCGGCGCGACGCCCACCGGCCCGGGCGCCGGGCGGCGCGGTGTGCCCGGATTGCCGACTCCCCCCAAGGGCTGGCCGGTCGGGTCCTATCCCACCTACGCCGAGGCGCAGCGGGCCGTCGACTACCTATCCGACCAGCAATTCCCGGTCCAGCAGGTGACCATCGTCGGCGTCGATCTCATGCAGGTCGAGCGGGTCACCGGCCGGCTTACCTGGCCCAAGGTGCTCGGCGGCGGGGTGCTCAGCGGCGCCTGGCTCGGACTGTTCATCGGGTTGGTGCTCGGCTTCTTCAGCCCGAACCCGTGGGCCGCGCTGGCCACCGGCCTAGTCGCCGGCGTGTTCTTCGGGTTGATCACCTCGGCGGTTCCGTACTCAATGGCCCGCGGCACAAGGGATTTCAGCTCAACGATGCAATTGGTGGCTGGCCGCTACGACGTGCTCTGCGATCCCCAAAACGCAGAGAAAGCGCGGGATCTGTTGGCGCGCCTGGCCATCTGACGCGCGGAGGCAGATCCAGTGAGTCGTCGCGGGCGCGCATTGGGCGCAATCCTGCTGGCGGCGTTGACGATCGCATCGATGTCGGCCTGCGGCTCGACCGGCCATCAGCTGGTGATCAGCTTCTACACGCCGGCCACAGACGGCGGGACGTTCGCCGAGGTGGCCCATCGCTGTACCGAAGAACTCGGCGGCCGGTTCGCCATCGCACAGATCAGCCTCGCCCGCGCGCCCGGCGAGCAGCGATTGCAGCTGGCCCGCCGGCTGACCAGTCGCGACCGCAGCCTCGACGTGATGGCGCTGGACGTCATCTGGACCGCGGAGTTCGCCGAGGCGGGCTGGGCGCTGCCGCTCTCCGACGACCCCGCCGGGCGGGCCGAGACCGACGCGACCGTCGATACCCTGCCCGGGCCGCTGGCGACGGCCCGGTGGAAGCACAAGCTGTATGCCGCGCCGATGGCTACCAACACCCAATTACTTTGGTACAGGCCGGATCTGGTCAATCAGCCGCCGAGCGATTGGAACGGTATGGTGGCCGAGGCGGCCCGGTTGCACGCGGCGGGGCTGCCCAGCTGGATCGCGGTGCAGGCCAACGAGGCCGAGGGGCTGGTGGTGTGGTTCAACACGCTGCTGGTGAGCGGCGGCGGTCAGGTGCTCTCCGAGGACGGCCGACAGGTCACCCTGACCGACACGCCCACCCACCGCGCCGCCACGGTCAACGCGCTGCGCATTCTCAAATCGGTGGCCACCTTGCCCGGCGCCGATCCGTCGATCACCCGCACCGACGAGGCCGCGGCGCGGTTGGCGGTCGAACAGGGTAGGGCCGCACTGGAAGTCAACTGGCCATTCGTGCTGCCGTCCATGCTGGAGAACGCGGTGAAGGGGGGCGTGGACTTCCTTCCGCTCAACCGGAATCCCGAACTGGCCGGCACGGTCAACGGCGTCGGCGCGTTCGTACCCAATGACCAGCAATTCCGCATCGCCTACGACGCCAGCAAGCAGGTGTTCGGTTTCGCGCCCTACCCCGGCATCGCGCCCGGCAGGCCGGCCCGGGTGACGATTGGCGGGCTCAACCTGGCGGTGGCCAGCACCACCCGTCACCGCGCCGAGGCGTTCGAAGCAGTCCGCTGCCTGCGCAGCCTGCAGAGCCAGAAGTACGTCGCGATCGCGGGCGGCCTGCCCGCCGTGCGGAGCTCGCTGTATTCCGATTCGCAATTCCAAGCCAAGTACCCGATGTACACCGTCATTCGCCAGCAGCTCACCGACGCCGCGGTCCGCCCCGCCACGCCGGCCTATCAGGCGGTGGCCATCCGGCTCGCGTCGACGCTGAGCCCCATCACCGAGATCGACCCGGACTTCACTGCCGACCGGCTCACCGCCCAGGTGCAGAAGGCCATCGACGGGAAGGGGCTGCTGCCGTGACCCGCGCCGGCGAGACCTCCGAACGGCGACTCGCATTCATGCTCGTCGCACCCGCGACGGTGCTCATGGTTGCGGTGACCGCCTATCCGATCGGCTACGCGATCTGGCTGAGCCTGCAGCGCAACAACCTGGCCACTCCCAACGACACCGCTTTCATCGGCCTGGGCAACTACCAAACGATCTTGAGCGATCGCTACTGGTGGACGGCGCTGGCCGTGACGCTGGCGATCACGGTGGTGTCCGTGTCTATCGAGTTCGTGCTGGGCCTGGCGCTGGCGCTGGTGATGCATCGCACGCTGGTCGGCAAGGGCGTGGTGCGCACCGCGGTGCTCATCCCGTACGGCATCGTCACGGTGGTCGCGTCGTACAGCTGGTACTACGCCTGGACGCCGAGCACCGGATATCTGGCCAACCTGCTGCCGCAGGGTAGTGCGCCGCTGACCGAGCGCATCCCGTCGCTGGGCATCGTCGTCATTGCCGAGGTCTGGAAGACCACGCCGTTCCTGGCGCTGCTGTTGCTGGCCGGTCTGGCCTTGGTGCCCGAGGATCTGCTGAAGGCTGCCCAGGTCGACGGCGCGGGCGCGTGGCGGCGACTGACCAGGATCATCCTGCCGATCATCAAGCCCGCGGTGGTGGTAGCGCTGCTCTTCCGCACGCTGGACGCATTCCGCATTTTCGACAACATCTACGTGCTGACCAACGGCGCCAACAACACGGGATCGGTGTCAATCTTGGGCTACGACAACCTGTTCAAGGGCTTCAACGTCGGCATCGGCTCGGCGATCAGCGTGCTGATCTTCATTTGCGTGGGTGTGATCGCGCTCGTCTACATCAAAGTCTTCGGCGCCGCGGCACCGGGCGGTGGCGTCGATGGATAGGCGCCGCACCGCCGTGTGGGCGGTCGTCGACACGGCCGTGGTGGTGTACGCGCTGCTTCCGGTGCTGTGGATTCTCGGCCTGTCGCTCAAACCGACGTCAACGGTCAAGGACGGCAAGCTGATTCCGTCGTCGGTGACGTTGGCCAACTATCGCGGCATCTTCCGGGGCGACATCTTCAGTTCGGCGCTGATCAACTCCATCGGGATCGGATTGATCACCACCCTGATCGCGGTCGTGCTGGGTGCGATGGCGGCCTACGCGATAGCCCGGTTGAACTTTCCCGGCAAGCGCGCGCTCGTCGGCGCCGCGCTGTTGATCACCATGTTCCCGGCGATCTCCTTGGTCACGCCGTTGTTCAACATCGAGCGGTTCCTCGGCTTGTTCGACACCTGGCCGGGCTTGATCCTGCCCTACATCACTTTCGCGTTGCCCCTTGCCATTTACACGCTATCGGCGTTCTTCCGGGAGGTGCCCTGGGATCTGGAGAAGGCGGCCAAGATGGACGGCGCGACGCCGGGGCAGGCTTTCCGCAAGGTCATCGTCCCGCTCGCGGCGCCCGGACTGGTGACCGCGGCGATCCTGGTGTTCATCTTCGCGTGGAACGACCTGCTGCTGGCGCTATCGCTGACCGCCACCAGGGCCGCGATCACCGCGCCGGTGGCGATCGTGAACTTCGGTGGCAGTTCGCAGTTCGAGGAGCCGACCGGATCGATCGCGGCAGGTGCCGTCGTGATCACGATCCCGATCATCGTCTTTGTTCTAATCTTCCAACGACGGATTGTCGCCGGGTTGACTTCTGGCGCTGTGAAGGGGTAGCGCGATGGCCGAGATTGTGCTGGAGCACGTGAACAAGACGTACGCCGACGGGGCAATAGCGGTGCAGGACCTGAATGTCACCATCGCCGACGGCGAGTTCCTGATTCTGGTCGGGCCTTCGGGCTGCGGCAAGACGACGACGCTGAATATGATTGCCGGGCTTGAGGATATCTCGTCGGGCGAGTTGCGTATCGACGGCGAGCGGGTCAACGAGAAGGCGCCCAAGGACCGCGACATCGCAATGGTGTTCCAGTCCTACGCGCTTTATCCGCACATGACCGTGCGGCAGAACATCGCCTTCCCGCTGACACTGGCGAAGATGAAGAAGCCCGACATCGCGCAGAAGGTCTCCGAGACCGCCAAAATTCTTGACCTGACCGAGCTCCTGGACCGCAAGCCGTCCCAGTTGTCGGGTGGGCAACGGCAGCGCGTCGCGATGGGCCGGGCAATTGTGCGCCATCCCAAGGCTTTCCTGATGGACGAACCGCTGTCCAACCTGGACGCCAAGCTGCGGGTTCAGATGCGCGGCGAGATCGCCCGACTGCAGCGCAAGCTGGGCACCACCACCGTCTACGTCACCCACGACCAGACCGAGGCGATGACGCTGGGAGACCGCGTGGTGGTGATGCACGGCGGTGTCGCCCAGCAGATCGGCACCCCCGACGAGCTCTACGAGCGCCCGGCCAATCTGTTCGTCGCGGGTTTCATCGGCTCGCCCGCGATGAATTTCTTCCCCGCCACCCTGACACCGACGGGACTCACCCTGCCCGTCGGGGAGGTGACGCTGACGCCGGACGTCCAGGAGACCATCGCGGCGCACCCCGAACCGGAAAACGTCATTGTCGGGGTGCGACCCGAGCATCTGGCCGATGCCGCGCTGATCGATGCCTACCAACGCATCCGGGCGCTGACCTTCGAGGTCAAGGTCGACTTGGTCGAATCGCTGGGCGCCGACAAGTACCTGTACTTCACCACCGCGGGCCCGGCCGTGCACGCGGCTCAGCTGGACGAGCTGGAGGCGCAGGGCGAAGTGCACGAAAATCAGTTCGTGGCAAGGGTTCCCGCAGAGTCGAAGGCCGCGATCGGAGGCTCGATCGAGTTGGCGTTCGACACCACCAAACTCGCTGTCTTCGATGCGGACTCCGGGGTCAACCTGACCGTGCCACTACCCGAGTGACACAGCAGCTGGATCAGGTGCGCGCGCATCTGCGCCGCTACTTCGCCGACGCCGGGATCGAGTCCGAGCCCGATTCGGCGAGCGTGACATTTCTGGGCACCGAGACCATCGAGGTGTTGCGGTTCCGGGGCGACGGATTGACGCACTATGTGTCGCTGGGCTGTTCGCGCCATCCGATGGGCGACCCGACCGAAATCGTCGTCGACCATTTGCGCGGCCCACGCGCCGAGGTCGTGCTGCGGCTGCGAGATCCCGGTCCGGTCACCGGCATCGCTCGCAGCCTTGCCATCCTGGCGGCCACGCCCGCCGTCGACGGCGTGATACTGGCCGCCGACGCGCTGATCGACCTCGGCTCGCCGTTGTGGGCGCGGCCCTCGGGGCGCGTGCCGTTCACCGCGGTGTTGTTGGGCCGCAGCGACATTCCGGATCTGCCGCTGGAGCCGCCGCGCGACCCGGTCGAGTTTTTATCGGCGACCCCCATCACCGCGACCGAAGCGGCCTGGGTGCGGCTCAAGGGCGCCGAGGCCATGCGTCAGGCGTGGCAGAACGACGGCGTGGACGTGCTGGATCCGAATCGCCCTGCGGCGCAACCCAACTGATGTGCTTCATCGAGTGTGTGCCCACGGCGACCTGGACGCACACTCGCAGCCCTGTAAGCACACTCGACGCATTGGTGCGGGGCACTTCGCGCTACAGCCAGTTGTTCCTGCGGAATTGGAAGTACAGGACCAGGCAGGAAACGATCATCAAGGCCATGATGGCTGGATAACCCCACGTCCAGTTCAGCTCGGGCATGAAATGGAAGTTCATCCCGTAGATGGCCGCGACCATGGTGGGGACCGCCAAAATACCGGCCCAGGCCGCCATCTTGCGCATGTCGTTGTTCTGTTGCATGCCGACTCGGGCCAACGCGGCCTGCACCAGCGAGTTGAGCATGTCGTCATAGCTGGCGATCTGATCCGCGGCCGCGGTTTGGTGGTCGATGACATCGCGCATGTAGCGCCGGACTTCCTTGCTGATCAGGTCCTTGCCCTCGGTCTGCATGCGCTGGAACGCGGCCGACAGCGGGTTCACGGACCGGCGCAGCTCGACGACCTCCCGTTTGAGCAGATAGATCGGCTCGACATCGAGCTTGCTGCCCGGCGCGAACGCGACGACCTCGATGCCGTCGATGTCGGTCTCCATCAGCGCGGTCACCTCGAGATAGTGATCCACGACGTGGTCGGCGATGGCGTGCATCACCGCGAACGGACCCAACTGCAAATGCTCGGGCTCGGCGTCCAACCGCTTGCGCACGTCCGACAGGCCGCCGTGCTCGCCGTGGCGGACGGTGATCACGAAGTTCTTGCCGACGAAGATCATCACCTCGCCGGTTTCGACGATCTCGTGAGCCAGCACCACGGACTCGTGCGGCACGTAGTTGACCGTCTTCAAGACGAGGAACATCGTGTCGTCGTAACGCTCCAGCTTTGGTCGCTGCTGGGCACACACCGCGTCCTCGACCGCCAACGGGTGCAGCCCGAAAACGTCCGCGATCTCCTGCATGTGGGTCTGGTCGGGCTCGTACAGCCCGATCCACACGAACGCCGACTGGCCGGTGACTTCGATTTCGCGGACCTTGTCCAGCGCGGCCGTATAGCTGTACTTGCCCGCTATCCGGTGCCCTTCGACGTAGACACCGCAGTCGACCAGCGGCTCGGCGGGCCGCGGCTCGGGGTGCGCATGCTGATGTGTGGGCTGCGGCTTCGCGATCGGTCTCAGCGCTTCCGGCAACGCGTCGAATCCCTGGAACACCTCAACCTCCAATCACTGCGCAGGCCTGGGCGAGCGGTGGTCAATGCTACGCGTCCGGGCACGACAAGGCAGGAGACAAGGCCGAAAAGTGCCTGGCAGCCGCGGGTGCATGACTGCCGCCGCGTGGGGGTGCGCTAGTTTCGACGCGGACCGAAATACCCATGAACCGACTTTCTCCATAGGAGTACCAGAAGTGAGTGCAAGTCCTCTGAAGGTCGCCGTCACCGGCGCCGCCGGCCAGATCGGCTACAGCCTGTTGTTCCGCCTGGCCAGCGGTTCGCTGCTGGGGCCCGAGCGCCCGATCGAGCTGCGGCTGCTCGAGATCGAGCCGGCGCTCAAGGCGCTCGAGGGTGTCGTGATGGAGCTCGACGACTGCGCGTTCCCACTGCTGGCGGGTGTCGAAATCGGCGCGGACCCCAACAAGATCTTCGACGGCGTGAACCTGGCGCTGCTCGTCGGCGCACGTCCGCGCGGGCCGGGCATGGAGCGCAGCGACCTGCTGGAGGCCAACGGCGCGATCTTCACCGCGCAGGGCAAGGCGCTCAACTCGGTTGCCGCCGACGACATCCGCATCGGCGTCACCGGCAACCCGGCCAACACCAACGCACTGATCGCGCTGAGCAACGCGCCGGACATCCCGAAGGAGCGCTTCTCCGCGCTGACCCGCCTCGACCACAACAGGGCGATCTCGCAGCTGGCCAAGAAGACCGGTGCGGCCGTCACGGACATCAAGAAGATGACGATCTGGGGCAACCACTCGGCCACCCAGTACCCCGACATCTTCCACGCCGAGGTCAAGGGGAAGAACGCGGCCGAGGTCGTCGGCGACCAGAGCTGGATCGAGGACGACTTCATCCCGACCGTCGCCAAGCGCGGCGCGGCGATCATCGACGCGCGCGGCGCCTCGTCGGCCGCCTCGGCCGCTTCGGCCACCACCGATGCGGCCCGGGATTGGCTGCTGGGCAGTCCGGACGGCGACTGGGTCTCGATGGCCGTCGTGTCCGACGGCTCGTACGGCGTGCCGGAGGGCCTGATCTCGTCGTTCCCGGTGACGACCAAGGACGGCAACTGGAGCATCGTCACCGGTCTGGAGATCGACGACTTCTCCCGCGGCCGCATTGACAAGTCGACCGCCGAACTGGCCGACGAGCGCAAAGCGGTCACCGAGCTTGGCCTGATCTGACCCAGGTCCCAAATTAGGCCTACTAACGGGTAGTCAGTACCCTGGGCCCGTGTCCGAATTGCTTGAATCGATACAGACTCGCTCCGAGGACGGCGTCATCACCGACGCGGACATCTTCGAGGCACATGTAGGCGGCAAGCTTTCCCTAGGCCTGACGACCCCGTTGGACACGCAGCGCGCGCTGTCGATCGCCTACACCCCGGGCGTGGCGCAAGTCAGTCGTGCGATCGCCGCCGACCACACCCTGGCGTCGCGCTACACGTGGGCGAGCCGACTGGTGGCCGTGGTCAGCGACGGCAGCGCGGTACTGGGCCTCGGTGACATCGGACCGGCCGCGTCGCTGCCGGTGATGGAAGGCAAATGCGGGCTGTTCAAAGAGTTCGCCGGGCTGGACGCGATCCCGATCGTGCTGGACACCAAGGACCCCGACGAGATCATCGACACCTTGGTGCGCCTGCGCCCGACGTTCGGTGCGGTGAACCTGGAGGACATCTCCGCGCCGCGCTGCTTCGAGATCGAACGCCGCGCCGTGGAAGCGCTGGACTGCCCCGTGATGCACGACGACCAACACGGCACGGCGATCGTCGTGCTTGCGGCACTGATGGGCGCCAGCAAGGTCCTGGGCCGTGACATGTCGAGCCTGCGCGTGGTGGTATCGGGCGCGGGCGCGGCCGGCGTGGCCTGCTCGAAACTTCTTCTCGCAACGGGCGTTTCGGATATCACCGTGCTCGACTCGCGTGGCATCCTGCACACCGGCCGCGACGACATGAACGTCGTCAAGGCCGACCTGGCGCGATGCACCAATCCCGACGGTCTCACCGGCGGCATGGTTGAAGCGCTCGCCGGGGCCGACGTGTTCCTCGGGCTGTCGGCGGGTGTGGTTCCCGAAGAATTGATCGCCACCATGGCACCCGGCGGAATCGTGTTCGCGCTGTCGAATCCCGACCCGGAAATTCACCCCGACGTCGCCGCCAGGTACGCGGCGGTGGTGGCCACCGGCCGCAGCGACTTCCCCAACCAGATCAACAACGTGCTCGCGTTCCCCGGGCTCTTCCGCGGCGCGCTGGACGCCGGCGCTCGCCGAATCACCGAGAGCATGAAGATCGCCGCGGCCGAGGCGATCTTCTCGGTCGTCAGCGACGACCTGGCGCCCGACCGGATCGTCCCGAGTCCGCTGGATCTGCGTGTCGGGGAGGCGGTTTCGGCCGCGGTGGCCACCGCCGCTGACAGTCCGGGGTGAAAACCCGCCGGCCGGTAGCGCCGCTGATCGCCGCCGCACTCGCTGTGCTTCTCTGGGCGGCCGGCTGCGCGACCCACACCCAGGACCACCGCCCGGCGCCCGAGTTGGTGGTCGGATCCGGCCGCGACTCGCAGTCGATACTGCTGGCCGCCGTCTACGCCGCCGCCCTGCATTCCTACGGCTTCGGTGCGCGAACCGAGGCGGCCGACGACCCGATGGCGCGACTGGACTCCGGCGCGGTCACCATCGTCCCCGCGTTGACCGGTGAGGTGCTGCGGACCCTGCAGCCCGGCGCGGCGGCGCTCTCCGACGCGGCCGTCTACCGCGCGATGATCGCGGCGTTGCCCGAGGGCGTCTTGGCGGGCGACTACACCACCGCCGCCGAGGACAAACCCGTGCTGCTGGTGAGTCAATCCACCGCGAAGGCCTGGGCCGGAACCGATCTCAGCGCGGACCTCAGCGCACTGCCGAAACACTGCGACGGGCTGACTCTCGGCATCGTCGCCGGCCGCCATGCGCCCGCGTCGGTCGGCACCTGCCGGCTCCCCACGCCACGCGAATTCCCGGATGGCACAACGATGTTCGCCGCCGTGCGGGCCGGACAGCTGACCGCGGGATGGACCACCACCGCCGATCCGGCCATTCCCGGCGACCTCGTCGCGCTGGCCGACGGGAAGCCGGCATTGATCCAGGCCGAAAACGTGGTGCCGCTGTATCGCCGGAATGCGCTCAAAGACCGGCAATTGCTGGCGATCAACGAAGTGGCCGGCGTGCTGGACACCGCGGCCCTGGCCGACATGCGCCGGCAGGTGGACGGCGGCGCCGACCCGCGTGCGGTGGCCGGCGGGTGGTTGGCCGAACACCCGCTGGGCCGCTGAGGGTCAGGGCTTGGGCATCAAGCGGCCCATCACCGGGCCGAACAGCTGCTGGTAATACGGGCCCGCCACCCGCACCATGACGTCCAACAGCTTGGCGTCCGTGCCGACCAGCACCCGGGCCTTCTTCTTGCGGACCGCCTCGAGGATGATCTTGGCTGCCCGCTCGGGGCTGGTCCGGGCCAGTCGCTTGTCGAACAGCTTGGCCAGGTCGTCGCGGTCGAGGCCCTCGGCGGCGGTGGCGTTGCGCGCGATCGCGGTCTTGATGCCGCCGGGGTGCACCGTCGTCACCGCCACCGGGTGGCGGGCCAGGTTCATCTCCTGTCGCAGCGCCTCGGTGAAGCCGCGGACGGCGAACTTCGCCGCGTTGTACGCCGCCTGGCCCGGCACCGAGAACAGCCCGAACACGCTCGAGATGTTGACGACGTGGCCGTCGCCGGAGGCGATCACGTACGGGAGAAATGCCTTGGTGCCGTTGACGACTCCCCAGAAGTCGACGTCCATCACCCGTTCGATGTCCTTGAACTGGCTGATTTCGATGTCACCGGTGAAGGCGATGCCGGCGTTGTTGTAGATCTGGTTCACCTTGCCGAAATGCTCGTTGACCGCCTCGGCGTAGGCCAGGAAGGCCTCGCGCTCGGTCACGTCGAGCCGGTCGGATTTGACCGGCGCGCCGATCGCCTTCAGCTGCTCCTCGGTCTGCGCCAGTCCTTCGGTGTCGACGTCGCTGATCGCCAGCTTGGCCCCCGAACGTCCCAGCTCGATGGCCAGCGCCTGCCCAATACCCGAACCCGCGCCGGTCACCACCGCGACCTTGCCGGCGAATCCCTGCATGAGCACCCTCCTCGTGTCGGCTCCCGTTGAGGTTAACCGGTACCCGGGGTATCGGCCGCACCGGGCCGAAGAGCTCAGCCGAACGCGGTGTCGATGATCTCCTGCTGCTCGACGGCATGCACCTTCGACGACCCGGACGAGGGTGCCGACATCGCCCGGCGGGAGATGCGCTTGAGGCCGGTCAGCTTGTCCGGGAGCAACTCGGGCAGTTCCAGGCCGAACCGCGGCCAGGCGCCCTGGTTGGCCGGCTCCTCCTGCACCCAGAAGAATTCGCCGGCGTTCGGATAGCGGTCGAGGGTTTCGTTCAGCCGGCGTTTCGGCAGGGGCGCGAGCTGCTCGATGCGCACGATCGCGACGTCGTCCCGGTTGTCCTTGGCCTTGCGTGCGACCAGCTCGTAGTAGATCTTTCCGCTGGTCAGCAGGATCCGCCGGACCTTGCCGCGATCGCCGATGCCGTCCTCGTAGGTGGGTTCCTCCAGCACCGAGCGGAACTTGATCTCGGTGAAGTCCTTGATGTCGCTGACCGCGGCCTTGTTGCGCAGCATCGACTTCGGCGTGAACACGATCAGCGGACGCTGGATTCCGTCGAGCGCGTGCCGGCGCAACAGGTGGAAGTAATTCGACGGCGTCGACGGCACCGCGATCGTCATCGAACCCTCCGCCCACAGTTGCAGGAAGCGTTCGATCCGGGCGGAGGTGTGGTCGGGTCCCTGCCCCTCATGGCCGTGCGGCAGCAGCAGGACCACGTTGGACAACTGGCCCCACTTGGCCTCACCGGAGCTGATGAACTCGTCGATGATCGACTGCGCGCCGTTGACGAAGTCGCCGAACTGCGCCTCCCACAGCACCACCGCGTCCGGGTTGCCCACGGTGTAGCCGTACTCGAAGCCCACGGCGGCGTACTCGGACAGGGGGGAGTCGTAGACCAGGAACTTGCCGCCGGTCGGGCTGCCGTCGAGGTTGGTCGCCAGCAGCTGCAACGGCGTGAATTCCTTGCCGGTGTAGCGATCGATGATCACCGAATGCCGCTGGGAGAAGGTGCCCCGCCGGGTGTCCTGTCCGGACAGCCGCACCAGCTTGCCCTCGGCCACCAGCGACCCCAAGGCCAGCAGCTCGCCGAAGGCCCAGTCGATCTTGCCCTCGTAGGCCATCTCCCGGCGCTTCTCGAGCACGGGCTGCACGCGCGGGTGCACGGAGAAACCCTCCGGCACCGCCAGGAACGCGTCGCCGATGCGGGCCAGCAGCGACTTGTCCACCGCGGTGGACAGCCCCGCGGGCACGATCTGGTCGGCCTCGACCGAGGCGCTCGGCTGCACGCCGTGCTTCTCTAGGTCGCGGACCTCGTTGAAGACCCGCTCCAGTTGGCCCTGGTAGTCGCGCAGCGCGTCCTCGGCCTCCTTCATCGAGATGTCGCCGCGGCCGATCAGGGCCTCGGTGTAGCTCTTGCGGGCGCCGCGCCTGGTGTCGACGACGTCGTACATGATCGGGTTGGTCATCGACGGGTCGTCGCCCTCGTTGTGGCCACGCCGCCGGTAGCACAGCATGTCGATGACGACGTCCTTCTTGAACTTCTGCCGGAAGTCCACGGCCAGCCGCGCCACCCACGCGCACGCCTCCGGGTCGTCGCCGTTGACGTGGAAGATCGGCGCCCCGATCATCTTGGCGACGTCGGTGCAGTACTCGCTGGACCTGGAGTACTCCGGCGCGGTCGTGAAGCCGATCTGGTTGTTGACGATGATGTGGATGGTGCCGCCCACGCGATAACCGGGCAGCAGGGCCATGTTCAGTGTCTCGGCGACCACACCCTGGCCGGCGAAGGCGGCGTCCCCGTGCAGCATCATCGGCACCACCGAGAAACCGTCTTCGCTGTCGCCCTTGTCCAGCAGGTCCTCCTTGGCGCGGACCAGGCCTTCCAGCACCGGGTCGACGGCCTCCAGGTGCGACGGGTTGGCGGTCAGCGATACCTGAATGTCGTTGTCGCCGAACATCTGTAGGTACACGCCGGTGGCGCCGAGGTGGTACTTGACGTCGCCGGAGCCGTGCGCCTGCGACGGGTTCAGGTTGCCTTCGAATTCGGAAAAGATCTGCGAGTACGGCTTGCCGACGATGTTGGCCAGCACGTTGAGCCGGCCGCGGTGCGGCATTCCGATGACCACTTCGTCCAGGCCGTGCTCGGCGCACTGGTCGATGGCCGCGTCCATCATCGGGATCACGCTTTCGGCGCCCTCCAGCGAGAACCGCTTCTGCCCGACGTACTTGGTCTGCAAGAAGGTTTCGAAGGCCTCGGCCGCGTTGAGCTTGCTCAGGATGTATTTCTGTTCGGCCACAGTCGGTTTGACGTGTTTGGTCTCGACCCGCTCTTCCAGCCACGCCTGCTGCTCGGGCTCGAGGATGTGGGTGTACTCCACGCCGATGTGCCGGCAGTAGGCGTCGCGCAGCAGGCCCAGGATGTCGCGCAGCTTCTTGTACTCGGCCCCGGCGAAGCCGTTGACCTTGAACACCCGGTCGAGGTCCCACAGCGTCAGGTCGTGGGTCAGCACCTCGAGGTCGGGGTGGCTGCGGAAGCGACTGCCGTCCAACCGCAGTGGGTCGATGTCGGCCATCAGATGCCCGCGGTTGCGGTAGGCCGCGATCAACTCCATGACGCGGGCGTTCTTGTCGACGATCGAGTCGGGGTTGTCGGTGCTCCACCGGATCGGCAGATACGGGATGCTCAGCTCGCGAAAGATCTCGTCCCAGAAGGCATCCGAGAGCAGCATCTCGTGAATGGTGCGCAAGAAGTCGCCGGATTCCGCGCCCTGGATGATGCGGTGGTCATACGTCGAAGTCAGCGTGATCAGCTTGCCGATACCCAGCTCGGCGATGCGTTCCTCGCTGGCGCCCTGAAACTCGGCGGGGTATTCCATCGCGCCGACGCCGATGATGGCGCCCTGCCCGGACATCAGCCGCGGCACCGAGTGCACGGTGCCGATGGTGCCGGGGTTGGTCAGCGAAATCGTCACTCCCGCAAAGTCTTCGGCGGTCAGCTTGCCGTCGCGGGCGCGCCGCACGATGTCCTCGTAGGCGGAGACGAACTCCGCGAACCGCATGTTTTCGCAGCCCTTGATGCCCGCGACCACCAACGAGCGCTTGCCGTCCTTGCCCTGCAGGTCGATCGCCAGGCCCAGGTTGGTGTGGGCGGGTGTGACCGCGGTGGGCTTGCCGTCGACCTCGGCGTAGTGGCGATTCATGTTCGGGAAACTCTTGATCGCCTGCACCAGCGCATAGCCCAGCAGGTGGGTGAAGGAGATCTTGCCGCCGCGGTTGCGCTTGAGCTGGTTGTTGATGACGATCCGGTTGTCGATCATCAGCTTGGCCGGAACGGCCCGCACGCTGGTCGCCGTTGGCACGTCCAACGAGGCGGACATGTTCTTGACGACGGCCGCGGCGGCGCCACGCAGTACCTGCAACTCGTCGCCCTCGGCCGGCGGGGGAGTAGGGGCTTTGGCCGGTGCCGCGGGCACCGCGGCGCCATTGCCCGCGGGTGGTGTGGGCTTGGCTTCTGGCACAGCCGGCTTGGCTTCTGGCGCAGCGGTCTTTGCTTCGGCCTGTCCGTCGGCCGGCGCGCTCGGGGGTGTGTCGGAGGCGGGCTCGGGGTTGTAGTCGACCAGGAACTCATGCCAGCTCGGGTCCACCGACGACGGGTCGTCGCGGAACTTGCGGTACATTTCCTCGACCAGCCATTCGTTTTGCCCGAATGGTGAACTTATGTTGCTCACGGCCGCTGTTCGCCTCAATTCCTTTGTTTTGCAAGCGCATTGCGCGGCGCCTGCGACTTGTCGCACCCCGGTTGACCCGTCACTTCACACCCGCGGCGCTCCTCGACGTTTCCGACCCATAAAGGCTATCGCTTCCCCCGCAATTCGCTAGACGGACCATTCACGCTCGGCGGCTAGCCGGCTTCGTGGACGGGCGGCAGCACGCGCAGGGGGGCCGGCCAGCGCGCCGGCGGGACACCGAATGCCTGGCGGGCGTTGCGAACGATCTTCTTGCCCACCATGCGATTGCCGGCGCCGCCGACCGCGGCGCCGATGCCGACCGGCAGCATCTTGCCGAACATCAGCGCGCCACGTCGCACGGTGTACCGCTTGACGAAGTATCCGAGCATCCGCGTGTTCAACCGCGACAACGTCGGCAGCGGCAGCGTGGCCATGCCCTCCGCCAGCCAGCCACCGTTGGTGCGCCCGGGTCCGATCAACTCGCCGATCGCGCGCCTGCTGTCGTCCCCGACCAAAACGGAAAGCACCAGGGCGCGGCGCCGTTCGCGGTGGTCGGCCGGAATGCCATACACCACGGCGTTCGCCAGCACGAACACCGCGGTGGCCTCGAGGAAGAACACCGTTTCCCCGGCGCCGGCGGTCATCGCCGTCAACGTCCCGACCCCGGGGAATGTGGCCGCGGAACCCACCGCGGCGCCGCTGGCCGTCAGCGCGGCCAGGTAGCGCTTTTCCAGCTTGGCGACGATTTCGGCCGGGCTGGCACCGGGGTGGGCCCGCCGCAGCCGGGCCACGTAGGCCGCCGCGGCCGGGCCCTGGAGCCGGGAGCTACGCTCGATGACCTGCGCCAATGCGCGCGCGGATGCCTTGGGCCGACCGCCCTCCGCGGCCGGCAGCGCATCGGGCGCAAACCCGCGTTCGGACCTTCTCTCGGATCTTTTCAAGACCAACTCCCTGACCTATTGCGTCCTTTCAGGCTAACGCGCATTTTGCTGCACACGAGCGGGGCCGGAAAGCGCGCCTTTCGCCTGGCATTCGATCCGCGGCTGCCGCTAATTGCCTCGCGCGGAATAATGCACGCTGGATACAGGGTGTAGCACCCCGCTCATGGGGCACGCCGGTCGACCAGTTCGGGGGATGCGGCGCCCGAATGGACCGGAGAGCATCGTCGGGGAGCTGAAGCGAGGTGAGGGCATGACCACGGCGTCGCCCAGGTGGGCCGGGGAAACCCGGCGCGCAGGGCCTCGTCGTGCCGAGCCCACCGGGCGCTGGAGTTTCACGCTCCCGTCAAACGCCAACCCGTGGAACGCGCTCTGGGCGATGATGATCGGCTTTTTCATGATCATGGTCGACTCGACCATCGTCGCGGTCGCCAACCCGACCATCATGGCCGACTTACACACCGGGTACGCCTCCGTGGTCTGGGTGACCAGCGCCTATCTGCTGGGCTATGCGGTGGTGTTGCTGGTCGCCGGCCGGCTCGGGGACCGGTTCGGCACCAAAAACCTCTACCTGGCCGGTCTTGCGTTGTTCACGGCGGCGTCGCTGTGGTGTGGGCTGTCCGGCAGTGTCGCCGTGCTGATCACCGCCCGCGTGGTGCAGGGCATCGGCGCCGGGGTGCTCACCCCACAGACCCTGTCGACGATCACCCGCATCTTCCCGCCGGAGCGGCGCGGTGTCGCGGTCAGCCTGTGGGGCGCCACCGCGGGCGTCGCCACCCTGGTCGGGCCGCTGGCCGGCGGAGCGCTGGTCGGCGGCCTGGGGTGGCAGTGGATTTTCTTCGTCAACGTCCCCATTGGCGTCATCGGGCTGGGGATTGCGCTGTGGCTGGTGCCCGCGTTGCCGACCGAGGCGCACCGATTCGACCTGATCGGTGTCGCGCTGTCCGGGATCGGCATGTTCCTGATCGTCTTCGGCCTGCAGGAGGGCCAGGCCGCGGAATGGCAACCGTGGATCTGGGCGACCATCGTCGCCGGTGTCGGATGCATGTCGTTGTTCGTCTACTGGCAGGCCGTCAACACGCGCGAGCCGCTGATACCGCTGGACATCTTCGCCGACCGCGACTTCAGCCTCTGCAACGCCGGGGCGGCCGTCATCGCGTTCGCGTCAACGGCCACGATGCTGCCGCTGATGTTCTACACGCAGGCGGTGTGCGGGCTCTCGCCCACGCGCTCGGCGTTGGTGATCGCGCCGGTGGCGCTCGCCAACGGCGTGCTGGCGCCATTCGCCGGCGTGATGGTCGACCGATATCACCCGCGGCCCGTGCTCGGCTTCGGCTTTTCGATGGTGGCGATCGGGCTGACGTGGCTGGTGTTCGAGATGACCCCGGACACGCCGATCTGGCGGCTGCTGTTGCCGTTCGGCGTCATCGGCATCGGCAGCGCGTTCGTGTGGTCGCCGTTGACCGCCACCGCGACGCGCAACCTGCCGGGGCATCTGGCCGGCGCGGGCTCCGCCGTATACAACTCGGTGCGCCAGCTCGGCGCCGTGCTCGGCAGCGCGGCGATGGCCGCGTTCATGACGTGGCGGATCAGTGCCCAGATGCCGGCGCGGGCAACCACCAGCGACGCTGCCGAGGGTGCTGTCACGCTGCAGCTGCCCGGCTTCCTCCGCGAGCCGTTCTCCGCCGCGATGTCACAATCGCTGCTGCTGCCCGCGTTCATCGTGCTGTTCGGGATCGTTGCCGCGCTCTTCGTGGTCGGTGTCGCGTCGTCGGCATCGGCCGATGAGGACCTCGTCGACCACGACTACGACGACGATGACGACGACTACGTCGAGTTCATCCTGCATCGCGAGCCGGACATCGCGCCCCCACCGGAGGCGCCGATAGCTGCGCCGCGAGCGCAACCTATCGGCTTCGCGCACAACGGCTCTGACATCGGGCGCAGCTTCCGCCCCGTCGCCGAGTTTGCGCCCTTCGAGTCCGCGCCGTTCGAGTCCGCCGGCGAGGCGCCGCGAGGACAGCACTACCGACCCGATCCCGACGACGAGCCCACCGGCTACGGTCGGCATTCGTCCGGTCGCTAGCCCGTCGCCGTCAGCGCCAGGAAAGCGCCCAAGTCGATCAGGCCCGCGGGCGTGCCGGGCAGGTACTCGGTCAGCTGCTCCGAGCGCACGATCACGGCCGCGTACTGCGCCCGGCTGACCGCGACGTTGAGCCGATTCCTGTTGAGCAGGAACGAGATCCCGCGCGGCACTTCGTCGACGGATGAGGCAGTCATCGAGATGAAGACCACCGGCGCCTGCCCGCCCTGGAACTTGTCAACAGTTCCGACCCGGACCGCTCCCATACCGGCCGACGCGAGCCGCCGGCGCACCAGCGCCACCTGGGCGTTGTACGGTGCGAGCACCAGCACGTCGGCGGCGGTCAGCGGCCTGGTGCCGCGCTCGTCGGTCCACGCGGCCCCGAGCAGACGCTGGATCTCGGCGACGATCGCGTCGGCTTCCTCGCGGCTTTCGATCGAGTTTCCTTGGTGGGCAACGGGAAGCACATGGACGCCGGGCTGACATCCGTCCAGCTGCCGCGCGGCGGTTTGCTTGTCATGGGAATGCAATCGGCCCTCATAGGACAGCGCCGAGACCGCGGCGCAGACCGCCGGGTGCATCCGGTACGAGCGGTCCAGGAAGTATCCGCGTTCGTCGGGCAACGTGCGGTGGCCGTCGACCAGCCAATCGAGCGCCGAAGTGTCGACCGGCTCCGGATGGGTGCCCTGACTGACCTGTGGCAGCTGCTGCGGGTCGCCGAGCAGCAGCAAGTTGGTGGCCGCCGGTGCCACGGCGATCGTGTTGGCCAAGCAGAACTGGCCCGCCTCGTCGATGACCAGCAGATCCAGGCTGCCGTGCGGGACCCGGGCGGGATTGGCGAAATCCCATGCGGTGCCGCCGATCACGCATCCCGCGGAGCTGGCGATGAAGGCCGCATAGTCGCCGCTGTCGATCTCCTGCCAGCGCGGGGCGTGGCGATCATAGCGCTTCTTGGCGACCCGGGTGGGTTCCAGCCCGGCGTCGATCACGGCGTCCAGCAGGTTCTCCACCGTGGCGTGCGATTGCGCCACCACGCCGATGCGCCAGGAATGTTGCGTCACCAGGTGGTTGATCACCTGGGCGGCGGTGTATGTCTTGCCGGTTCCCGGCGGCCCGTGCACCGCGAGGTACGACGCGTCCAGGTCCAGCACCGCCGCGGTGATGTCGGTGGCCGTGTCGGTGCCGCGTGGAAGCGGAGCGCCGCTGCGGGTTCGGGGCGCGCGGCGCAGCAGGACGTCGATCATCGCGGCGCGCGGCAGGTGCGGCAGCCCGGCGGCCACCGCGGCGGCGCTCGATTCGATCGATTCCCGCAGCGCCAGGGTGGGAACGGGTGGGCCGGGAGTCAGCGCGAAGGGCAGCTGGTGAAAGGTGTTGCCGTCATTGCCCACTCGCTCGACGATGACCACTTCGGTGGGCAACGCGGGATCGTCGGCCTCGACGACCTCGGCCCGCCCGGCCGCCCGTCGGTCGGGGTTGTCGGTCATGGCCGTCGGGGCTGGGGCGTCATAGAGGGCGAAGACGTTGGTCATCAGGTCGCCGCGTGCGAGCTCGCCACGCAGCCGGACTCGTCGTTGCTGTTTTCGCGCGCGGGGCGGCAGGTGCCAGTCGACGTCCACCGCCGCGTGGTCCGCGACGAAGACGTCGGTATTGTCCGCCCACTCTTCGACCGGGAAGTTCAAACGGTCGAAATGCGCCCACCAGAACGGTTTGTCCTCGCGCCGGTGGTAGCCGCGTGCGGCGGCGACCAGCGCCACAGCGGTCTGCTGCGCGGTGCGGTCGCCGACGGCGGCGTCGCCGGCGAATGTCGACAGCGCCACCGCCAACCGGTCGCGGTCTTCGACGGCGGTGCCGTCGGGAACCGGTTGCGCGCCAACGGGTGTGACGCCGGATTCCCAGGCGCGTACGAGTAGCCAATTGCGCAGTTCCTGTGTCGACCGGCAGTCGTAGTGGTTATAGTCCTCGATCTCCTTGAGCACGGTTGCGGCCTCGTCGACGCGGCCGGCGTCGTGTAGCTCGCAGTACCGGGCGTAGGAGGTGATCGAATCGGCGGCCGTGGTGACGTCTCCGGAGCGCAGCTGCGCACCCATGTAGAGGGGCTCCAGCGCCTTCAGGCCGAACGATTCGGCGCCCACGCGAATGCTCTTGCGCACCAACGGATACAGGTCGACCAATGTCCCGCTGCGCAGTAACTCGTCGACCTCGTCCTCGCCGACGCCGTACCGACCGGAAAGGCGCAGCAGGGCGGTCTTCTCGTATGGCGCGTAGTGGTAGATGTGCATGTTGGGGCGACGCTTGCGGCGTTTGGCCACCATCGCCAGAAAATCGGTCAGTGCCTTGCGTTCGTCGACCCGGGTGTGCGCCCACAGCGGCCGGAACGTGCCCGCGGCCCCGGCTTCCAAGACGCCGAAGAGATATTCCAGACCCCAGTCGTGGCCGTCGGTGGTCCACAGCGGATCGCCCTCGAAGTCGAAGAACAGGTCGCCGGGGTCGGGCTCGGGCAACAGCGCCAGGGGCTGGGGATCGGCGATCTCGAATCGTGGGATACCGGTGTCGCGTTGCAGGACTTGCAGTTTCGCCTGAGCGGTCAACTTGGCCAGTGTGCCGGGCGTCAGGTCGGGCACCGGCCCGCGGTACTTGGCCAGCCCGGCGACCGTGGTGATGCCGGCGTCAATGAGCTTGTCCCGCTGGCTTACTCGCATGCCGGCGACCAACAGAAGGTCGTCGGTGGCGCGCACTTGTTCCTCGCACAGCGGGCAACGAAAGCATGCCCGCACCCCGTCGTCTTCCCAGCGCACCGCGGTGCCCGCGGCGTAGTGGTCGTCGAGCAGGCGTTGCAGGAGCGCGCGCTGGGACCGGTAGACGGGGATCAGGTCGCAGACGCGATAGCGCACGACAGACCCATCGCCCAGTCGCAGTTCGGCGTCCGGCGCGACCGAGACGCCCATGCCGGCCAGCGCGTCGGCGTAGGCGGCCAGCTGCAACAGCGCGGTGACCTTGGGGGAGCGGGCCAGCTTGGTGTCGACGAGGCGGTATCGCTCGCCGTCGGCGACCAGGAAGTCGGCGAATCCCACGAAGCGGCCGTCGAACATCGCGGCCTGATACACCACCGGCGCGCGGTCGGCGATGGCGCGCCGGGTCGCCTCGGCGGCGGCGGTCAGCCCCTCGAGCGTGTAGGCCGGACGGCCGATGATCGCGACCGCATCGTCGAACTCCGCGCGCAGCCGGTCGAGCTCGCGTTGCTCATGCCGGTCGCCCAAAGCGGCCGTGCGTTCGAGCAGCTCGTCCTCGACCACGACGGCGGGGCCGCGACCCAGCTTTGCGTCGAAATCGCGCAGCAATGCGTACTCGCAGCGGGCGGCGGCCGCGAGATCCGATGCGCTGTAGACGATGCTGTCGCCGGTGACGAACACAGCAGCAACTGTAGGTGAGGCGACCGACAATCCGGCGGCGCCGGGCTAGCGATCGGCTTAGTGGCCGGGGGTGTTCCCGATGAGCTCGACGCCGTTGCCATTCCAGTGGAATCGCACGTCGGTGTTCAGGCCGTTGATGCCGCCGGGATAGGTCAACGCCACGGTGTCGCCGGTGGTCTGCGCCGGGTCGATGCCGTTGAAACCGTAGGTGTCGGGCACGCCCTGCGGGATGAACTGACCGAGGTGGAACAGCACCGCCCGGGTGGTGGGATTGATGGCGTTGGTGTTGGCCTTGATGATGACGGCCGACAGCTGGGCGCACTGGTTGTAGTTGCCGGCCAGCGGTTCCGGGCTCCAGGACTGTTGACTGCGGGGATCGCGTGGCAGCTCGGACACCACTTTCGCGATGGTGGGCGACGCCAGATTGATCGCGCACGGATCGGCCGGTGTGCCGCTGGGCGTCGCCGCCGCGCCGGACGCCTGGCCGGGTGCGGTGGCGGGTGCCGCCGGCGTGGTCGTCGTTGCCTGCGGGGTCTTGGCGACCGTGGAGTCTCCCGTGCCGCAGCCCGTCAACGCCGCGCCGAGCACCACCGCGAGGGACAGGGCGGACAGCGGCTCGGCAGGGCACGGTAGCGACCACACATCGCGCACCGTACCGTCATCGGGCTCGACGGTGTGGCAGGCGTGCCGCGCCCGCCGCGCTGCGCGCATGACCACCACGGCGCTGTCTGGTGGTGACCCGCCACGCTCAGCTCTGCTGAGCTCGCGGTCACCACTAGACTTCAGGGACGATGACCCTCCCCGACAGCTCGCCCGAGGCTGTTTCTACGACGTTTGCCGACCTGCAGATCCATCCCTCCGTCTTGCGGGCGATCGGCGACGTTGGCTACGAGACACCGACGGCCATCCAGGCGGCGACGATTCCGGCGCTGATGGCCGGTTCCGATGTGGTGGGCCTGGCGCAGACCGGCACCGGCAAGACGGCGGCGTTCGCGATCCCGATCCTGTCCAAGATCGATGTGACCAGCAACGCGACCCAGGCCCTGGTGCTGGCGCCCACCCGGGAACTGGCGCTGCAGGTGGCCGAGGCTTTCAGCCGCTACGGGGCGCAGCTGCCCAAGATCAACGTGCTGTCGATCTATGGCGGGTCGTCCTATGGCGTGCAACTTGCCGGACTGCGGCGCGGCGCGCACGTGGTGGTGGGAACGCCCGGCCGGATCATCGACCACCTCGAACGCGGCACGCTCGACTTGTCGCGGGTGGACTACCTCGTGCTCGACGAGGCCGACGAGATGCTCGCCATGGGCTTCGCCGACGACGTCGAGCGCATCCTGTCCGAAACGCCGGAATACAAACAGGTCGCGCTGTTTTCGGCGACCATGCCGGCCCAGATCCGCAAGCTCACCGCCAAGTACCTACACGATCCGTTCGAAGTAACCACCAAAGCGAAAACCGCTACAGCCGAGAACATTTCGCAGCGCTACATCCAGGTGGCCGGGCCACGCAAAATGGACGCGCTCACCCGTGTGCTCGAGGTGGAGCCGTTCGAGGCGATGATCGTCTTCGTGCGCACCAAACAGGCGACCGAGGAGGTGGCCGAAAAGCTGCGCGCCCGAGGCTTTTCCGCGGCCGCCATCAACGGCGACATCCCGCAGGGGCAGCGCGAGCGGACCATAGCCGCGCTGCGCGACGGGGGCCCCAAGGGCATCGACATCCTGGTCGCCACCGACGTGGCCGCGCGCGGGTTGGACGTGGAGCGGATATCGCATGTGCTCAACTACGACATCCCGCACGACACCGAGTCCTACGTACACCGCATCGGACGCACCGGCAGGGCCGGGCGTTCGGGAACCGCGCTGTTGTTCGTCGCGCCGCGGGAACGCCACCTGCTGAAGGCGATCGAAAAGGCAACGCGCCAAACGCTCACCGAGGCCGAGTTGCCCACCGTCGAGGACGTCAATGCGCAGCGCGTGGCGAAATTCGGCGATTCCATCACCCGCGCTCTCGGCGGTCCGGAAATCGAGCTGTTCCGCAAGCTGGTCGAGGACTACGAACGCGAACATGACATCCCGATGGCCGACATCGCCGCCGCGCTGGCCCTGCAGTCGCGCGACGGCGAGGAGTTCCTGATGGCGCCCGAACCGCCGCCAGAGCGGCGCGAGCGTCGGGAACGGCGCGAACGGCCCCATGAAAAACCAAGGCAGACACGGGATTTCGCCACCTATCGCATCTCGGTGGGCAAGCGTCACAAGATCGGCCCCGGCGCGATCGTCGGCGCCATCGCCAACGAGGGCGGACTGCACCGCAGCGACTTCGGCCACATCGCCATCGGCCCGGATTTCTCCCTGGTGGAGCTGCCGGCTAAATTGCCGAAGGCAACCGTGAAAAAGCTTGAGCGCACGCGTATCTCGGGCGTGCTGATCGATCTGCGGCCGGATCGTGGCTCCGGCAAGACCAAACCACGCAAGAAACGCGCCGGATGACGCTGTCCGAGGAGAGAGACGCCCAGGGCGGACTCGAGCAGGTCGCCCACGTGGACCGAGTCGCGTCGCTGACCGGCATCCGCGCGGTCGCCGCCCTCCTGGTCGTGGGCACCCACGCCGCCTACACCACCGGCAAGTACACCCACGGGTACTGGGGTCTGGTCGGCTCCCGGATGGAGATCGGCGTTCCGATCTTCTTCGTGCTGTCCGGCTTCCTGCTGTTCCGCCCGTGGGTCAAATCGGCCGCGACCGACGGCCCGCCGCCGTCGCTGAATCGCTATGCGTGGCACCGGGTTCGGCGCATCATGCCCGCCTACGTCATCACGGTGCTCGTTGCGTACGTGCTGTACCACTACCGGGAGGCGGGACCGAATCCCGGGCATTCGTGGACGGGCCTGGTGCGCAATCTGACCCTGACGCAGATCTACACCGACGGCTATCTCGGCAAGTACCTGCATCAGGGCCTGACCCAGATGTGGAGCCTGGCGGTGGAGGCGGCCTTCTACGTGGTGCTGCCCTTGCTGGCCTACGTGCTGCTGGTGCTCGTCTCGCGGCGACGCTGGCAGCCGAGGCTGGTAGTCGGCGCCCTGGCGGCGCTGGCGTTGCTCAGCCCGGCATGGCTGGTCCTGGTGCATACCGATCACTGGTTTCCCGACGGCGCCCGGCTGTGGCTACCGACCTACCTGGCCTGGTTCCTGGGCGGCATGCTGCTGACGGTGCTGCAGCGGATGGGCGTGCGGTGCTATGCGTTCGTGGCGATACCGCTGGCGATCATCTGCTATTTCATCGTCTCGACCCCGATCGCGGGCGCGCCCACCACGTCACCGGCAACGCTGGGGGAGGCGCTGTACAAGACGTGCTTCTACGCCGCGATCGCGGTGCTGGCGGTGGCACCGTTGGCCCTGGGCAACCAGGGGTGGTATTCGCGGCTACTGGCCAGCCGGCCCATGGTGTGGCTGGGCGAGATCTCCTACGAGATCTTCCTCATCCACCTGGTGACCATGGAGTTCGCGATGGACTATGTGGTCCGGGCCCACGTCTACACCGGTTCGATGCTGTATCTCTACGTCGCGACGCTGGCCCTGACCATCCCCTTGGCCTGGCTGCTGCACCGGTTCACCCGCGTGCGCGACTGACCAGGTTTACGTACTGACGAGTTGCGGGAGGCTCTCCTGCAGCGGCGTGAGCGGAGCCATGCTGGCCCAGGCCGACGACGCACCGGCGTGGTAGTGGGCCATCGCGGTCACGTCCTGCGCCCACATCTCGTCGTAATGCGATTCGGTTGCCGCGATCGCCGGGGTGTTCAGCCCCAAGAAGTTCGTGTTTACCAGCGTCACCAATAGAGCCCGATTGGCCGCGATCGCCGGCGTGGGCACGATGGCGGCTTGTGCCGTCTCGAACGAGGCCGCCACCGCCGCAGCCTGGCCGGCCGCCCGTTCGGTATGCCCGGCCGCCGCGCTCAGCCATGCGGCATAGGGTGCGGCTGCGGCCGCCATCGCCACGGCCGCGGGCCCCTGCCACGTCTCGCCCGAGAGGTTCGACGTCACGGACGCAAACGAGTCCGCCGCCGACCGCAATTCGCCGGCGAGCCCACTCCAGGCCGACGAGGCCGCGCGCATGGGGCCGGGCCCCGCACCGGTTTGCATGCGTGCCGAATTGATTTCGGGCGGCAAACAGGGGTAAGTCACGTCGGTCCTTCCTGAGTGGCGCCGATGGTTATCGGTAGCAGCGCGTCGTCGCGTGCGCACACGGACACCCGCACTTCGACTCCTGGTCTGCTCCCCACCGATCGCTCTGCGACAACTCGATGGGCCATAACATAGCGCTGCGCAGCCGCCCAAGACAGCGGTTTGGACGAAAAAAGCCCTAGTAGACACGGGTATAGTTGCGCGGCGGCGACGTCGTTGCGCGGCCGGACGACGGCTAGCGACGCGCGCCGACCGGCGTGACGATCGGCACGACGAACTCCTCGATCATCGCCCGCTCGTCGGCCTCGTCCCGGCCCGGATACATCAGCAGCGACGTGATCACCCGAACCACCCAGCGGGCCCGGCGTTCGACGACGGCGGGCTCCTCGGGACCGAGCGAGCTCACGAACGCGGCGGCCAACGCGGTGATCACCTCCGACTTTTCAGCCAGCTCGCCGCCGATCGGTGGGCGGGTGACGGCGAACCACGCCGCCAAGGCCGCGCTGTCGCGAACCATCCGCAACGTCGCGGTGATGCTCGCAATCAGGCGTTCGCGCGGATCCTCGATGCCGTCGATCTCGTCGGCGATCGCGCGGCTGAGCCGGCGCGTCTCGCGGTGCACGTAGGCGGTCCGCAGCGCCTCGCGGTTCTCGAAGTACCGGTATAGCGTCGCGCGGGAACAGCCTGCGGCCCGGGCAATTTCGTTCATGCCGATCGATGCCTGGTCGCGCACCGTGTAAAGCTCCTCGGCGGCGTCGAGAATCCGGTCGGCCGCCGCCTCGCTGCGGTGGGAGGCCAGCCAGTCGGGCATCAGGAGTTCACCGTGATCGGCACGGTCAGCGGGCGCCTGACGTAACTGCCGCCAGACCAGACGATTGCGGACTCGTCCACCTCGAAATCCGGCCAGCGGGCCAGCAGTTCGGTCAGCGCGACCCGCGATTGCATCCGCGCCGCCGCCGCGCCCAGGCAGTGGTGCGCCCCGTGGCTGAAAGTCAGGATGTTGCGTGGGCGGCGGGTCACGTCGAGTTCGCCTGCGTCCGAGCCGTATTGGCGTTCGTCGTGGTTGGCGGACGCGTAGAGCAGCAACACTTTGCGGCCGTCCGGGACGGTCGTGTCGCCGATCTCCGCGTCCCGCGTGGCCGTGCGCGCCAGCCCCTGCACCGGCGAGGTCAGCCGCAGTAGTTCTTCCACCGCGTCGGGGATCAGGCCCGGGTCGTCGACCAAAAGCCGCCGTTGGTCCGGGCGCCGGTGCAGCAAGGGCATCGACCCGCCCAGCATCCCCGTCACGGTGTCGTTGCCCCCGGTGACCATCGTGAACGTGAAGGCCAGAATCGACAGCGTGCCGGAGATGTCGCCGTCGGCGCCGACGCCGGCGGCGACCAGGTGGGAGATGGTGTCGTCCTCGGGTTCGGTCCGCCGCCGCTCGATCAGGTGGGTGAAGTAGGCCATCATCGACCCGACGGCATCGCCGGCGCTTTCCAGCGCGCCGCTCACGCCGCCTTCGGTGGTGTTCGCGGCGACGATGGCCTGGGTCCAGCCGTCGAATTGGGCCCGATCGTCCTCGGGCACGCCGAGATAGTGCGCGACCACCATCGACGGCAGCGGCTTGAACAGCTCGGTGACGATATCGCCGCCACCGTCGGCGCGGAGCCTCTCGATGCGCTCGACGACGAACTCGCGCACCTTGGGCTCGACGGCCTCGACCTGCCGTGGCGTGAAACCGCGCGACACCAGTTTGCGAAACTCGGTGTGCACCGGCGGATCCTGCATGACGAACGGTGGATTGTCCTGCAGCCCAATCATTTCCAGATCGTCATAGTTGACCGTCAGGCCCTGCGCCGACGAGAACGTCTCGTGGTCGCGGGCCGCCGCCCAGACGTCGGCGTGCCGGGACAGCACGTAGTAGTCGCGATCCGGCTTGCCTTCGGGCACGACGTGATGCACCGGGTCGTGATCGCGCAGCGCGCGGTACATCGGCCAGGGGTTGGGCCAGGTGTCGGCGGTGGCGAGCCGGAACGCGACGGGTGCGTTATGAGACAGATCCACCGGCATGTCTTATGTGTAAGGCATTCCAGCCGCTATGTCAACGTGACGATGCAGCGGTAGATCACGTACAGTACGTTCAGTGTGTACTGAACGAACTTAGGAGTCCGATGTCACCGGAAGAGGCCGAATTCGTCGACCGCATGGGGCTGTTCTTCGAGCTCCTCGGCGCCACCCGCACCATGGGGCGGATATACGGGTGGCTCCTGATCTGCGATCCACCGCAGCAGTCGTTGGGCGAGCTGGCCGATGCGTTGTCGGTGAGCAAGGCGTCGATCAGTACCGTCGCCCGGCAGCTGCTCGAAGGCGGCATGGTGGAGCGATTGCCCAGCCCCAACCGTCAACACCTCTACCGGCTCACGCCGGGCGGGTTCACCAGCGTGATGGAAACGCAGCTGTCGCTGATGCGCCTGGGCATCGAGCCCGCCGAGTTCGCGCTGTCGGTGCTGGGGGAGGACCGCGCCGAGCAGCGGGAGCGCGTCGAGGACTTCCGCGATTTCTGCGAGTTCTGCACCCGGGACTATCGCGACCAGCTGATGCGGATGTGGACCGAATATCGGGAGGAAAAGAGAAAGTCATGACAATGACGGACAAGGTCGACTTCAGCGGCGTGCGGTGGGGGTCGGTGGAATGGACGAATCTGTGCACGCTGTATCTGCGGGCGTACGAAAGCCGTTCGCCGGCACCGATTCTGGGTGACACGGCGGCCGCGGAGGCGGTAGACCGCATCGAATACGACTGGGCCCGCATGCGCCGCGCCATGCATCCCGGATCGAATCAGTACCTGGTCACCATGCGCGCCAGACAGTTCGACGACTGGAGCGCCGACTTCCTGCGCCGGCATCCCGACGCGGTCGTGCTGCACCTCGGGTGCGGCATGGACACCCGGGCGTTCCGGCTGCACCCACCGGAAACCGTGCGGTGGTTCGACGTCGACCAGCCGGGCGTAATCGCGTTGCGGCGCAAGCTGTATGACGACCGCGACGGCTACCGGATGATCGGCTCGTCGGTGACCGACGACTGGCTCGACGACATACCGACCGATCGCCCGGTGCTGATGATCGCCGAGGGCCTCGTCATGTACCTCACCGAGCCCCAGGTGCGCACGCTGCTACAGAGCCTCACGGATCGGTTCGGTAGCGGCGAGCTCCTCTTCGACACGACCTCGCCGCTGGGGCCGCGGCTGTCCAAGGTGCTCACCAAGGGCATCACCAAATGGGGCATCCGGGATGCCCGCGAACTCGAGCGCTGGAACCCGCGGCTGCGTTTCCTCGAGCGGTCCGCCGTGGGGGCGCTCTACGAGCGCATACCGTCGGCGCCGCTGCGCCTGTTCTGGCGGCTGGTCAACGCCACGCCACTGGGCAATTACGACGTGCTGAACCGCTTCGCGTTCTAAGCCACACGCCCCAACCGCCGAGCGTGAATTTCACGACGCGACACGCCGCGAACGCGTCGCCAGATTCACAGTCGGCGCAAGAGCTAGATCGCCGCACCGGGATTCAGGATGCCCAGCGGATCCAACGCCTTCTTGATGCGCCGGTTGAGCTCCATCGCCTCAGGTCCGAGGTAGCCGTCCAGCCATGGCCGCTTCAACCTGCCGACGCCGTGCTCACCCGTGATGGTGCCGCCGAGACCGACGGCGAGATCCATGATCTCGCCGAATGCCAGGTGTGCGCGCTCGGTCATGGCGGCATCGGCCGGGTCGTACACGATCAGCGGATGGGTGTTGCCGTCGCCGGCATGGGCGATCACCGAGATCATCAACTCGCGTTCGGCGGCGATGCGCTCGATCCCGGTGACCAGCTTGCCCAGGGCCGGCAGCGGCACGCCGACGTCTTCGAGCAGCAGCGAGCCCTTGGCCTCCACCGCCGGAATGCAGAACCGGCGAGCGGCGACGAAGGCCTCGCCCTCGTCCGGGTCGTCGGTCGAAAACACCTCCGTCGCACCGTTTTCCGCGAACACGGCGGCGATCACCTCGGCGTCGTCGGACGCCGCGCGCCCCCGTTCATCGGAGCCGGCCACCAGCATGGCGGCCGCCCCGCGGTCCAGGTCCATGCGCAGGGTGTCCTCGACGGCGTTGATCGCCACCGAATCCATGAACTCCAGCATCGACGGGCGCAGTCGCGCGGCGACCCCGAGCACCGCGTCCACCGCCGACTCCACCGTCGCGAAGGTGGCTACTACCACACTCGAGGTGTTCTGCGCGGGCAGCAGCCGCAGCGTCACTTCGGTGATGACGCCAAGCGTGCCTTCGCTGCCCACGAACAGCTTGGAGAGCGAGAGACCCGCCACGTCCTTCAAACGCGGGCCACCCAGGCGCACCGCGGTGCCGTCGGCGAGCACCACCTGCATGCCCAGCACGTAATCGGTGGTGACGCCGTACTTCACGCAGCACAGCCCGCCCGCATTGGTCGCGATGTTGCCTCCGATGCTGCAGATCTCGAACGACGACGGATCCGGCGGATACCACAGGCCGTGCTCGGCGGCGGCCTTCTTCACCTCGGCGTTGAACAGCCCGGGCTGGCATACCGCGGTGCGGGTGACCGGATCGACGGTGATGTCGCGCATCTTCTCCGTCGACAGCACGATCCCGTTGTCCAGCGCCGTCGCTCCGCCCGACAGTCCGCTGCCGGCTCCCCGCGGCACCACCGGCACCCGGTTGGTCGTGGCCCAGCGCAACACCGTCTGGACCTCTTCGGTGGTCCGGGGCCGGACGACGGCCAGCGGCTTGCCCGCCGACGGGTCGAAGGCGCGGTCTTGGCGGTAGCCCTCGGTAATGGCGGGGTCGGTGACGACGGTCCCGTCGGGCAGGCCGGCGATCAGGCCGGCCAGCGCATCCGAGTTCACGGGCCCGATCCTAGGCCGTTTCAAGCTCGGGGTTCGACAGCGAACTCGGCGCGCGGTCCAGTTCGCGCAGCGACGGCAGCCCGCAGGCGACGAGCCCGATCAACAGGATGGGCACGGCCAGCGTCAGGAACGTGGCCTTCAGTCCGGCGGCGTCCGCCAGGGGACCGGCCACCAGCAGGCCCAACGGGCCAGCGGCGTAGGTCAGCCCGGTCATCACGCCGACCACTCGACCGCGCAGATGATGCGGGGCCCGCGTCTGCATCACGTAGTTGTAGATCGGCTGGATCGGCCCGTAGACCACGCCGGTCACCGCGCACAGCGCCAGGATCACCGGCAGCGGCGGCAGGAACGCAATGCCGACCGTTGCCGCACCGAAGGTGAGGGTCGCGGTCAGCACGGCCACGCGTCGCCGCATGTATCTCGACAGCACCGCATAGCCGAGCGCGCCCGCCACGCCACCAATCGCCAGCGCCATCAACGCCCAACCCAGCTGCGCGGGTTGGTGGTGGTCGGCGAAATACTTTGGAAACAGCACGCTTTCCATCGGCAAGTACAGCGCGGTGACGAACAAGTCGATCACCCCGAGCGTCCGTAGCACCCGCAGATTCCAGACGAATCGCAGCCCCTCGGTGATGCCGGATACCAGCCCGGTCGGCCGGGTTGCGTGGTGTGGCTTGCCGGCACCCTCGAGGCGCAGCGCCCCGATCGCGAGGATCGACAACCCGAACAACCCGGCGGTGAGCCACATGGTGTTGACGCCGCCGACCGTGGCGATCATCAAACCGCCGATGCCCGGACCGACGATGAAGCCGAGGTTCTGAATCGCCTCGTAAATGCTATTGGTCCGGTCCAGCGACCACCGCGCCCGGCCGGCGGCCTCGGGCAGCATCGAGTCCCGCGCCGTCGTCCCGGCCGGGTCGAAAGCGGCCGCGAAGAAGGCCAGCACCGCCAGGTCGACGACGTTGATCGCTCTCGGACCGAAGAACCAGGCAATCAGCGGCACCGCCGCTACCGCGGTGCCGGACAGCGAATCGGAGACCAGCGACACCCGGCGGCGGCCGAAGGAGTCGACCGCCGTGCCCGCGACCAGCGTGGACAGCACCAGCGGCAGCGTCATCGCTACCGCCACGACGGACGCTGCCCGCGCGCTCCCGTTGTGCTGCAAGGCCAGCCAGGGGAACGCGACGATCGAGATGCCGGTGCCCGCCGCCGCCATCAGCGTGGCGAACAGGATCAGAACCGCGGGGCCGGTGCTTTTCATGGGATATCGCGGCTGAATTTATGCCAAAGTCGCACTTAGGGCGACCGAATTTTTCGGTCGCACCGCGTGAATGCAGGATGTTCATGTGCTCGTCCATCCGAATACCGGCCAGGCGTTCGGCTCTCCCGTCGCGCCCGGTAGCGGTTGGCCGGGCGACCCGGCCACTCCGCAGACCCCGGTGGCCGCTGACGCCGCGCAGGTTTCGGCGCTGGCGGCCCGGGCCGCTTCGATACCGGAGCTCGATGCGGTGGTCAGCGTGTGCCGTGCCTGCCCGCGGCTGGTCAGTTGGCGGGAAGACGTCGCCGTCATCAAGCGCCGAGCCTTCGCCGACCAGCCCTATTGGGGGCGGCCGGTGCCGGGGTGGGGATCCGAGCGCCCGCGGGTGTTGATCGTCGGGTTGGCGCCCGCCGCGCACGGCGCCAACCGGACCGGCCGCATGTTCACCGGCGACAGGTCCGGGGACCAGCTTTACGCGGCGCTGTACCGCGCTGGGCTGGTGAACTCACCGATCAGCGTCGATGCCGCAGACGGCCTGCAGGCCAACGCAATTCGAATCGCCGCACCGGTCCGATGCGCGCCTCCGGCCAACGCGCCCACCACCGCGGAACGGGACGCCTGCTGGCCGTGGCTGGATGCCGAATGGCGATTGGTGTCCGACCATGTGCGCGTCGTCGTCGCCCTGGGCGGGTTCGCCTGGCAGATCGCGCTGCGGCTGCCCGGTGTCGCCGGAATGCGCAAACCGCGGTTCGGGCATGGCGCCGTCGCGACGCTGCCGTCTGGCGTGCGTCTGCTCGGTTGCTACCACCCCAGCCAGCAAAACATGTTCACCGGTAGGTTGACTCCGGTAATGCTCGACGACGTCTTCGCCCACGCGAAGAGGCTGGCAGGAATCAAGTGACCGATATTCTGGTGTCCGGCGCCAGCGTGGCCGGTACGACCGCGGCGTATTGGCTGACGCACCATGGCTATTCGGTCACCGTCGCGGAACGCCACCCCGGGCTGCGGCCGGGCGGGCAGGCCATCGACGTGCGGGGCCCGGCGCTCAGCGTGCTCGAACGCATGGCGCTACGGGCCGCCGCCGATCACCGCCGCACCCGCATCAGGGGCGCATCCGTGGTCGACCGCGACGGCAACGAGCTATCCCAGGACACCGAATCGACGCCGACCGGCGGGCTCATCGCCAACCCCGACATCGAACTGCTGCGCGACGATCTTGTCGAATTGCTTTACGAGGCAACACAACTGAACACCGAGTATGTGTTCGACGACAGCATCGTCGCGTTGGAGGACGACGGCGCCTCGGTCGCGGTGACGTTCGACCGGGCCGCCGCGCGCAGCTTCGACCTGGTGATCGGCGCCGACGGTTTGCACTCCAACGTGCGCCGATTGGCCTTCGGCCCGGAGGAGCAATTCATCGAGCGGCTGGGCACCCACGCGGCGATCTTCACCGTGCCCAACTTCTTGGACCTCGACTACTGGCAGCGGTGGCATTACGGGGAGTCCACCATGGTCGGCGTCTACAGCGCGCGCGACAACTCCGAGGCGCGGGCCATGGTCGGCTTCATGGAGCCCGACCTGCGGATCGACTACCGCGACACCGAGGCCCAGCTAGCCGAGTTGGAACGACGGATGGCCGACGACGGCTGGGTGCGGCCGCAGCTGCTGGAGTACATGCGGAGCGCGCCGGACTTCTACTTCGACGAGATGGCGCAGATCAAGATGGACCGCTGGTCGAAGGGCAGGGTGGCCCTCGTCGGCGACGCCGGGTATTGCTGTTCGCCGTTGTCGGGCCAGGGCACCAGCGTCGCGCTGCTGGGCGCCTACGTCCTGGCCGGTGAGCTCGCCGCGGCGGGTGAGGACTACGAGCTCGGCTTCTCCAACTACCACAAGGAGTTTCACGACTACGTCAAGCGCAACCAGTGGCTGGTGATCGACAACATCCCCGGCGGTGCGCCGATCCCGCAGGATGTCTTCGACAACATCGTGAACTCGCTCACCCTCAAAAACTACTGAGCGTGCGACGCCAACGATCTCCGCGTTGAGTGTGCGCTGAAGGCGTTGAGTGTGCGCCGGGAACGTTCGCCGGCCCGCATGCGTTGACGCGATCGTGCGGCTTTCCGTCCTTGACCTCGTCCCGGTGCGCACCGACCAGACGACCTCCGATGCGCTGGCGGCCACCGTGGCATTGGCGCAGGCAGCCGATCGTCTGGGTTTCACCCGCTACTGGGTCGCCGAACACCACAACATGCCGTCGGTGGGCGCCACCAGCCCGCCGGTCTTGATCGCCTACCTGGCGGCGCAGACCTCGCAGGTCCGGCTCGGGTCGGGTGGTGTGATGCTGCCCAACCACGCGCCGCTGGCGGTGGCCGAGCAGTTCGCGCTGCTCGAAGCGGCCGCTCCGGGTCGGATCGACTTGGGCATCGGCAGGGCGCCGGGGTCCGACCCCGTGACGTCGTATGCCCTGCGCGGCGGCCGTGGCGAGGAAGATATCGAGCGCTTCCCCGAATACCTCGACGACGTGGCGGCACTGATGAGCGCGCGCGGTGTGCGGGTGCCACTCCGTTCCGGGGACTACACCTTGAAGGCCACCCCGGCCGCCGCGACCGAACCCCGATTGTGGCTGCTGGGATCGTCGATGTATTCGGCGCATCTGGCCGCCGCCAAGGGACTGCCGTACGTTTTCGCCCATCACTTCTCGGGCAAGGGAACCGAAGAGGCGCTCGAGCTCTACCGCTCCCGCTTCAGGCCCAGCGACGTCGCGGCGGAACCGGTGACATTTCTGACGGTCAATGCCGCGGTGGCCGAAACACGCGACGAGGCAACGGCGTTGATGCTGCCCAACCTGCAGATGATGGCGAAGCTACGGACCGGGCAACCGCTTGGGCCGGTGCCCTTGGTCGAGGAAGCTCAAGTCGCGGAGCTGACACCGCAGCAGCAGCGCATCGTGGAAAGCGGCCTGCAACGCGCCGTTCTCGGTGCGCCCGCGGAGGCTGCAGAACAGGTGCGGGCGCTTGCCGAACGGTTCGGCGTCGACGAAGTGATGGTCAACCCGGTCGCCTCGGCCCGCCGCGGCACCGAGCCCGCCACCGCGCCGGCGCGCGTGGCGACCCTGGAATTGCTGGCGAAGGAGCTCTTCTAGCCGATCAGTCGCTCACTCCCGCTTCGGATTTCGAACCCGAACCGGGTGCGTGGCTGGCAATCCAACGCTGCAATTCGGGTGCGGGCAATGGCGGGCTGTGGACGAAGCCCTGCGTGATCGTGCAGCCGTATCGTCGCAGCGCGCTCAGCGTGATCTCGTCTTCGACTCCCTCGGCGACCAGATCGGCTCCGAGGCTGCGAGCCAGCGCCACCGTGGAGCGCACGATGGCGACCGATCGCGGGTCTTGGGCCAGCCGCGCCACGAATATCCGGTCGAGTTTCAGCTCGTCGACCGAGACGTCCTGCAGGCGTGCCAGCGACGACCACCCGGTGCCGTAGTCGTCGATCGAGATGCGGACGCCCAGGCGTTGCAACTCGGCGACGGTGTTTCGGGATCGCACGGAATCGACGAGGGCACTCTCGGTGATCTCGATGATGAGGGCGTCGGGAGGCAGGCCGTAGGTCTGCAGCAGCCGTTCGATGGTGCCGACCAGGTCGAGGTCGAGCAGATTCGTCGTCGAGAGATTGACGGCGACCGCCAGCGTGAGGCCCTGAACGCGCCAGCAGTGGATCTGTTCGAGGGCGCGGTTGAGCGTGCGGTTGGCCACCTTTCGCATCAGCCCGGCGCGGTCCGCAGCGGGCAGGAATTCCTCGGGTAACAGCAATCCGCGGGTGGGATGGTTCCAACGCAGCAGCGCCTCGACGCTGTGCACGCTGCCGTCGCGCGCGTTGATCTTCGGCTGGTAATACAGCGTCAGTTCGTCGCCCTCGAACAGCGCCGCGCGTAGTTCGTCGATCAGGTTGGGGTCGTTGTCGCGATACAGCTCGAACGCCGGCTCGTACACCGCGATCTTGCTGTGGGCGGTTTTGGCCTGCGGGATGGCCGCTTCGGCGCGGTTCAGCAGCTCCTGTGGGTGGTCGCAGTGGTCCGGGTAGAGCGCAATCGCGATGCAGGCGTCGACTTGCACGGTCATCGGGTCCAGCGCGAACGGCTCGATCAACGCCTCGAGCAAGCGACCCGCCTGTGCGCGAACGGCAATGACGTCGGGCCCGTCGCCCAGCAGGATCGCGAACTCGTCTTCACCGGTGCGCGCAACCACATCCTCACGGCGGACGCTGTTCGCAATTCGATTCGCTATGCGGCACAACAGTTCATCGCCGAAGTGGCGGCCGATCGAGTCGGTGATTTTGTGCAACTCACAGAGCTTCACTATCAGAAGCGCTTGACGAGAGGAGGTCCGCACACCGTGCGAGAGTGCCGGCGAGACTTCCGGCGAAGGACCCGCGCGCACGGAGTCGGCCAGCGCGGTGAGTGCCGTCGCCAGGGAACGCCGGTTGGGCAGCGCGGTCAATTCGTCGGTCATGGCGAGCTTGTGGCTTTCGGCCTGCATGCTGACATCCCGGAAGGTCACCGAGAATCGCGCGGTGACCGCGATCAGGCTCAGTGCGGCGAGGGTCGTGGCCAGCCGTGAGTGCTGACTCAAGACGACGACTCCCAGCGCCGCGACCGTGCACGCGACCGGCATGGCGTAGTAGCCAAGTCCGCGCCTCGGTAGCGGCACGACTGACGACCTGGGTGTCCAACTCGCCGTCGCCACCAGTAGCGACGCGGCGGGCCAGAGGGCGTCGAGCGCGCTGCCGACTCGGTAGGTGCCCTCGGAGGTCTGGAACAGGTATGCGGTGTCGGCAACAGCGAAACCGACGAAGCCCAAAACGAGTAGGCCCCAACGCAATCCGTTGCGCCACCCGAGTATCGGCAGCATCCCGGCGACCAGGGCCAGCAGCACCAGATCGCCGCACGGATAGATCAGCCCCATCAGCACGGTCGCCGGGGCCCGGGTCGCGGCCGCGTGGATGGGTCCCGTCCACAGCGCCACGGCCACCGCGGCCGTGGCCAGCCCGCACACCAGCGCGTCGAGCCGGATCGGGATCGGCACCCGCGTCAGGCGCGCCCGCATGACTACCACGAGGCCGGCATAAACCAACGGGTAAAACAGCACGTACTCCGGATCGGCCACCGAGGGTGACTGACCGTCCGGCACGCGTAAGTCGTAGACGACGTCACCCAGCGCCGAAACCGCCATGCCGGCCGCGATCAGGGCCCAACCCAAACGGTCGGCCGGCACGCGATACGCGCGAGAGGCAATCACCGCCGCCGCCAACAGGTTCAACGCCGCGTAGGCAGATTTGGAGAAAACGTTGTGACCGGCATTCGGGTCGAGGATGCTCGTCGCAGCGAAAGCGACCACACCAATCAGCAACAGCACCAAGGCAATTCGTACCGGCGTCGGGGGCCACCGAATGCCGTCGACCGTGCCGTGCGATTGGTCCGGTGCCGCCGCCCTGACTTCGGCGATCGGCTCGGCCGCGGGCTCCCTCTCATGGTGCACGGCCGTGGCTAGCCGATCTTCGCTAGCCCGATCTTGGCTGGCCGCCATCAGTGGGTCACCGAACTGCTGGAACCCATGGGACAAGGGCAGATCGGGCACGAAGCTTCGGATACGTTGGCCGCCTTCGCGTTTGGCGGCATACATCGCCAAGTCGGCGTGCCGGATGAGCTGGTCCACCGTGCAATTGGAGTCGGCGGTGGCCATCGTGAAGCCGATGCTCGGCCGGACCGCCACCGGCACACCTTCGATCACGATCGGTGCGGTGAAGGCCTGCAGAACCCGGTGCGCCGCCTCCTGCAATTCTTCGACGGAACCCTCGATGAGCACGGCGAATTCGTCACCACCCAGGCGCGCGACGGTGCCCTTTTCCCCGAGCGCGGCGGTAAGCCGATCGGCGACACGTATCAGCAGTTCGTCGCCGGCCGGGTGGCCCAGGGCGTCGTTGACCAACTTGAAGTTGTCGAGATCGAGACACAGCACCGCGATGGGTGTCGCGTCCGGAAGTCGTTGGGCGACGGCTTGTTCCAATCGGCGCAGGAATTGAGTCCGATTGGCCAAACCGGTCAGGCTGTCACGAAACGCTTCCCGCGCGACTTCGGACAACAATCTCTGGTTTTCGAGGAGCACCACGAATTGCCGGACCAACACGCCGGCGACGAGGATTCCGAGGGCGGCGAGCAGCGGCCCGTGCGCCATCTGGCCCAGCGCGTGGCCCAGCCCCACCGCGGCTGCCAGCAGCAGCGGCAGGTAGGGCAACCAGAGCAAGGCGCGCAACGGTGTCTGATTAGGCGGCGACACCACGGGTGACTCGTGGACGCTGGCCAGGCCGGCCAGCGCGATCATGCCGAAGCCGGCCACCCGCCCCAGATCGGACAGATCGCCCAAGTGATAGCTGCCCACCCCGGTCTGGAAAACCATCGCGATGTCGGCGATGGCGATCGTCCCGATCCCGCCGCCCAGCAGGCTCCGGCTCGGGGGTTCGCCGGGACGGGCCCGTGACAGCATCAGGATCGCCGTCGACAGGATGACGACGTCGGCGAAGACCTCCACCAGCGTGGCCAGCCGTGAGCCGGTGTCCTCGCGCAGCTGTTTGTCGAGGACGAATACCCACGAGATGACGAACAGCGAGGTCGCCACGATCAGACCGTCCAGCACGAGGCGGCGCGGACTGTGGCGAGACAGTTTGGACAACAGGACCAATGACGCCAGTGCCCCGATGGGATACACGGTGAACACGGCCTCGGCCGCGGCGGGGTGAGTCGCGTGCTCGATCACCGGGCGCACCTCATACACCGACCAGAGGACCTCACCGATCGCCCAGCCCACCAGGGCCGTCACCAGTGCCAGCCAGCCGAATCGGCGGCGCCGCTCCGTCGAGCAACGAGCCGCATAGCCGGCGCATGCCGCCGCCGCCACCAGACACAGCGCGAACACGGCTTCGTCGACCGGCCGGGTCGCATACGCGCCCCGCCATTCCCAGATCGACGAGGCCACGACCAGAAGCCCTGCGACGCCGTAGCCCCCGGCGACGAGCCAACCGATGTGCGCGGGCAGGCCGATGCGCCGCCAGGGATTTCCCGTCCAGCGTGTCATCGCCGCTCCAGCCGATCCGCGCTCTGCGGTGAACGCATCCCGGCTTCACCGCGCTAGGGCAGAATAAACCGCCCGACGGGGTTTGCTGATGCTTTTCCGCAGCTCGTGCAGTTTTTACGCGGGCGTCAACGCGATGACCGGGATCGGCCGCGACGTCCGGCTCTGGTAGCCGCTGTACCGGTTGGCGTTGTTCTTGTTGACGAGCTCCCACACCCTCGGATAGTCGGCGTCGTCAGGGGCGATCGTGCGCGAGGTGACCGGGAATCGCCTGGACCCGACGTTGATTTCGGCATTCGGCTGCTTCCGCAGGTTGTGGTACCAGCCGGGGTACTTGTCGTTGCCGCCGGCGGACGCGACGACCAGATACGAGTCGCCGTCCTTGGCGTAGGTCAGCGTGCTGCTCCGCGGCTGACGGGTCTTCGCGCCCACGGTGTGCAACAGCAGGCTGGGCGGCATTCCCGGTATCCGGTGTCCGATGCGGCCGTCGGTCTTCCGGTAGACGGTGTCGTGGATGCGCAGGAACGGGACGAGTACCAGGCGCTCCATCAGTGTCAGATTGTCCATCGGCTCAGTCTGACTGACTCGCGTCGATCCGGGCGAGGGCCTCCCGCAGAATCCGGCCGGTGCCTTCCCGGTCCGGGTCGCGGCGCAGCAGCATCCCCTTGGCGACCGAAAGCTTGTCGCCGTTGCGCCGGGGCAGCACGTGCAGATGAATGTGGCGCACAGTCTGAAAAGCGGCGGGGCCGTCGTTGATCCCGATGTTCGTCGCGTCGGCCAACTCGGTCGCGCGGGCCGCGCGTGCGATTCGTTGGCCGATGGTGATCATCTCGGCCAGCGTCTGAGGCGGGGTGTCGGTGACATCGACGGTGTGGCGCTTGGGAAGCACCAGGGTGTGTCCGCGGGTGAAGGGGCGGATGTCGAGGATCGCCAGATACTCCTCGTCTTCGTAGATCCGGATGGCCGGTGCGTCCCCGGCGACGACGGCACAGAACACGCAGGACATGTCGCCTACGGTACTGGCTGGCTCATTCGGGGCGATACGCTGCCGCAGTGGACGCTCGCGAGGTGGCCTTTGCCGGCGCGGCCGAACAGGCCCGGATGCTGGCCGACGGTGAACTGACCGCCCCGGAGCTGCTCGAGCTTTACCTGGAACGGATTGCGCGGCTGGACAGCGAGCTGCGCTGCTACCGCGTGGTGCTCTCGGACACTGCGCGTCACGAGGCGGCCATGGTGCAGGACCGCCTCGACACGGGCGAGCGGTTGCCGTTGCTCGGGGTGCCGATCGCGATCAAGGACGACGTCGACGTCGCCGGCGAGGTGACCACCTTCGGCAGCGGGGGACACCGTCCCGCGGTGACGTCCGACGGGGAGGTGGTGCGCAGGCTACGCGCCGCCGGTGCGGTGGTCATCGGCAAGACCAATGTGCCCGAGCTGATGATGTTTCCCTACACGGAGTCGTTGACGTTCGGCGCGACCCGCAACCCGTGGAACCTGACGCGCACGCCTGGTGGCAGCAGCGGCGGCAGTGCGGCGGCGGTGGCCGCCGGGCTGGCGCCGCTCGCGCTGGGATCCGACGGCGGTGGCTCCATCCGGATCCCGGCGACCTGGTGTGGGCTGTTCGGGCTGAAGCCGCAACGCGATCGGATCTCGCTGGAGCCGCATGACGACGCCTGGTACGGCCTGAGCGTCAACGGCCCGATCGCCCGGTCGGTCATGGACGCCGCCTTGTTCCTCGACGCGACGACGACGGTGCCCGGTCCCGAAGGGGAGTTCGTGGCCGCGGCCGCTCGTCATCCCGGCAAACTGCGAATCGCGTTGAGCACCAAGGTTCCAACGCCGTTTCCTGCCAGGGTGGGCAAGCAACAGCTCGCGGCGGTGGACGAGGCCGGTGCGCTGCTTCGCGACCTGGGCCACGAGGTCATCACGCGCGACCCCGAATATCCACCCACGCTCTACACGAACTATCTGCCCCGCTATCTCCGCGGCATTTGCGACGACGCGGACGCGCTGGCCCACCCGGAACGCCTCGAAGCGCGCACCCGAAATCTGGCGCGGGCGGGATCGTTCTTCTCCGATCGGCGGATGGCTGCGCTGCGCGCAGCGGAGGCGTCGCTGAGCAACCGCGTCCAGTCGATCTTCGATGATGTCGACGTCGTCGTCACGCCGGGCAACGCGACGGGCCCGTCGCGGATCGGCGCTTATCAACGCCGCGGCGCCACCTGGACGCTGCTGGCGGCGGGGCAGCGCGTTCCTTATCAACAGGTCTGGAACCTGACCGGCCAGCCGGCCGCGGCGGTCCCGTGGGACCTCGACGGCGAGGGGCTGCCGTTGGCGATACAACTGGTCGGCCGGCCCTACGACGAAGCGACGCTGTTGTCGCTGTCCGCTCAGATAGAGGCGGCGAGACCGTGGGCCCATCGGCGCCCGCCGCTGTCGTGACAGTGCTGGCTCTCACGCCGAAATCACCCGCCAGGCCGCGAGCTTGTCGCCGGGGCGCACGGCATGAGCCGGGCTGGTCGACGGCAGCCGTTCGTAGTGGATCCCTTCGACCGGAGGGACCAGCCTGCGATACAGGTCGGCCGACTTGGCTCCGTTGAAGTAAACCCGCGCGATGGCCGGGTAGTTGGCGAAGAGCTCGGCAAAGTTGTTGGCCACCAAGCTTTTAGGATCGATCGCCGAGTCCGCGCTGCCGACCCGACGGCACTGGTGCAGCACATCCCAGAGCGCGACACCGTGTGATCGCAGCGCGACCAGCCGCGAGTCATACGGCGCGGCCGCGTCGACCCCGAAAAGCTCACTGATGATTGGCCAGAACGCATTTCGCGGGTTCGCGTAATACTGGCCCGCGGCCAGCGATTGGACACTCGGAAACGACCCCAGGACCAGCACTGAGGCGCGCTCGTCGACAACCGGCGGGAACCCCTGGAGTAGTGGTGCGCTCATCACCGCACATCATCACTCACGTCATCACTCACCTCGTCGCGCGTCGGCGTTGTACTTTGGCCACGTGGACGACCACGTGGACGAGGATCTGCTCGAGGGGCTCGAGGGCACCGCGCGCGCCGAGCGCGCGGAGCTCGTGGAATGGCTGCTCGAACAGGGCATCACCGCCGAAGAAATTCGGACGGCCCACCCGCCGCTGCTGCTGGCCAGCCGCCGCCTGATCGGCGACGACGGCACGTACGTGTCCACCCGGGAGATCAGCGAGACCTACGGCATCGACCTGGATCTGCTCCAGCGAGTGCAGCGTGCCATCGGTCTGGCCCGGGTCGACGACCCCGATGCGGCCGTGCACATGCGCGCCGACGGCGAAGCCGCCGCGTTGACCCAGCGATTCCTCGAACTCGGCCTGGATCCCGACAAACTCGTGCTCGTGGTCCGGGTGCTCGCCGAAGGCCTGTCGCGCACCGCCGAGGTCATGCGCTTCACCGCACTCTCGGCGATCATGCGGCCAGGAGCCACCGAGCTGGAAATCGCCAAGGCCTCCAAGGCGTTGGTCGGCCGGATCGCGCCCCTGCTCGGACCGCTCGTCGAGAACATGCTGTTCATGCAGCTGCGCCACACGATGGAAACCGAGGCGGTCAACGCCGCGGAGCGGGCCGCCGGCAAGCCGCTGCCCGGCGCGCGCCAGGTCACCGTCGCATTCGCCGACCTCGTCGGGTTCACCCGGCTCGGCGAGGCGATTCCGGCCGAAGACCTGGGCCAGCTCGCCAGCCGGCTGGGCTACCTCGCCCGCGACGTGACCACACCGCCGGTGCGGTTCATCAAGTCGATCGGCGACGCGGTGATGTTCGTCTGCCCCGAACCGGCGCCATTGCTCGATGTCGTGGTGAAGCTGGTCGAAACCGTCGACACCGACAACGACTTTCCCCGGTTGCGGGCCGGAGTGGCCTCCGGGATGGCGGTCAGCCGGGCCGGGGACTGGTTCGGCAGTCCGGTCAACGTGGCCAGCCGCGTCACGGGTGTGGCGCGACCGGGCACGGTGCTGGTCGCCGATTCGGTCTGGGAGGCCATCGCCGATGCCGGTGATTTCCAGGGGTCGTTCGCGGGGGCGCGCCGCCTCAAGGGCATCAAGAACGAAGTCAAACTCTTCCGGATTCGCCGGGGCGGACAAGTCTCCGACACGTAGGGGCAGGCCCGGGCGACTCTTGGGGGGCGTCTGACTTTACGTCCTACGCGGCCGGTTTCTTTCCCCTACTTCCGGCACTTCGAGATGGTCGCTTCCGGGCCTGCTTCGCTCCCAAAAATACGCCCCCCGCCGCTGCATATCAACGGTTTTCCCGCGCCGGGACGCGATCGTTCGCGCGGCGGACAGCGCGTTGCGTCGGTGCTACTCGCCGCCTTCGCCGGCGTGCGCGACCTCGGCCCCGGTTCGCTCCGGGTGAACACGGTTCCCTTACTGGTGTAAGCATGTAATTATGTAATTATGAAATCACATCACACCGGCGGGCGGCGCTACGGCCGCCCCGGGGGCTGGCACCAAGCCCAGCAACCGGATGCCAGCGGCGCCGCGGAATGGTTCGCCGGACGCATACCCGAAAGCTGGTTCGACGGCGATCCCACCGTCATCGTCGACCGCGAAGAGATCACCGTCATCGGCAAGCTGGCCGAACCCGAGGGCGATGAGAGTGAGGCCCGCGCCGAAGGCCGGGTGTCGCGGTTCCGGGAGGAGACGCGCTCCGAGCGGATGAACATCGCCGACGAAGCGCAGGATCGCTACGGGCGCAAGGTTTCCTGGGGCGTCGAGGTCGGCTCCAAGACCGGCACGGAGCGAATTCTGTTCACGCACATCGCTGTTCCCGTGATGACGCGTTTGAAGCAGCCAGAACGCCAGGTGCTCGACACCTTGGTCGACGCCGGCGTCGCCCGGTCCCGTGCCGACGCATTGGCCTGGGCGGTCAAGCTGGTCGGTGAGCACACCGAGGAGTGGCTCGCCAAGTTGCGCGACGCGATGTCGGCGGTCGATGATCTGCGCGCGGAGGGGCCGGACCTGTAATCGACCAAGCCGTATGACTTTTCGTTAAGACTACTCGGTCTCGATTTTGCCGACGATCTTGTCGGTGATCTGGCCGCCCTGATCGGTGATGTGATAGCCGCACGCGTTGACGTCGACGATCACATTGTTCGCCTGGCTCATCGCGCGCTCGCACTCCCAGCCGTCGGCGCCTTCTTGGGTATCCAGCACCGTCATTTTCGGTGGGCTGCCGTTGATTTGGGCGAACGTCCACCGATACGTCTTGCCCTTGTTCGTCACGGTCACCGTCTTGCCGGCGCAGCCTTTCCACTTGCCGGCGGCGGTCTGCATGAACGACTTGGCTTTATCGGCCGACGGAAAGCGAATTACGGCCTGGTTGACCCAATGGTCGTAGTTATCCCCCGGCTCCGACGACACCAGTCCGCTCACCCCGGTATAGCCGCTGCCCGCGTACACCGGATCCTGGCTGGTGTAGAGCGCGCCCTGGCAGTCCGGCGACGACAGCGTCACCGACGAGGTATCCATGGACTGAATGGGTTTGCCGGGCTCCATGGTCGACGAGCCCATGATGGAGTTGATGTCCGACGGGCCCAACAGGAGCGCGCTGAGGCGGTCGGCCGGTATCGGGTCCGGCGGCGGTGGCGCCGGTTTGGGCCGGATCATCAGCCAGATACCCACGCCGGCGACGGCGACGACGAGCACAACCGCGACCGCGGCGATGATGGGCCAGGGGTTGCGTTTGGGTTTGGGTGGTTGGTTCCAGGGTTGTTGGGGCGGGGGTGTGCCCCAGTTGGGGCCGGCGGCTTGGTAAAACGACGCGGCGGCCGGCTGGGCGGCCGCGGGCACCGGCCCACTTGGGGGTCCCCAGGCCTGCCCGGGTTGCGCGGCGCCCGTCGGACCCGAAGGGGGCCCGCCCGCGCCGGCGTATCGCGGGGGCGCGTCTTGCGCCGGCGGGCTCGGGGATGCCGCGGCTGGTGACGGTGCGCCGGGCAGGGTGGCTTCTTGGCTGCGGCGCAGGATGTTGTCGGCGTGGTCTTGGTCGGGGTCGGAGAGGGCTTCGTGGGCGGCCAGGGCCAGATCGCCGGCGCTGGCGAAGCGGTCCTCGGGTTTTTTGGCCATGCCGCGTGCGATCACGCCGTCGAGGGCCTTGGGGATGCCCGAGCGTGCCGTGCTGGGCTGGGGGATGGGCTGCATCAGATGCGCGGTGACCAACGTGGAGGCACTGTCGGCCCGATACGGCGGGGAACCGGTCAAGCACTCATAGAGCACACACGCCAGCGCATAGATGTCGGCGCGATAGGTGACCTCATCGTTGGAAAACCGTTCCGGCGCCATGTATTTCCACGTGCCCACCGCCGTGCCCAACTGGGTCAGCTTCTCATCGGTGGTGGCACTGGCGATACCGAAATCGACCAGATAAGCGAAATCATCGCGGGTGACCAAAATGTTGGGCGGCTTGACGTCTCGATGCATCACCCCGGCCGCATGAGCGGCATCGAGCGCCGAGGCGATCTGGGCGATAATGGCCACCGCCCGCGGCGGGGTCAACGGACCAAACCGCTTGAGCACACTATCGAGATCGGTGCCCTCGATCAGGCGCATCTCCATGAACATCTGTCCATCGATCTCGCCGTAATCATGAATGGGCACCACATGGGGTTCCTGCAAACGCCCGGCAATACGGGCCTCGCGCTTCATCCGCTCACGAAACACCGGATCGCGGCTAAAGGTGTCCGACATCAACTTCACGGCCACCGTCCACTCCTTGACGGTGTGCTCGGCCTCATACACCTCACCCATGCCACCACGGCCCAACAGCCGCTTGAGGTGATAAGGACCAAACATCGACCCCACCCGCGAGGCCTGACCGTCACTCATCCCAGATCCTCCAAACCAACCCCAGACCCGCCGACCATACCGCCCCGTAGCCGAGTGCCGGTATCCGTTGCCGCGCAGATGTATCGACGCCGCGGCTTCATCCGCGGCGTGGGGTCAGCCGTACTTCTCCCACCACCCGTGCAGGTCCTCGATTGTCGGGGGATCCCCGAAGACGTCACAGAGCATCAGTTTGGCGTCGTTGGTCCACACCACGTTCGGGTGGTCCTTGTAGGTGGCGCATGCGACCATACCGGCGGTCACCGTCGGGCTCTTGTCGTAGTGCCAGCTGTCCGGTGACGGCCCGCCGCCGGGGCAATTCATCAGCTGTCCGGCGGCGATGTCGTCGTTGAACGCCTTCTTGAGGACATCGGCGTTGGCGAACAGTCCGTACACCGCGCGAGACGGGCCGCCCGGGTTGGTGTTCTGCCCGCAATCGACCATGGCCACCGCGTTCACCCAGACGCTGTTCGGCTTCGGGGTGGTCGGGGTGCAGGTGCCGCTCGCATAGCCGGCGGGCAGCTGACTGAGCAGCTTGCCTTGTGAATCGCCGCCCGGGGTCGTGGTGGTGGTGGACCGCGAGGTCTTCGTGGTGGTGGGCGCCGTCGTCGTGGTGCTGTGCGCCTGCGGGTTGTTGTCGTCGTTGCCGCCCATGACGATTGCGATGCCGATGGCTGCGCCGACGAGGACGACCACCAGCGCCGCGGCGCCGGCGACGAGGGGCCAGGGGTTGCGTTTGGGTTTGGGTGGTTGGTTCCAGGGTTGTTGGGGCGGGGGTGTGCCCCAGTTGGGGCCGGCGGCTTGGTAAAACGACGCGGCGGCCGGCTGGGCGGCCGCGGGCACCGGCCCACTTGGGGGTCCCCAGGCCTGCCCGGGTTGCGCGGCGGCCGTCGGGCCGGAAGGGGGCCCGGCGGCGCCGGCGTATCGCGGGGGCGCGTCTTGCGCCGGCGGGCTCGGGGATGCCGCGGCTGGTGACGGTGCGCCGGGCAGGGTGGCTTCTTGGCTGCGGCGCAGGATGTTGTCGGCGTGGTCTTGGTCGGGGTCGGAGAGGGCTTCGTGGGCGGCCAGGGCCAGATCGCCGGCGCTGGCGAAGCGGTCCTCGGGTTTTTTGGCCATGCCGCGTGCGATCACGCCGTCGAGGGCCTTGGGGATGCCCGAGCGTGCCGTGCTGGGCTGGGGGATGGGCTGCATCAGATGCGCGGTGACCAACGTGGAGGCACTGTCGGCCCGATACGGCGGGGAACCGGTCAAGCACTCATAGAGCACACACGCCAGCGCATAGATGTCGGCGCGATAGGTGACCTCATCGTTGGAAAACCGTTCCGGCGCCATGTATTTCCACGTGCCCACCGCCGTGCCCAACTGGGTCAGCTTCTCATCGGTGGTGGCACTGGCGATACCGAAATCGACCAGATAAGCGAAATCATCGCGGGTGACCAAAATGTTGGGCGGCTTGACGTCTCGATGCATCACCCCGGCCGCATGAGCGGCATCGAGCGCCGAGGCGATCTGGGCGATAATGGCCACCGCCCGCGGCGGGGTCAACGGACCAAACCGCTTGAGCACACTATCGAGATCGGTGCCCTCGATCAGGCGCATCTCCATGAACATCTGTCCATCGATCTCGCCGTAATCATGAATGGGCACCACATGGGGTTCCTGCAAACGCCCGGCAATACGGGCCTCGCGCTTCATCCGCTCACGAAACACCGGATCGCGGCTAAAGGTGTCCGACATCAACTTCACGGCCACCGTCCACTCCTTGACGGTGTGCTCGGCCTCATACACCTCACCCATGCCACCACGGCCCAACAGCCGCTTGAGGTGATAAGGACCAAACATCGACCCCACCCGCGAGGCCTGACCGTCACTCATCCCAGATCCTCCAAACCAACCCCAGACCCGCCGACCATACCAACAAGTTTGCCCACATTCGCCCAGATCACCTATAACAACCGGCCTACCGCCCAGCGACCATACGGCCGCATGCCGGCGAAAGCGTCACACGCCGAAAAGCCCTGTGGTGGTTGTCATGCGGCTTGGCCGCGAAGCGGTACAGCACTGCGGTAATGCTAGGTCGCGAAATAAAAGCCGTGCACGGCAACCGTATTCGGCCTCGCGGCTAGACCTGGGTGGTATGGCCGGTTTTGTCCGCCACGGCGATCCGAAACGTGAACTCGTGGTCGCAGATGCGGATGTGGTCCCCGTCGTTGAGGGTGGCGGCCGAGCGGATCCGCTGGTGCCCCACGTGCACGCCGTTCGACGAACGGAGGTCGTTGAGGATGTAGCTGGTGCCCGTGTCGACGATGACTGCGTGGTGCCGGCTGACGTTCGCGCCATCGAGAACTATGTCGTTATCGCTTTGCCGCCCAATCCGGGTCGCCGCGGCCAGCAGCGGGTAGCAGCGCCCCGAGGCTCCGTCGAGATATGCGACGGTTTTTTGGCCCGGGACCTGGGTGCGCTGGTCGAGCGCGGTGATCGTGCCGACGGCGGTGGTCTTGGCCGATTTCTTGGCGTCCAACGGATCCTGGCGCAGGATGAGCTCGTTGAGATCGCGCAGGGTTTGACCGGGGTCGATGCCGAGGTCATCGGCGAGCGTCGTTTTCACGCGGCGATAGGCGGCCAACGCGTCGGATTGGCGGTCGGTGAGGTAGTAGGCGGTGATCAGCTGGGCCCACAACTGTTCGCGGTAGGGGTGCTCGGCGGTCAGCGCCTCGAGCTCGGCGATGATGTTGGCCGCCCGTCCGCAAGCGAGTTCGGCTTCCGCCTTCGCGGTGTGGGCGAGCATCTTTTCCTCGGATAGCGAGGTGGCGTAGGTGTCGACGAACTGGAAGTCGCGCAAGTCGTCGAGTACCGGCCCGCGCCATTGAGCCAGCGCGTCCGTCAGGTGCCGGCTGGCATGTTCGAAGCGGCCGGCGGCGGCCGCGTGCACGCCCGCGGTCTTCTCGGTGATGAACCGTCCGAGATCGCAAGCGTCCTCGGGGATGCTGAGTCGGTAGCCCGGCGGCGCCGCGGCCAACACCGTTCGTGGATCAATCTCGGCGCCGCTGAGCAGCTTGCGCAGATTGGACACGTACGAGTGAATGCTGGCCCGGGCGCCCGACGGGGGCCGCTCCTCCCACACGGCGGTGATGAGCCGCTCGACGCCCACCGGACTGTTGCGATTGATCAGCAGCATGGCTAGTACCGCTCGCTGCTTGGGCGTGCCCAACGGCACCAACGTGCCGTCAACGCTCATCTCTAACGGCCCGAGCAGGCCGAATTCGAGACGTTTGTCCGCCATCGCGCCGTCCTTCCGTCATTCCGATGCGTAGTTGGTGGATTCGGAAAACGCCTGGGCCATCGCGTAGTAGGCGCCCCGGCGGGTCAGCAGCTCGGCGTGATTGCCTTGTTCGACGATCCGGCCGGATTCCACCACCAGAATGCGATCGGCGTCGCGGATGGTCGAAAGACGATGCGCGATAATGAAACTCGTGCGATCCTGGCGAAGCTCACACATGGCGCGCTGAATGAGCGCCTCGGTTCGGGTGTCGACCGAGCTGGTCGCTTCGTCGAGTATCAACAGCTGCGGGCGGACAAGAAACGCGCGCGCGATCGTGATGAGTTGCTTCTCGCCGGCGCTGAGGTTGCCGCCGTCCCAGCCGACCCGGGTCTGGTAGCCGGCGGGCAGGGTGTGCACGAACCGGTCGACGTAGGCAGACTTGGCGGCTTCCGCCACCTCGTCCTCGCTGGCCTCGGGCCGCCCGTAGGCGATGTTCTCCGCGATCGTCCCGTCGAAGAGCCAGGTGTCCTGCAGCACCATGCCGATGCGCGAGCGCAGCGTTTGCCTGCTCATCGTGGTGATGTCGACACCGTCGACGAGGATCCGGCCGGAATCGACGTCGTAGAACCGCATGAGCAGGTTCACCAGGGTGGTTTTGCCGGCGCCGGTCGGTCCGACGATCGCCACCGTGCTGCCGGGCTCGGCCACCAGCGACAGCTCCTCGATGACCGGGGTGCCCGGACGGTAGGCAAAGCTGACGCGCTCGAACTCGACCCGTCCGCTCGGACCGGATCGACCGGCCGGTCCGGCCGGCTCGTGACCTGGCTCGGGTGCCCGCGCCTCCTCCGGCTCGTCGAGCAGCTCGAACACCCGCTCAGCGCTGGCGACTCCGGATTGCAGGGTGTTGTACATCCCGGCGACCTGGCTCAGCGGGGTATTGAACTGCCGCACATATTGAATGAATGCCTGAATGCTGCCGAGGGTGATTTGTCCGGTGGCCACCTGCAGCCCGCCCATCACGGCCACCGCAACGTATCCCAGGTTGCCGACGAAGGTCGTCGCCGGCGCGACCAGGCCGGAGAAGAATTGGGAGCCGAAGCTGGCGTGGTAGACGTCGTCGTTCAAACCGCGGAACTGCTCGCGCGCCGCCGCCTGGTGGCCGAACGTCTTGACGATCGTGAACCCGCTGTAGGTCTCCTCGATGTGCGCGTTGAGCCGTCCGATGCTCTTCCACTGGGCCGCGAACAGCCGTTGCGAACGGCGCGCGATCGCGCGCGTGGCCAGCAGCGAGACCGGCACGGTGAGCAATGTGATGAGCGCCAACAGCGGCGAGATCGACACCATCATCGCCAGCACCGCCACGATGGTCAGGATCGACGTCAGCAGCTGACTGAGCGTCATCGACAGCGACGATTGCAGGTTGTCGATGTCGTTGGTGACCCGGCTGAGCAGCTCACCGCGCTGTCGTCCGTCGAAGTAGGCCAGTGGCAGTCGGTGCACCTTGTCCTCGACCTGGGAACGCAGCGCCACCATGGTGCGCTGCAGCGTGAGGTTCAGCAGCCGCGCTTGTACCCAAATCAGCAGCGACGCAACCAGATACAGTGCCAACGCCACCGCCAGCGTTCTGGCCACCGCGTCGAAGTCCACTCCTTTGCCCGGCACCACGTTCATCCCCGACAGCAGATCGGCGAAGCCCGTGTCGCCCCGGCTGCGGGCCGCCGCGACCGCCTGTGCTTTGGTGATGCCGGCCGGAAGGCCGCGGCCGATCACGCCGTTGAACAGCAGATCGGTGGCATGGCCGAGGATTCGCGGAACGACGACGCCGATCGCCGTGCCGGTGATGCCGAGGAGGATCACCGCGGTGGCCAGCCGTCGTTGCGGCGCAAGCTGTTTCACCAGCCGCGTCGCCGAACCCCAGAAATCTCGGGACCGCGCGGCCGGCGCCGGCGCGACGCCCCGGGTCGGCCTACTGGTGACCGCCGTCATTGTGCGTCTCCAACTCCGGCGCCGACGGACTGTGAGTCGGCGAATTCGGCGTAGGTGGGGCAGTCGCTCAACAGCGATTCATGGGTGCCCGACCCGACCATGATGCCATTGTCGACGACGATCACCTGGTCGGCCTGCGCGGCGGTCGAAATTCGTTGCGTGACAGCGATGATGGTGGCGCCCGCGGATATCGCTCGCAGCGAGTCGCGAACTCGCGCGTCGGTGTGCACGTCGAGCGCGGAGAAGGCGTCGTCGACAAGATAGATGGCCGGGCGGCGGATGACCGCGCGGGCGATGGCAAGCCGCTGGCGTTGCCCGCCGGAGAAGTTGATCCCGCCCTGGGCGACGCGCATGCGCAGTCCGTCGTCGTGTGCCCGGACGAATCTGTCGGCGGCCGCCATTCGCAGCGCTTCCCACATCTCCTCGTCCGACGCGTCAGCCTTGCCGTAACGCAGGTTTTCCTCGACGGTGCCGGAGAAGAGGTATCCGCGCTGGGGAACCAGCCCGATCGCGGACCAGAGTCGCTCGGTGTGGTAGTCGCGGACGTCGACGTCGTCGACGAGGACGGCGCCGGCCGTCACGTCGTAGAGCCGGGCGATCAGCGATATCAGCGTCGACTTTCCCGAGCCTGTGCTGCCGACGATAACCGTGGTGGTGCCGGGGGCCGCTGTGAACGAGATGTCCTGCAGCACTGGGCGATCCGCACCGGGATAGGTGAAGGTGGCGTCCTGCACGCGCACAACGCCGGTGATCCCGCCGCGCGGGAATTTGGGGCTCGGCGGATCGCCGATCGCCGGGCGGGTGGACAGCACCTCGGTGATCCGTTCGGCGCACACGGACGCCCGGGGCAAGATGACCAGCGTCATCGTCGCCATCAGCACCGCCATCAGGATCTGGGTGAAGTAGGCCAGAAACGCGGTCAGCGAGCCGACCTGCATCTGGCCGCGATCGATGCGCAGCCCGCCGAACCAGATCAGCGCGACGCTGGACACGTTGATGGTCAGCGTGGTGATCGGGAGCATCAACGCCTGCCAATTACCGGCGTCCAGCGAGGCGTTCGACAGCGCCGCATTGGCTCGGGCAAACCGGTCGCGCTCGAAGCGTTCGCGGGTGAACGCGCGCACTACGCGGACGCCGGCAAGTTGGTCGCGCATCACCCGATTGATGCCGTCGATCAGGCTCTGCATCCTGCGGAACAGCGGCAGCATGTGCGACATGATCCAGTAGTTGGCCACGGCCAGGATCGGAACGCTGACCAGCAGCAGCCACGTCAACGCGGCCTCCTGATGGATCGCCATGAAGATGCCGCCGACACACATGATCGGCGCGGTGACCAGAACCGTGGCCCCCATCTGGACCAGGTATTGGATCTGCCGGACGTCGTTGGTGCTGCGGGTCAGCAGCGTCGGTGCGCCGAACTGTGCGGTGTCGCGCTCGGAGAAGGTAGTGACGTGTTCGAACATCGCCCAGCGCAGGTCGCGGCCGAAGCCCATCCCCGTCCGCGAGCCGACGTAGAGCGCCCCAACCGAACACAACAGCTGCACACCCGTGACCGCGAGCATCAGCATGCCGAGGCTGAGGATGGCGGCGGTATCGCCCTTGGCGACGCCGTCGTCGATGATCGCCGCGTTGACCGTCGGCAGGTACAGCGTCGCCAGGGTGCTGACTATTTGGAGCACCGTCAGCACCACAACCAGCCGACGGTACGGCCGGATGTACTGGCGCAGCAGTGCCAGGAGCATTTGGTAACTGTCGCATATGGCAGGGGTCCCGGTCCCGAGCACCGCCGGAGGGTTGCGCGCTCGCGCCGCACCCGGCAGAGGCGTTGAATTGCCAGCTCAGCGGCCGCGTCAGTGGTTGACCCGCGGGGCTGCCGCTACAGTGCATCGTGTGGGGCATCGTGTGGACCGGCAGCAGGCTGAGAAGAAGCAGAGTACCGGTGCGGCGTAACTTGACAGCGCTCGCCATCGCGGCGTCGGCCACGATCCTGATCTCTGCGGGGTGCTCGAGTTCCGGCGACAACAAACCAGGCGCGACTTCATCGACCGAACCTGGGAGCGGGGACGGTCACCACGGGCCGATGTTCCCGCAATGCGGCGGCGTCGGCGATCAGACGGTGGCGGAACTGACCAAGGTAAACGGACTGATCAATACCGCCCGGAACTCCGTTGGATGCCAGTGGCTCGCGGGCGGCGGCATTCTCGGCCCGCACTTCTCCTTCTCCTGGTACCGCGGCAGCCCGATCGGTCGCGAACGCAAGACCGAGGAGCTGTCGCGGGCGAGCGTCGACGACATCAACATCAACGGCCACGGCGGTTTCATCGCCGTCGGCAACGAACCGAACCTGGGTGACTCGCTGTGCGAGGTCGGCATCCAATTCCAGGACGACTTCATCGAATGGTCGATCAGCTTTAGCCAGAAGCCGTTCCCGCCGCCGTGTGACATAGCCAAAGAACTGGCCCGGCAGTCGATTGCGAACGCGAAATGAGCAGAAGAGGCCTGCGTGGCGGTGTAGCCGTGTTGATCATCGCGCTGATGGTGGCTGGGGTGGTGGCGACCGGTTGTTCACGGTCGGTCGGCGGTAAAGCCATCAAGGCGGGCGGGCCGTCCCCCAATAACAACTCCCAACAGCAGTACCCGAACCTGCTGAAGGAATGCGAGGTCCTGACCTCCGACATTCTGGCAAAGACCGTGGGTGCCGATCCGCTTGACATCCAGAGCACCTTCGTCGGCGCGATCTGCCGGTGGCAGGCGGCCAACCCCGCCGGACTGATCGACATCACCCGGTTTTGGTTCGAACAGGGCAGCCTCGGCAACGAGCGCAAGGTTGCTGACTTCCTGAGGTACAAGGTCGAGAGCCGTCAGATCGCGGGCATCAACTCGATTGTGATGCGCCCCGACGATCCGAACGGCGCGTGTGGAGTGGCGAGCGACGCGGCGGGGGTGGTCGGCTGGTGGGTAAATCCCCAGGCGCCCGGTATCGACGCCTGTGCGCAGGCGATCAAGCTCATGGAGCTGACGCTGGCCACCAATTCGTAGGTCAGCGCGGGATCTCGAAGGCGACCAGCGCGGCGCGGTTCAGTTCCAGGCGTTTCCAGTCGCCGGCCACGGTCAGCACCGCGATCGCCGACGTCGGGAATTTCTCCGAAATGCGTTGCACCGCTGCCGTATCGGTGCCGTCGGCGCCCGCTAGGCCGATCGCCACGTTGGACGTCGTCGGTTCGTGCCCGACGACGAGCAGGGTGTTGACGCTGTCGGTGACCCCGTTGATTTCGTCGATCATCGTGCCCGGGGTGGCGCCGTAGAGTCGCTCGCTGTATCGCACCATGGCGTCGATGCCCGTCTTGTCCAACGTCTGCCGGGCGCGAGTGGCCGTCGAACACAGCACGGCGTCGATCGGCGGCACGTTGGCGCGCAACCAGTCGCCGGCTAGCCCGGCCTCGCGGATGCCTCGCGGTGCCAACGGCCGGTCGTGGTCGGCGACGCCATCCGGGTACGACGACTTCGCATGCCGCATCAGGAGCAGGGTGCGTTGCCCGTTCACCCGGCCCACGTTAGTGCTCGAAGCGCTGCGCAGCGTCGTCGTCATCATGCGCGTCGTCGTCTTCCCTGACGAACTAGCCACGGCCGACCGTTGGAAACGGTGCGACGATCCAGCACACTTGCAGAAGAACAAGGGGGTGGCCGGTGGATTCGAAAGATTCGGACAGACCCTGGATCGGCTGGGGCGCCCTGGCTGTGGGAATCGGTGCTGCGGCGACATCGTTTGCGACCAGTTCGACACGGGTCGGGGAAGGCTTCGCGTTCGGCTTTGGCGCATTCATCGCCTTTTTTGGACTGCTGGCCGTGCTCGCCCGCAACCGGACCCCCGACCACTGGGGGCTCGTCGTCGTCGGCTTGGCCATGTTCATCGTCCCCTTCCTCGGCAACGGCTACAACGCCGACCTCGGGGCATCTTGGACGTGCTGGGTGGCCGGGGGCCTCGCTGTGATCCTTGGCGGTATCGGCTGGGTGGGTGACAAGACACCAACCGAGTACGGCATCAACGAGATTGGCAGCGGCCAAGCGCAGCGGAGCGCTGTGAGCTTCTGGCTAGGGCGGGTTGCGCTTGTCGTTGGCCTCGCCACCGTTCTACTGGGCGTTGCGGTGCGCATGACAGTAGTCGGGACCGCGGTCACGATCGGGCTGGGAGGGCTGACGGCGGTAATCGCAGTCTGGTCGCTGCTCGCCGTCGACCCCACCCACGACTTCTTAACGCTAGCCGTAACAGGATTCGCGCTTTTCCTGTCACCATGGGTTGGCGGGTTCGCCGGCCACAACGCCGCATGGACGGCATGGCTAGCGGGTGCCTTCATAACAACGCTTGGTGTGGCCGGTTACCTGCGTGGTGAACGCCTAGACTTTGCAGCCACCGTCCGCGACGACGCCGCCGAGCGGTACCACAAACGATTTCGCTGAGACACGGCAAGCGGTTACGCCGGCTGACGCGACGTGTCTAGAGTTCGTTAACGGTCACCGCAATGTCGCTGTGGTCGATGGTATGGGGAGCGGCTCGTGATTACGTTGGACCGCTTAGTGAATGTGCTGGGCGATTACGGCGTCCGCATGAAGTGGTCATCTGTGCCGCGGTCGACGGAATTGCGCACCGTGGTCATCCACGAGACCGCGGGTAACCACACGGTAGTCGGCGACGTCTTGTTGGCCATCGGCGCCAATACGGTGGCCCAAGCTGTGGGTTGGGCAGCCTCGGCTCGGGCCGTCGTGGTGCTACTGCGCGGCGACCTCCAGCAGGTGAGTTTCGACGGCGCCTCCGAGGCTCTCGCGATCATGGTTGTCGACGAGGAGATTGCCTGGAGTGAAGTCGCGGCGGTTGTCTACGGGCTGGTAATGGAGGGCCGTGAGACAGAGTCCGGCCGCGGTCCCACCGATTTGTTCGCGTTGGCGGACAGTCTGGCCGACGTTATCGGCGGCGCCGTTGTCATCCACGATCGGCTGTTGCGGGTGTTGGCGTATTCGAGGCAGCAGCGTCATGCCGACGCCGCGCGGGTGGCGACGATCCTGGAACGACAGACACCGGAGCAGCTGCGCGCATTGTTCGAGGCCCGTGGAGTACTCGCGCACCTGGCGGAGTCCGACGATCCGCTGTTTGTCGCGGAGGACAACCAGCGGGGCATGTCTGGCCGGATGGTGGTGGCGGTCCGCTCGGGACGAGAACTCATCGGGTCGATTTGGGTCGCGTGCTCGGCGCCGCTGGAAGGTGGCGCTCTAAGCGCCCTCGCCGACGGTGCCCACACGGTGGCGCTGCATTTGCTTCGGTCACGAGCCAGCGCGGACCTGGAGCGTCATGTCGAATCCGAGCTGGTGATCCGCCTGCTGGAGGGCGCCGCTGACGCCGCCACCGTGGCCAGCAGGCTGGGCTTGCCGCAGAGCCCACTGCGCGTGATTGCACTCCGAGCATTCGTCGGCGCGGACCGCGATGCTGCTCTGCTGCTCGCGTTCGAGCGCGCCACCATGGGTTTCGGCTGGTCACGTCCGGGCCGCAGCGCGTTGGCAGGCAACACCGTGTACACCGTGCTTCCCGGGGATGACGCAACGACGGCGCGGCGTTGGGTAAGCGGTCTGGGAGCGGCCCTCCCCGAACGGGCCACGGTGTTGGCCGGTATCAGCGGGGTGGCTGAGGTAACCGAACTCGTCGCCGCGCGCGACGAAGCCGAGGAATGTTTGGCGCTGCACGAGATGTCGCCCCGCGAGGTGCCTCCGGTCTATGACGAGTCGTGGGCTGACATCTTGCTGCAGCGGTTACGCACCGCGGCGCGCTCGGGCCGGTCCCCATCGCGCGGGCCGGTGGCCGAGCTAGGCCGCCATGACCGAGCCAACGGGACCGACTACGTGGCCACGCTGCGAGCATGGCTCGAGGCCCAGGGCGACCCGACGGCTGCGGGTGAACGTCTGGGAGTGCACGAAAACACCGTGCGTTACCGGCTGCGCAAGATGGCCGAGATCACCGATCTGCCGTTGGACGACGCCAGGAAGCGGCTGGCGATGATGATAGAACTCGCGGCCATCGACACCGATTGACCAAGTGCGCTGTCGTAGCTCGACAAAGCGCGGCAGCGTGGTTGTCCGGCTGCGGCAAAGCTTGGGGCAGCGATTCACACCATCATGGGGGTTGCCAAGTCAGGGCCAGGTTCGAGTGGCGGCCGGTGTCCGGCCGCCTTGCACTGGCTCAAACCCACGCACCCTCCGATGGGAAACGTTCGATGTCCACCTCAGAACCCGGTCATCGTCGGATCGGCGACCGCCGACCCGGCGATGACGGCGCGCTGGAGACCTTCACCGTGCCCTTGCCGCGGACGCTGTTTGTACGGCTGTTTGGTCGTAACCCGTTGGTACGCGCCACGGATCGGGTGGAGGGACTGATTTTGGTGTTGGTCGTTGTGGTGGCATTGATCGCAGTGCCTATCAGTGCCGCCGTGGGCACCGCTGTCCACGATTCTCGAAGCCGCACCTACGCCGAACAGGTCCAAACTCGCCGCCCGGTGACCGCGACTGTCACGGGGGACAGTCATCCGCGCCGGGACCTTGAAAGCCCAACGGTGACGGTTCCTGCCCGATGGATTGCTTCCGGGGCCGAACGCACCGGCGACGTCACAGCACCGCTGACGGCCAAGATCGGCGACGATATTGAGATTTGGGTCGATGGCGAAGGCCATCCGGTGGCCCAACCGGTCAACGCTGCCCGCACCGAGGCGGTGGCCTTTGCAGCCGCGACCTGGTGGGCCATGAGCCTCATGGCGGTGGCTTTGTTCGCCCGCGCGCGAATCACCCTTGACCGACTCCGCTACGACCAATGGCAGCAGAGCTTCGACCGCCTCGTCGAGCGACGTTAGGTCAGCACGCGCGCACGCGGTGGTCGCTATCGGGCACTGCGGCAACAGCTTTGTCGGGTCGCGACAATGCTCGACGGCGCCGTTGTTCGTTTCCGGCAAACAGCGCGGCGGCTGCGCGAGCCATCATGGAATTAGGCGGCCCCGGCACTTTTCGCGTCACGCGGGCCTAAGACCGCAGCGAATATTTCGCCCATAACGTGCCCCGAGTGGTCAGGGGCGGTGCCCCATGCGGCCCGCCCCTGACGACGCCCTCGATACGAAAGGACATCAATCCAGTGAACACCATCCAACGCGTCCGGATGACGCACCACGACTACACCCGACTGCACGACGAACTTGCCGCGCACCGCTCGCGCCGCGGCATCGAGGTTCCCGACGACTTCATGGACTACGACGCGAGTCGCGTCGCGCGCCACTCGGCGCGACAAGCACGCATCCGCGAGATCGAGGATCTACTGAGCAACGCGGTGGTCGTCGGTGCGGAAGCCGTCTTCGACCCCGTCGCCGAACCGGGCATGGTGTTGACCGTCCGTTACGACGACACCGGCGACACCGAAACATTTCTGCTCGGCAGGTCTGACGTGGACGACGCCGGCATCAAGGTCTACTCGATGGCATCGCCGCTGGGCCGCATGATTGCCGGTGCCCGTCCCGGCGATCAGCGCGTCTACGCAATTCCCGGTGAGGCCGGACGGCTCGTGACGCTGCTGAAGGCGGTGCCCTGTGGGATATATGTGGCGAAACGACATGGGCCGCAGTCTTTTTCACGGATATATCGCGACTGCTCAATGGGGACCTAACGCCCTTCGGGCCACCGATGATCAGCATTGTCACGCGACGAAAGGAACAGATATGACCAACCCGCAAACGCGCGTGTGGATTTCGCCGCAAGGCTACGAGCGGCTCCAAAGGGAACTGACCACCCTTCGTGAGCTATGTTGCGCCGCAACGGCTGACGGTGATATCGACGAAAACAATGTGGCCGTGCAACGAGCGTGGCAGGCGCGTATTCAACGGATCCATGATGTGATGAGCAACGCCGTCGTCGGTGTGGATCCACCTGACGACGGGATTGCCGAACCCGGCATGGTTTTGACCATTCGCTACGACGAGACCGGCGACACCGAAACCTTCCTACTGGGTGTGCGCGGAGCCGAATACGGCGACATGAACGTCTACTCCAACCGATCTCCGCTCGGCGCCGCCATCGAAGGCGCACGCCCGGGCGAGCGTCGCACCTACACCCTGCCCAACGGGGCGACCCTCACCGTCACGCTCCTGGAAGCCGTTCCCTACGGCATTCACACAGCTGAAGCGAAGTAGCGGTCCGGCCTGAGAAGCCCGGATCGTCACCCGCACAAAACGATTAGGAGGTCTCCGTCGCTGGCATGGACACATTCAACGAGACATTGAAGTCGGTACTCATGCACCACGAGTTATCGGACGTCCCCGCCAAGCAGATTCACCGGTGGGAAGGCGAGGGTGGCTTCATACCGCCGAGCACAACCCGCATCGGGACGTCACGCGGCGTAGTCGAACACGATCACTCCGTCGGCGCCGGAAAGGCCGTGTGAGGCCGGCCTGCCGACCTGAACGCCGCCCACAAAACCCCTGACCCCACGCTGATGCAGCAAATCTCGGTACCAGCGAATTTGTCGCTCCGAGGCGGGCAAACAACACGCCTGGAGGCATGCCGGTGAGCGTCCCCCGACTTGTCGGTGTCCGGACCTAGACTCGCGGTGCCTCGATAGCCACGCAGTTTGGAAGGGGGGTCCGCCGGGATGCGATTCCTGCACACCGCCGATTGGCAGCTGGGCATGACCAGGCACTTCCTCGCCGGCGACGCCCAGCCGCGGTATTCGGCCGCGCGCCGCGACGCGGTGGCCGGGCTGGGCGCGCTGGCGGCCGAGGTGGGCGCCGAGTTCGTCGTCGTCGCCGGCGACGTCTTCGAACACAATCAACTCGCCCCGCAGGTGGTCGGCCAGTCCCTGGAAGCCATGCGCGCCATAGGCATTCCGGTCTACCTACTGCCGGGCAACCACGATCCGCTCGACGCGTCATCCGTCTACACCAGCGCATTGTTCACCGCCGAACGCCCCGACAACGTCGTGGTGCTCCAGGACGCCGGCATCCATCAGGTGCGGCCGGGCGTGGAGATCGTGGCCGCGCCGTGGCGGTCCAAGGCCCCGACCACCGACCTGGTCGCCGAAGTCCTGGAAGGCTTAACCCCCACCCCGGCCACCCGGATCCTCGTCGCCCACGGCGGCGTCGACGTGCTGGACCCCGATCGAGACAAACCCTCGCTGATTCGCCTCGCGCGGCTCGACGACGCGCTGGCCCGCGGAGCGCTGCACTATGTGGCACTGGGGGACAAGCATTCGCTCACCCGGGTCGGCGACACCGGCCGAGTCTGGTATTCCGGATCGCCGGAAGTCACCAATTTCGACGACGTCGAATCCGACCCCGGCCACGTCTTGGTCGTCGACATCGATGAAAACCACAAACTGTCCGTAACCCCCCGGCACATCGGCCGCTGGCGGTTCGTCACGTTGCAGCGCCAGGTCGACAGCAGTCGCGACATCGCCGACCTCGACATGAACCTCGACCAATTGACCGAGAAGGACCGAACTGTGGTGCGGCTGGCGCTGACGGGTTCGCTGACCGTCACCGATCGCGCCGCGTTGGATGCGTGCCTGGACCGATACGCGCGGCTATTCGCCCACCTGCGCACCTGGGACAGCCACACCGATCTGGCCGTGATACCCGCCGACGGCGAATTCACCGACCTCGGCATCGGGGGGTTCGCCGCCGCGGCCGTTGAGGAGCTGGTGGCCACGGCGCGCGAGGGCGACACCGAATCGGCGGTCGACGCGCAGGCGGCACTGGCACTCTTGCTGCGGCTCACCGACCGGGGCGCCGCATGAAGCTGCATCGGTTGGTCCTGACGAATTACCGCGGCATCGCACACCGCGAGATCGAGTTTCCCGACCACGGCGTGGTCGTGGTCAGCGGCGCCAACGAGATCGGCAAGTCGTCGATGATCGAAGCGTTGGACCTGCTGCTGGAATCCAGGGATCGCTCGACGAAGAAGGAAGTCAAGCAGGTCAAGCCGACCAACAGTGACGTCGGCTCCGAGGTGACTGCCGAAATCAGCTGCGGCGCTTATCGTTTCATCTACCGCAAACGGTTCCACAAGAAGTGCGAAACGGAATTGACGGTGCTGGCGCCCCGTCGCGAACAACTGACCGGCGACGAGGCGCACGAACGCGTCCGGGCGATGCTCGCCGAGACGGTGGACAACGACCTGTGGCACGCCCAGCGGGTGCTGCAGGCCGCGTCGACCGCCGCGGTGGACCTGTCCGGTTGCGACGCGCTGTCGCGTGCGCTCGACGTGGCGGCCGCGCAATCCGACACCGACGCGGCGCTGTCCGGTACCGAGCCGTTGCTCATCGAGCGGATCGACACCGAGTACGCGCGCTACTTCACCCCCACCGGCCGGCCCACCGGGGAATGGGCCGCCGCGATCTCCCGGCTGGCCGACGCCGAGGCCGCGGTCGCCGAATGCGCTGCGGCGGTTGCCGAGGTCGACGACCGGGTGCGGCGCCACGCCGATTTGACCGAGGAAGTCGCCGAGCTGTCGCAGCTGCGCCTGGCCGCCGGCCCGCGGTTGGCCGCCGCGCAGGCCGCCGCCAACAAGATCGCCGAACTCACCCGCCAAGCGCGTGAAGCCAAGCTCGTCGCCGAGGCCGCGACCGCGACCAGCGACGCGGCGTCCGTCGCGCACAGCGGACGGTCGCGGCTGCTCACCGAAATCCAAACCCGCACCGCAGCTGTCGCCGCCGCCGAGGCCGAGGCGAAGGAAGCCGCCGACGCCGAGTCGACGGCGCGCGCCGATGCCGAGGCCTCCGTCGCGGCGGCCGAGAAGGCCGACCAGGCCCTGGAGGGGCTGCAACGCCGCATCGAATCCGCCCGGCTGAGCGCCCGGCTGGCGAAAATCGAGACCATCCAGCGTGACCGCGACGGGCTCAGTCAGGAGCTCTCCGCAATCGTCCTCAGCGATGAGACGCTGCGACGAATCGAAAACGCGGTGGCCGCGGTCGATCGCACCGCCGACCAGCTGGCGGCGATCTCGGCGGCGGTTGAATTCACCGCCGCGGCCGACCTCGAGCTCACCCTCGGCGACCAACGGATCACGTTGCCGGCCGGTCAAACCTGGTCCACCACGGCCACCGGCCCAACCGAAGTCGATATTCCCGGGGTCCTGAACGCGCGGATCACGCCCGGCGCGACCGCGCTCGATGTTCAGGCGAAACATGCTGCGGCACAACAGGAGCTGGTCGCCGCGCTCGCCGCCGCAGGCGTCGCCGACCTCACGGCCGCGCGCAGCGCCGACCAACGGCGTCGCGAATTGCAGATTAGCCGCGACCAGCTGAACGCGACGCTGTCCGGCCTGTGCGGAGATGAAGACGTAGACCAGCTGCGCGCGCGCCTGGCGCAGTTGCATGCTGAGCAGCCGCCGGAACCCACGGATATCACCGCCGGCGCGGCAGAGGACGCGAGGGCGACCGCGCAGGCCGAATGGCAGGCGCTTCGCGACGCGGCGGTGGCGGCCGCGTCGCGCCTGACCGAGACATCCACCCGCGCAACGGTTTTGATCGACAAGGCGGCAACACAACGCGCCGAGCTCGAAAGGGCAACCAACCAACTTGCCCTCGAGCGTGCGTCGGTGAGCGATGCGGTTCTGTCGGCATCGGCGGAGTCGAGCCAGCGGGCCGCCACCACCGCGCAGCAACGCGCCGCGGAGCTGGCCGAGGAACTGGCCGCCGCGGCACCCGACGCGGTCGCCGCGGAATTGGCCGAAGCCAAGCGGGCGGCAGAGTCTCTGGACGATCGCTACGAAGACGCCGCCCGCGCACTGCGCGAGATCAGCATTGAACTGTCCGTCATCGGCAGCGAGGGTCGCCACGGCAAGCTCGACGCGGCGGAAACCGAACTCGAACACGCCACCAGCGAACACACCCGGGTCGGCCAGCGGGCCCGCGCCGCGGAGCTATTGCGGTCGGTAATGGCACGCCACCGCGACACCACCCGGCTGCGCTATGTCGAGCCCTACCGCACGGAACTGCAGCGGCTCGGCCGTCCCGTGTTCGGGCCGACGTTCGAGGTCGACATCGACAGCGACCTATGCATCCGCAGCCGAACGCTGGACGGCGTCACGGTGCCCTACGAATCCCTGTCCGGCGGGGCCAAGGAGCAACTCGGCATTCTGGCGCGGCTGGCCGGCGCGGCACTGGTCGCCAAGGAGGACTCCGTCCCGGTAGTCGTCGACGACGCGCTGGGGTTCACCGACCCGGATCGGCTGGCCAAGATGGGCCAGGTCTTCGACACCGTGGGCGCCCACGGTCAGGTGATCGTCCTGACGTGCAGTCCCGACCGCTACGACGGCGTCACGGGCGCGCAGCGCATCGATCTGAACGTTTAGCACCGTCGGCGGTCGGGAGCGTCTTACACTCACCCCGAAACGGGAGTGCACCATGGACATTCAGTGCGACTACCTTGTGGTCGGTACCGGATCGGCTGGCGCGGTCGTCGCGAATCGGCTCAGCAGCGATCCGTCCACCGTGGTGGTTGCGCTCGAGGCGGGGCCGCCGGACAAGAACCGATTCATTCCGATCCCGGCCGCCTTCTCCAAGCTGTTCCGCAGCGAAATCGACTGGGATTACCTGACCGAACCGCAGCCGGAGCTCGACGGCCGCGAGATCTATTGGCCCCGAGGCAAAGTTCTCGGCGGGTCGTCGGCGATGAACGCCATGATGTGGGTGCGCGGATTCGCCGCCGACTACGACGAATGGGCGGTGCGAGCCGGGCCGCAGTGGTCCTTCGCCGACGTGCTCGGATACTTCCGTCGCATCGAGGACGTCACCGCCGCGTGGCACTTCGTGAGCGGCGATGACAGCGGGGTCACCGGGCCGCTGCAGATTTCGCGCCAACGTAGCCCGCGGCCCTCAACCGCCGCCTGGCTGGCCGCCACCCGCGAGTGCGGATTTCCCCCGGCCCAACCGAATTCGCCTCGGCCGGAAGGTTTTTGCGAAACAGTGGTCACTCAGCGCCGTGGTGCCCGGTTCAGCATCGCCGACGCCTACCTGAAGCCGGCCATGCGCCGCAAGAACCTCACCGTGCTCACCGGTGCCACCGCTACCCGAGTGCTGTTCGAAGGACCCCGCGCGGTCGGCGTCGAATTCCGACGGCACGGCCACCAACACCGCCGGCAACACGATGAACTATGCGTCGCTCACGCCCGCCGCGAGGTGGTGCTCTGCGGCGGTGCCATCAACAGCCCCCAGCTGCTGATGCTTTCCGGCATCGGCGATCGTGATCACCTCGCCGATCTCGGCATCGACACCGTCGCCCACTCGCCCGAGGTGGGGCAGAACCTACTCGACCACCTGGTCACACCCCTGGGCTTCGAGGTCGCCGGCGACAGCCTGGCCGACGCGCAAAAGCCAGGACAGTTGCTCAAGTACCTGCTGCGGCGGCGCGGCATGCTCACTTCCAATGTCGGCGAGGCCTACGGATTTGTCCGCAGCCGCCCCGAGCTGGACCTTCCTGACCTCGAGCTGATCTTTGCTCCGGCGCCCTTTTACGACGAGGGCCTGCTGATCGAGCAACCGGGGCACGGAGTGGTGTTCGGGCCCATCCTGGTCGCCCCGGAAAGCCGCGGCCAGATCACCCTGCGCTCGGCCGACCCGCGGGACAAGCCCGTGATCGAACCGCGCTATCTGTCGGATCCCGGCGGCGTCGACCGTGCCGCGATGATGGAAGGCCTGCGCATATGCGCCCGGCTTGCCGCGGCTCCCGCGTTGAAAGACCTGCTCGGGCGAATCGCCCGGCCGCGCGGTTGCACCGAGCTGAACGAGGCCACCCTCGAGGTCGCGCTCGCCGCGAACTCCCACACCCTGTACCACCCGCTCGGTACCTGCCGCATGGGCAGCGACGATTCAAGCGTGGTGGATCCGCAGTTGCGGGTCCGGGGCGTCTTCGGGCTTCGGGTGGCCGACGCGTCGGTGATGCCCAGCACCGTGCGCGGGCACACGCATGCACCGTCGGTGCTGATCGGCGAGAAGGCGGCCGACCTGATCCGAGGCTGACGCGCGCGGAGTGTCGGCAGAATGGGACGATGGCGGGCCGACACCGATGACGATGGACGCGAAGCGGCGCCGGGCGCACGAAAAGCTGGCGAGGCTGCCGGGCGTGCGCCGGGTACGCCGGCCCGTCTCGCCGGCCAGCGCTGACGAGTTCGACCTGTTCTACGTACGCACCGGCCGCCGGTCCACCCACCCGTTGGTGATCATCCCCGGCGGCCCGGGTGTCGCGTCGGTGCAGATGTACAAAGGACTACGACGGCGCGCCGCCGCCGCCGGTCTCGACGTGATCATGATCGAGCACCGCGGGGTGGGAATGTCACGCCATGACGACTCGGGTGCCGACCTGCCGCCCCGCGCGCTCACCGTGAACCAGGTCGTCGACGACGTGGCCGCGGTGCTCGACGACGCCCGCGCGGATTCGGCCGTCATCTATGGCACCTCGTACGGCACCTACATCGCGGCCGGCGTCGGAGTTCGCCATCCGGCGCGGGTGCGCGCGATGGTCCTCGATTCCCCGCTGCTGTCACGGCACGACATCGTGATCGTGCGCCGCGCAATTCGCCGGCTATTGCTCAAGGGAGACAGCCCCGAAACCGCGCCCCTGGCACCCAAGGTCCGCAAGCTCGTCGACGCGGGCGTGATGACCGCATCGGCGACGCAGATCATCGCGACGATCTACGGACACGGCGGCGCCGGCCTGCTGGATCGTCAACTGGATCTGTTGCTAGACGGACGAAAGATGTTGTGGTGGGCAATATCCCGATTCACCACCCTGTCCAACCTGCCGTTCCGCTACGAGGAAGACCTGGTGAGCCGGATCGCGTTCCGGGAGCTTGACTACGCCGCCGAGCCCGACGGCCTGCCGCTCGACCCGGCCGTGGCCGAGCGCGAAATCCGGACGCAAAAGGTCAGTTTCGACGACGAGCCGTACGACCTGCCGGCCGAGATGCCGAACTTCGGCTGGCCCACCGTGGTGGTTTCCGGCGGCCGCGACCTGATCACTCCGCCCGCGGTGGCCGAGCGGGTGGCGTCGCTGCTGCCGAAGGCCGTGCTGATGAAATTGCCCACCATGGCCCACAGCGCGCTGGACTTTCGTGAGCCCGCGGCCCTGGCCATCGCGGGCGCCGTGTTCCGCGGCGATCTCGACGGGCTGGTTGCCCAGGCCCCGGCTCTCGACGAGATCCCCCCGCGCGTCGCAGTCCGCTTGCTGTGGAAGGCGATTGCGGCGGCCGCCATCGCCGAGAGCGCGGTGCCCACCGTGCCGGCGATGCGACGGCGGCTCAGGTCCGCATGAATCCGATCGCGGTGTAGTCCAGGTCGGCCAGTCCGGGTGCGCCGAAGTTGGCCAGCGTGCTGCGCACGGCGACGTCGCCGGGCGACTGGGTCAGCGGCAGGCTGAAGCCCTCGGCCCAGATGAGCTTGTCGAGGTCGTTGGCCAGCGCCCGGGCCTTTCCGGGATCGAGCTCTTCGAGCGTGCGCTCGATGGCGGCGTCGATCTCCGGGCTGCCGATCTTGCCGAAGTTGCTGGCCCCGTCGGACTGATAGATCTGGGTCAGCGCGGACAGCGGGAACGCGTCGCCGAGCCAGCCGAACTGGGCCATGTCGAAGGCCCCGACGTTGATGTAGTTGGTGAAGAACCCGCTGCCGGACCGGGCGACCAGTTCGAGTTTGACCCCGATCTGGGCCAGGTCGTGCTGGGCGATCTGGGCGAACACCTTGCTGCCCTGCGCGTCGTAAAACAGGTCGCGGATGACCAGCTGGCGCCCGTCCTTTTCGCGGAACTGGCCGCGCTGCTTCCAGCCCAGCGCGTCGAGCTCTCGTCTCGCTGCGGCGGGGTCGTAAGGGACGGTGGCGCTGTTGTCCTGGTAGCCCTCCTGGCCGGCGACATAGATGTGGTTGTCCAATGCCACCGGGTGACTGGTGAGGCCGTATTGGACGACCCGGGCGATGGTCTGGCGGTCGATGCCCTTGGCCACCGCGACCCGTAAAGCCTTGTCTTCCAGGATGGCCCCAGGGGCGCCGTTGAACGTGAAGTGCGACCAACTCGGGGCGGGGGCGCGCCGGATGGAGATGCCTTTGGTCCGCTGCGCGATGGTCAGCTGGTCCAGTGTGCCGACACCGGTCGCGTCGATCGTGTTGTTCTGCAGCGCGGGCAGCCGGGCCGCGTCGTCGAGCACCAGGAAGGTGATGGTGTTCAGGCGCGGCGGCCGTCCCCACCATTTCGGGTTGCGGGTCAACACGATTCGCTGCGTGGTCCGGTCCAGGGACGAGACGATGAACGGACCGGCGGACGGACCCGGACCGCCGAGCTGCCCGTTGTTGAACGCCTCGGCCGTCGCGGTCATGCTTTCCGGCAACAGCATGCCGTTGCCGGCGAACATGCCCCGCCACTCGGCGTAGGGCTTGGCGAAGGTCATGACGGCCTGCCGGTCGTCCACCCCGCGGGTCACCGACGCGACGCGGTCGGCGCCGCCGGGTGCGGCGATCGCGAAGTTCTTGTCCGCCCCGCTGAGGGCGTGGATTTGGCTCGCGATGTCGCGCCATGTGATCGGCGTGCCGTCCGACCACATGGCCTTGGGATTGATGGTGTAGGTGACCACCTGCGGGTTGGTCCCGGTGAGCTCGACGCTGGTGAAGTAGTCGGTGTCGACGGTCGTCGAGCCGTCCGGCCCGATGATGAACGCCCGCGGCAGGGTGGCCTTCATCATCGCGGCGACTTCGGCCGAGTTGCCGTCGATGTTCAGGATGTTGAAGTTCGGCGGAAAATCGCTGAGCGCCAGCCGCAAATCCCCGCCGTCTTGCAGCGTGGCCGGGTCTCGCGGGTTGAGGTCGCTGGTCGTGCCGATCGACGTGACGTCGCCCGTCGGGGGCGGGAGGCTGATGGCCGGCGAGCAGCCGGACACCACGAGCGCAACGAGGACAAGCGCCCGAAGACGCCTCGACACGCCCCGCCTAGACATAACGGCCCGGATCGGGTTGCGGGACCGCGTCCAGGAGCCGCCGCGTGTAGTCGTGTTGCGGATTGCTGAAAATCTCGTCGCTGTCGCCCTGTTCCACGATCGCGCCGGCATACATCACCGCCACGTCGTGGGCGAGGTGTTTGACCACCGAAAGATCATGGGAAACAAAGAGATACGATAGGCCGAACCGCTCTTGCAGATCGAGCAGCAGGTTGATGATCCCCGCCTGGATGGAGACGTCGAGGGCGGACACCGGTTCGTCGAGGGCCAGGATCTTCGGCTGCAATGCCAGCGCCCGCGCGATGCCGATGCGCTGCTTCTGCCCGCCGGAGAACTCGGCGGGGTAGCGGGCCGCGTCCGCGCGGCGCAAGCCCACGATGTCGAGCAGCTCGGCGACCCGCGCGTTGGTGTCGCTCTTGCCGAAACCATTGGCCCGCAACGGTTCGGCGAGCAGCTCGAAGACGGGCAATCGCGGGTCCAGCGAGGCGACCGGGTCCTGGAAGACGACCTGGATGTCGCGTCGCAGCGTCCGCCGGCTCGTCGGGCTCATGACGGCAACATCCGCGCCCAGCACCTCGATCGATCCCGATTGCGGCGCAACGAGTTCCAGGATCTCGTGCAGCGTCGTCGACTTGCCCGAGCCGGACTCGCCGACGATGCCCAGGGTGCGCCCCTGCCGCAACTCGAAGCTGATGCGGTCGACGGCGCGGACCTCCCCGACGGCGCGGCGCAACACCACGCCTTTGGTCAGCCGGTACGTCTTGACGAGATCGCGCACCCGCACGACGACGGGTGAGTCGCCGGCCGCCGTGGCAGGTGCGGAGGTGTTGACCCCGTAGATGTCCGCGGCGCTACGGTCGCCGACCTGATCGGTGCGGATGCAGGCCGCCCGGTGATCCATACCGACCTCGACCAATTCCGGCTCTGCGGAACGGCATTCGTCGATGACCAGCGGGCAGCGCGGCGCGAACGGACAGCCGGGCTCGAGCCCGGCCAGCGACGGGGGCGCACCGGGAATGGGTACCAGCCGGGTACCTTGCGCGGCGTCCAACCGGGGAACCGATCCCAGCAGTCCCACGGTGTAGGGCATCTGGCGGCCGCGGTACAGATCGGCCACGCTGGCGAACTCGACGATCCGTCCCGCATACATCACCAGCGCCCGGTCGGCGAACTCCGCGACAACGCCCAGGTCGTGCGTGATGATGAGCACACCGGCGCCGGTCACGTCGCGCGCGGTCTTGAGCACGTCGAGGATCTGCGCCTGCACGGTGACATCCAGCGCGGTGGTGGGCTCGTCGCAGATCAACAGGTCGGGATCGTTGGCGATCGCGATCGCGATGACGACCCGTTGCCGCTCGCCGCCGGACAGCTCGTGCGGAAACGCCCTGGCCCGTCGCTCCGGCTGCGAAATCCCCACCAGCTCAAGCAGTTCGACCGCGCGCCGGCGGGCGGCCCTGCGGCCCACGCGCGGCTGGTGGACTTCGATCGCCTCGGCGATCTGGTCGCCGACGCTGTAGACCGGTGTCAGCGCCGACATCGGATCCTGGAACACCATGCCGACCGTCTTGCCGCGGAAGCGCGACATCGCCTCGTCGCCAAGCCCGAGCAGCTCGGTGTCGTGTAACCGCACCGAACCGCGCACCCGCGCATGCTCGGGCAGCAGCCCGACCACCGCCATCGCCGACACCGACTTGCCCGATCCCGATTCGCCGACCATCGCCACCACTTCGCCGGGCTCGATGTGGTAGCTGATGCCGCGCACCGCGGCGACCGGTTGGCCGTCGGTCGGAAAGCTGACGGCCAGGTCCGTCACTTGCAAGAGGCTCATCGGGTACCGCCCCCCAGCATCCCGCTGCCGGGGTCCAGCGCGTCGCGCAGGCCGTCGCCGGTCATGTTGGCGCACACCAGGATCAGCACCAAGACCCCGGCGGGAAACAAGAACACCCAGGGGAAGGTGGTCGCGGACTGGGTGCCGTTGGCGATCAGGGTGCCCAGCGACACATCGGGCGGCTGGACGCCGAAACCGAGGAAGCTCAAGCCGGTTTCGGCGAGGATGGCCGAGGCGACGTTGAGCGCGGCATCGATTATCAGGATGGACGCCACGTTGGGCACCACATGACCGACGATGATCCGGCGGCTGGACACTCCCATATACCGTGCGGCGCGGATGAATTCACGTTCCCGCAGGCTCATGGTCATGCCACGGACCATGCGCGAGCTGATCATCCAGCCGAAGCCGGCCAGCAGCAGCACCAGCAACAGGATGCTCGACGACTTCTTGACCCGCGGCGTGAGGATGGCAATGAGGATGAAGCTGGGCACCACCAACAGCAGGTCGACCACCCACATCAGCACCCGGTCCCGCCACCCGCCGAAATAGCCGGCGATGGACCCGACGGTGGCGGCGATGCCGGTGGAGATGAACGCCACGCAGACGCCGATCAGCATCGACTTCTGCATTCCGCGCAGGATTTGCGCCAACAAGTCCTGGCCCAGCGCGTTGGTGCCCAGCCAGTGACGGGTGCTCGGCGGCTGCAGCAGCGCGTTGAAGTCGAGGTCGTCGTAGGAATAGGGCAGCAGCGAAGGCAGCGCGTAGCAGCCGACGAACAGCAGCGCCAACAGCACCAGCGACGCCACCGCCAGCCGGTTGCGGGCGAACCGGCGCAGCACCAAGGTGCGCCGCGAGGCGAAACCCGCCACCTCGGGAACCGAAACCCCCTGGGCCGCAGCGGTTTGCGAGCTAGACGTCATGACACCCGGACCCTTGGATCAAGCGCCGCGTAGATGACGTCGGACAGCAGGCCGGCCAGCAGCACCACCATGCCGGAGAACAGGGTGATCGCGGCGATGATGTTGGTGTCCTGGGTCGAAATGCCCTGTACCAGCCACTCGCCCATGCCGTGCCATCCGTAGATCTTCTCGACGAACACGGCTCCGACGACCAGCCCGGCCACCCCGTAGGCGAACAGCGTCGCCAGCGGGATCAGCGCGGTGCGCAGCCCGTGCTTCAGCAGCGCGCGCCGGCGGGTGAGGCCCTTGGCGCGGGCGGTGCGAATGAAATCCTGGCCGAGGACGTCGAGCATGGCGTTGCGCTGATATCGGCTGTATCCCGCGGCGGCCATCAGAGTCAGCGTCAGCGTGGGCAGGATCAAATGCCGCAGCCGGTCGAGCAATTCGTGCCCGGCACCCGTCACCCCGGGCGACGTCTCCCCGGTGTAATCGAAGAGCTGGACGCCGACGGCCCAATTCACCCGCAGGGCACCGAGAATCAACAGGCTGGCGATGACGAACGACGGTGTGCTCAGCACCAGTAGCGCCAGCATGGTGACGACACGGTCACTGAGTCGGTACTGGCGGATCGCGCCCCACGCGCCCGCCGCGATGCCCAGCAACGTGCCCGCCACCGAGCCGATCACCAGCAACCGCAGGCTCACTCCGACGCGGCGCCACAGCGTGGCGGCGACCGGCTGGCCGGTGATGGTTGTGCCGAAGTCGCCGCGCACGACGTGCGAGGCCCAGTGCCCGTAGCGCAGGGGTATGGGTTTGTCCAGACCAAGCGCGTGGGCCTTGGCGTCGATGACGGCCTGCGGGGGGCGGGGATTGCGCTGGAGCAGGCTGTCCAGCGGCGAGAAGGCCAGCGACGTCAGGCCGTAGGTCAGAAACGATGCCAGCGCCAACAGCACGACATAGTTGAGCAACCGGCGCGCCAGGAAGCGAATCATGCCCGACCGAGCCGCCCGTGCCGCATTGGGACAGGTTAAGGCGTCTCGAGGCGTCCTTGTGATCCGCCTGATTTTCATGCGTGAATTACGGGTGGTCCGTTGCTAATTTCAAGCCGCAATACCGCAGGAGGCTGCTATGACGGTCACCGATGACTACCTGGCCAACAACGCCCAGTACGCGAGCGGTTTCAAGGGACCGCTGCCCATGCCGCCGAGCAAACACGTCGCGGTCCTCGCATGCATGGATGCCCGGCTCGACGTCTACCGCATCCTGGGGCTGGGCGAAGGGGAGGCCCACGTGATCCGCAACGCCGGCGGCGTCGCCACCGACGACGCGATCCGCTCGCTGGCCATCAGCCAGCGATTGCTGGGCACGCGGGAGATCATCCTGATTCACCACACCGACTGCGGGATGCTCACGTTCACCGACGACGACTTCAAGCGCGCCATTCAGGAGGAGACCGGGGTCAAGCCGCCGTGGGCCGCGGAGGCGTTTCCGGATGCCGCCGAGGATGTGCGGCAATCGATGCGCCGCATCGAAAACAGTCCGTTCGTGACCAAGCACGTCTCGTTGCGCGGGTTCGTCTTCGACGTCGCCACCGGCAAGCTCGACGAAGTCACCCTATAGCGCGAGCAGACGCAGAATCGCATCAAAAGCCTCGACCGAGTGCGGTTCTGCGTCTGCTCGCCGGGAAACCTAACCCACCTTGTAGGTCGCGAGGGCCTTGGCGACCAGCGTGCCGTGCGTGTCGAGGATCTCGGCCTCGCAGTTGGTCAGCGAGCGGCCCCGGCGTAGCACCCGGCCCACGCCGATCACGTCGGTGGCGCGGGCCGGCGCCATGAAGTCCAGCGTCATCGACACCGTCACGCCGCGCAGGTCGGGTGGTGCCGCGGCGCCGCACCAGGCCGCCGCCATGACGGTGACATCGGCGAGGGTGGCGATGGCGCCGCCGTGGACCATGTCGCCGAGGGTGACATTGGAGGGATCCCACGGCAGCCGCAGCCGCACTTCGTCATCGCTGAGGTGGTCGGCGACGATTCCCAGTTTGGCGACGAACGGCGATTGCGGCAGAAACTGCGCGATGACATCGCGACCCGAGGGGTTGGTCATCCGTCCAGGCTAGGCGTCCAGGCTAGGGGTACCGGCCGAAGGCTATGGCGACGTTGTGCCCGCCGAATCCGAACGAGTTGTTGATGGCATACCGATAATTGCCGGGCCTCGGCTTGCCGGCCACCACGTCCAGGTCGATCTCGGGGTCCAGGTTGACCAAGTTCAGGGTCGGCGGAATGACCTGGTCGCGCAGCGCCAGCACGGTCAGGATCGACTCCACAGCGCCCACCGCCCCGACCGAGTGGCCCAACGCCGCTTTGGGTGCGTAGACCGCGGCCTTGTTACTGCCCAGCGCGTTGTTGATGGCCCTGCCCTCGGCGACGTCGCCGACCGAGGTGCCGGTGGCGTGGGCGTTGACGTGGTCGATCTCGTGCGGGGTGATGCCGGCGAGCTCGATCGCCCGGGTCATCGCGTGCCCGGCGCGCACGCCGTTGGGGTCCGGCGCCACCATGTGGAAGCCGTCGGAGGTGATGCTGGCACCCATGATGCGGGCCACGATCGGGGCACCACGCGCCTTGGCGTGCTCCTCGGTCTCGATCACCATCAGGGCGCCGCCTTCGCCGAAGACGAACCCGGTGCGGTCCTTGTCGAACGGGCGACAGGCGCCCGCCGGGTCGTCGTTTTTCGTGGACATCACGATGCGCATCTGAGCGAACGCGGCGATCGCGACTGCCTCGATCCTGACCTCGACGCCGCCGCAGATGGCGATGTCCGCCTCACCCAACACGATGTTGCGCCACGCCTGGGCGATGCCTTCCGAACCGGACGCACACGCCGAAACCGGGGCGATCACGCCGGCCCTGGCGTGCCGTTCCAGGCCGACCGCCGCCGCGGCGGAGTTGGGCATGTATTTCTGCACCGCCAGCGGCGAGACGGCGTTCTTCCCACGGGCGCGCAAGTCTTCGTAGCTGAACACGATCTGCTCGGCCGAGCCCAGGCCGGTGCCGATGGATACCATCAGCCGGTTGCCGTCGACCTCGGGCGAGCCGGCGTTTTCCCACGCCCGGCGGCCCAGAACGGTGGACATCTGCGCCAGGTAACCCATCCGGTGCCGCTCGGCGCGCGTCAATCCGTCGTCGAAATCCTCCAGCAGGTGCCCCCCGATGCGCACCGGCAGGTCGTAGTGCTCAATGAACGAGTCGTCGAGGGTTCGGATGCCGCTTTGCCCGTCCAGCAACAACTTCCACGTCTTTTCGGTGTCGGTCGCCAGCGCCGTCGTCATGGCCATGCCGGTGACGACGACGTTTGGCAAACCGTTCCCCGTAGCCAACGGTGCCATCAGGTCCGCTAAACCCTTCCCCTCCATGCTCCAGACGAGCGGAGACGTGCCCCAAGGTACGCCACGTGGGAGGTCATTGACATCGACGGGGGAGGCTGGTTTTATATACGGCAATGACCGTAAACATGGTCAGTTCTACCAAGTTTATTGGGATTATTTGAGGGGCCCATGACCAGCGATGTGAAGGCCGCCCCGGCGGCCGGGCAGTACGAGCTGAGCCATCTGCGCTCGCTGGAAGCCGAGGCGATCCACATCATTCGGGAGGTGGCCGCCGAGTTCGAGCGGCCGGTGCTGCTGTTCTCGGGCGGCAAGGACTCCATCGTCATGCTGCATCTGGCGCTCAAGGCATTCCGTCCAGGGCGGTTGCCGTTCCCGGTGATGCATGTCGACACCGGCCACAATTTCGACGAGGTGATCGCGACCCGCGACGAACTGGTCGCCGAGGCCGGGGTGCGCCTCGTGGTCGCCTCGGTGCAGGAAGACATCGATGCCGGCCGGGTCGTCGAAACCATCCCCTCGCGAAACCCGATCCAGACCGTGACGCTGCTGCGCGCCATCCGGGAGAACAAGTTCGACGCGGCGTTCGGGGGAGCGCGGCGCGACGAGGAGAAGGCGCGGGCCAAGGAGCGAGTGTTCAGCTTCCGCGACGAGTTCGGCCAGTGGGACCCGAAGGCCCAGCGGCCCGAGCTGTGGAACCTTTACAACGGACGCCACCACAAGGGCGAGCACATTCGCGTCTTCCCGCTGTCCAACTGGACCGAGTTCGACATCTGGTCCTACATCGGCGCCGAGAAGATCAAGTTGCCGTCGATCTATTTCGCGCACCGGCGCAAGGTGTTCAGCCGCGACGGAATGCTGCTGGCGGTACACCGGCACATGCAGCCGCGCGCCGACGAACCGGTGTTCGAGGCCATGGTGCGGTTCCGCACGGTCGGGGATGTCACCTGTACCGGATGTGTGGAATCGGCGGCCGCGACCGTGTCGGAGGTGATCGCCGAAACCGCGGTGTCCCGCTTGACCGAGCGGGGCGCGACCCGCGCCGACGATCGGATTTCGGAAGCCGGAATGGAAGACCGCAAGCGGCAGGGTTACTTCTGATGGCCGCACCCGCCACGCTACTTCGCATCGCAACCGCCGGCTCCGTCGACGACGGCAAGTCCACGCTGATCGGACGCCTGCTCTACGACTCCAAGGCCGTAATGGAAGACCAGTGGGCGTCGGTGGAGCGGACGTCCAAGGAGCGCGGCCACGAATACACCGACCTGGCGCTGGTCACCGATGGCCTCCGGGCCGAACGCGAGCAGGGCATCACGATCGACGTCGCGTACCGCTACTTCGCCACTCCCAAGCGGAAATTCATCATCGCCGACACCCCGGGGCACATCCAGTACACCCGCAACATGGTGACCGGGGCGTCGACCGCCCAACTGGTCATCGTGCTCGTCGATGCGCGGCAGGGCCTGCTCGAACAATCGCGCCGGCACGCCTTCCTGGCCTCGCTGTTGGGCATCCAGCACATCGTGCTGGCGGTCAACAAGATGGACCTGATCGACTGGGACAGAGAGAAATTCGAGGCGATCCGCGACGAGTTCCACGCCTTCGCCGCACGTCTGGATGTGCAGGACGTGGCGACCATACCGATTTCCGCGCTGCACGGCGACAACGTGGTGACCAAGTCGGACCGGACGCCCTGGTACGAGGGACCCGCGCTGCTGTCGCACCTCGAAGAGGTCTACATCGCCGGTGACCGCAACCTGGTCGACGTGCGCTTCCCGGTGCAATACGTGATTCGGCCACAGACCCACGAGCATCAAGACCACCGCAGCTATGCGGGAACGGTGGCCAGCGGGGTCATGCGCCCCGGTGACGAGGTGGTGGTGCTGCCGACCGGCAAGAGCACCCGCATCACCTCGATCGATGGGCCGACCGGCCCTGTGGCAGAAGCGTTTCCGCCGATGGCCGTCTCGGTGAGCCTCGCGGACGACATCGACATATCCCGCGGCGACATGATCGCCCGCACCAACAACCACCCGCGGGTCGCGCAGGAATTCGATGCGACCGTCTGCTGGATGGCCGACGGTTCCGCGCTGGAGCCCGGCCGCGAATATGTCATCAAGCACACCACCCGGACCACGCGGGCGCGGGTCACCGCGCTGGAGTACCGGCTCGACGTCAACACTTTGCACCGCGACAAGTCCGCAACGGCGTTGAAGCTCAACGAACTTGGCCGCATCTCGCTGCGCACCCGGGTGCCGCTGCTGCTCGACGAGTACACGCGCAACGCCAGCACCGGGTCGTTCATCCTCATCGACCCCGACACCAACGGCACGGTGGCGGCGGGCATGGTGTTGCGCGATGTGTCGGCGCAGTCCGCGAGCCCCAACACCGTGCGGCACGCGTCGCTGGTAACCGCCGCGGACCGGGCGGTCCGGGGCAGGACGGTGTGGCTGACCGGCCTGTCGGGCGCCGGGAAGTCGTCGGTGGCCATGCTCGTCGAGCGGAAGCTGATCGAAAAGGGAATTCCCGCATACGTTCTCGATGGCGACAACCTGCGTCATGGGCTGAACGCCGATCTCGGGTTCAGCATGGCCGACCGCGCGGAGAACCTGCGGCGGCTGGCCCATGTGGCGACGCTGCTCGCCGACTCCGGCCAAATCGTGCTGGTGCCCGCGATCAGTCCGCTGGCCGAACACCGGGAGATGGCCCGTCGAGTGCACGCCGACGCCGGCTTCGACTTCGTCGAGGTCTTCTGTGACACTCCGCTCTCGGAGTGCGAGCGGCGTGATCCCAAGGGGCTGTACGCCAAAGCTCGCGCGGGCGAGATCACGCATTTCACTGGCGTCGACAGCCCGTATCAACGGCCCAAGAATCCCGACTTGCGGCTGACCTCCGATCGTCCGCTCGATGAGCTGGCGGAGAGCGTCATCGAGCTGCTGGAGTCGCGGCCCTAACGCGGACCGCGTCGTCGGTATCGGCGGGGTTCAATTGCCCCGCTCCTCCTCGGAACGCTCCGCGTTCCGCATCGTCGCTATGGGCGGATGGCACAATCCTCAGGGTGCGCATGTCAGCCAAGGCGGAGTATGCGGTGCGGGCGATGGTGCAGCTCGCGACGGCCAGCGCTGGCTCGCTGGTCAAGACGGATGACCTGGCGCACGCGCAGGGCATACCGCCGCAATTTCTCGTCGATATCCTGACCAACCTGCGCACCGATCGCCTGGTGCGAAGCCACCGCGGCCGCGAAGGCGGCTACGAGCTGGCCCGGCCGGGAAACGAGATCAGCATCGCCGACGTGCTGCGCTGCATCGACGGACCGCTGGCCAGCGTCCGCGACATCGGGCTCGGGGACCTGCCTTACTCGGGCCCGACGACGGCGCTGACCGACGTCTGGCGCGCACTGCGCGCCAGCATGCGCTCGGTGCTGGAGGAAACGACGTTGGCGGATGTCGCAGCCGGAGCGCTACCTAAGCATGTCGCGCAGCTCGCCAATGACTATCGGGCGCAGGAGAGCGTCCGGCACGGCTCACCGCACAGGGGCGACTAGCCGCCCGAGCCGTAGGGGCGGGTGAGAATCTCCATGGCGTGGCCGGACGGATCCAGGAAGTACACCCCGCGCCCGCCATCGCGCTGGTTGATCTCACCGGGCCGCTCTTGGCGGGGATCCGCCCAGTGCTGCATGCCGCGCGATTTGATCTTGTCGTAGATCGCGTCGAACTCCGGCTCGGAGACAAGGAAGGCATAGTGCTGCCGCCGGATCTCCTCACCCTCGGGCGCGTCCGCGTAGTCGAGGCTGGCGCCGTGATCGAGCGAGAGAACCATGAAGTGGCCGAGCGGCTTCGGGCTGGGTAGGCCGAACAGGTCGGCGAGAAATTCCGCGGACTGCTGCTTGTCGCGCGAGGCGACGATGGTGTGGTTGAAACTGATGGACATAGTTCTTTCCAGTATTCCCTCGACATCAGCTCGTGGCGAGCGCCATGGCGAGCACGTCGAGACGCCACAGCGCCTGAAAGAGCTCGCGAGCCACCTCAGCGGGCTGTGCGACGCTCGCCGCGATCTCGCGGATGGTGCGGCGCCCGTCGACGAGTTGCACGAACGGCAGCCGATCGGCGCTGAGTGTCAGCCTGGCGCCGCCTGGCCAGATGAGGTCGGCTTCGGACAGGACGCACGCGGTGCGGAATTCCGGAACGTAGTCCAGGGATTCGGCCGTCGTGAAGTCGATCGTGTACTGCTCTTTCGGACGGTCCGGGCGACACGCCATGAAGAAGTGTGTCGCATTCAGAGTTTGTATCCGCTCCATCGCCGACCAGAGTTTGATGTCAGGCAGTTCCGCCAGGGCGGCGTGAAATCTGCTCGACGGCAAGAGGATTTCGTGCGGATAGTACGGCGTCTTGTGAAACCAGCCCTGGAATTCGAGTCCCGCTGAAGAGACGAGCTCCAGGCACTCCTGGACCGTGTAGCTTCGCTGGCGGCCGTGTAAGAACGTGTCGACGACGGCGCCGTCGTCGTGCAGATCGCGTGCCACCTTGAAGTAATTCCGGACGGGATGCTCCGCGGGCAGCGTCGGGATCGCGTCCTTGACGAGCTGCACCGACGCGTCATCCTGGGACAGCCCCAAATCCCGGAAGACCGACTCGAGCAGTTCGACCCCGATCCGGCCGTATTTTGCATAGAGCATCACGCCGATCGTGCCGTCGCGCCGCAGGCAGCTGGCGAGTGCCTTCATGCCTTTCAAGGGATCCGCCGTGTGGTGCAGCACGCCGGTGGACACGATCAGGTCGAAGTCTCGTTGCAGCGCTGACAACTCTTCGATTGCGAGCTTGTGCAGTTCGAGGTTGTGCAGCCCGTGCTTGTCCTTGAGGTAGTGCTGATGATCCAGCGCCGACTGGCTGACGTCGACCGCCACCACTTTGGCTGCCCGGTTGCTGAAGGCGAACACCGCCGCCTGATTTGCACCGCATCCCGCGATCAGGATGTCGAGGTCGGGTCGGTAGTCCCGGTCGGGCCACAAGATCCGGTGGGATCGAAACGGGTCGAACCACTCCCAGTTCGTTTTGGAGTAGACCTCGAGGTCCTGGATCGGGGGCGGATAGCGCCACCGATCGTATTGCCGAGACACGACGTCGGCGCGCGGATCGTCGGTCACGGCTACTTCGGCGCCGTCAGCTCAAGGGCGATGTTGTCGGGGTCGCGGAACTCCAGGATGTACGACGGTCCGATGTCCTTGACCGGCTCGTGCTCGACACCGATTTCATCGAGATGTGTAGCCGCGGAATCCAATTCGGCCCTGGTGTTCAGCCGGAACGCGATGTGGTCGAGGCCGGCCCGGTCCTCGTGAAATCGGTCGGTGGCGACCGGCCGCAATCCGAGCAGCGTCCCGCCCAGGTCGTAGATCACGCCGCCGAACAGGAAGCTCAACTGATCGCGGGTTGCTTCGTCGGCATTCTCCGGGACCTCGAGCAACACCGGCCAATCGAAGACGCTTTCGTAGAACCGCCGGGATCGCTCGATGTCGCTGACCGTGAGGCGGACATGCGCGATCGAAGAACAGTTGACGCCCACGTGACCATGCTGCCACTTGAGGATCCGCACATTGAAGGCATGCCAGAATCGCCGTCGTGCGAATAGCCATGACGATGCCGGTGATGGAGCCGGATCTGGATGCGGGAATTTTGCGGAGCTGGGCCCGCGGCATCGACGAAGGACCGTTCTCGTCGCTGTGCTGGGGTGAGCGCATCGCTTTCGACAATCCGGACCACCTGACGCTGCTCGGGGCGCTGGCCGCGTGGACCGGCCGGGTACGGCTGGTGAGCACGGTGATCGTGCCGCAGCTGCACGACCCGGTGCTGCTGGCGAAGGCCCTGGCGACCGGCGACGTGCTCTGCGGCGGGCGCCTGACCGTGGGGGTCGGCGTGGGCGGCAGGCACGAGGACTACCACGCCGTCGGCGCCGATCCGGCGACGCAGACGATGCGCGCCTTGGCTGACCGCGTGGCGGTGATGAAGCGGGTGTGGGCCGGCGAAAAGGTCAGCGAGTCGGTGCTGCCGGTGGGGCCGCTGCCGGTCCAGGCCGGTGGTCCGCCGCTGCTCGTGGGCAGCATGGGACCCAAGGCCATCCGCAGCGCGGCGGCCTGGGCCGACGGGTTGGCCGGCACCACCCTGGATCTGGACGTCGCCAAGCAGAACGAGTTGTTCGACGTGGCCCGGACGGCGTGGGCGCAGGCCGGCAAGCCGAAACCCCACCTGGTGACGTCGTTTTGGGTCGCGTTCGGGCCGCCCGAGGGCGCGCGCGCCCAGGTACATCGTCATCTGCGCCGCTATATGAACTGGATACCGCCGGAGTACGTCGACGCGATGGCACCGATGACCGGCTGGGCCGGTAGCGAAGACGAGTTGCTCGCCGTCCTGCGAAAGTTCGAAGCGATCGGCGCCGACGAGGTCCAGCTGATTCCGACCAGTTCGGATCTCGACCAGCTGCGCCGCGCGGCCGACGTGGCGAGACAGATTTAGGCCGACGCGCGCTCAGTGGTATCGGGGCCGGCGGCAGGTTCCTGGGGAGGCTGCCCCTTGCGCAGCGTCGCCAGCAGCTCGCGGTAGGGGCCGACGAGGTAGACGGTGTCGCCCCCACGAAGCCACGCGTCGCGCCGAGGGTGGAGCGCGACGGGTGCGTCTTGGCGGGTGATCGCGATGACGCGGGTCTGGGTGGACAGCTCGAACATTTTCAGCCCGTCAAGTTCGCTGCCGGCCGCCACATGCATGCCCCCGACCATGAAGGAGCGCTGCCCGACGGAAAACGTCCCCAGCACTTGCAGGCCCATGGCGGCGCCGATGAACCACGGCGCGGCCAGTTCGACGGTCGACCGCACGTTTTCGAATCCGAACCGCTGCGCCACCGCGTTCCCCAGCGCGCGGTCGTATACGCGTAGCACCAGCGGCACGTCGGTCCGGACGACGTCGGGCATCACCCGGGGCCCGAGCATCTCGCGCAGCACGATTCCGGTCTCGATGTTCACCATGTCGTCCTGGGTCAGCACCGCTACCGCCCGGGCACGCGCAACACCGGCCGATTCCAGCGTCTGACGCAGCGTCGCGTCACCGAATATCACCGGCACGTCGAGGTCTGCCGCCGTCGACAAGTAGCGGTTGTTCTCGTCGCGTTCGACGACCGCCACGTCGTACCCGGCGTTGGTCAAATCGCTGACGACGCGGATGCCGAACGAACCCAGCCCGACGACGATGACGTGATTGCGCAGGTGGCGGGCCCGGCGCCGACCGGCCGAATGAACGAAACGCCGCGAGAGCAGCAGGTCGGCGATGAACGCGACAAGCAGTGCGGTGGTCGTGACGCCGGCGAACATCAGCATGATGCTGAACAGCCGCAGCCAGGTGGGCTGCGACAGGAAGCTGAAGTCGCCGTAACCCACCGTCGCCATCGTCTCGGTGCTGAAGTACAGAGCGTCGAGCCAGGACATTTTCGGATGCGGCTGATAGAACAGGCGCAACACGACCGTCGATCCGAGCAGCAGGGCGGCCGCCGCCAGCAGCGCCCGCGGGAACATCGGATTGAGGTCGTCCCGCACGCCGCGTATGGCATCGAGAGCTCGCCGCAGCCGGGGCCGGCGTGAGCGCCTCGCGGTGGAGCGGGGGATCTTGATGCCCCGGGTGGCCAGCTCGTCGGCGGTGCCGATCATTGCGGTCCAATCGCCGGCGTGCACCGGCAGATCCCGGCCCGGGCACACCTCCACCTCGTCCGGGGCGGAGGTGTTCTCGCCGTGAATCACCGCCACCGGCGCCAGGTCGCCGTAGATCTCGCGCAGCGTCGCGTTCCGCGGCGCCTCGGCGCCCGAGACCACGAATTTGATGCCAGCCGCCTCGAACGGGTGCGCGGTGTGCGCCAGACATGCCTCGACAACCGACGGCGCAGCGAGCTCCGCCACGTCCAGAATCGCGCCCGGCCGCTTGTCGGCAGTCAGAGCCGTGCGCAGGACGTCGTTGGCCAGCCGCGCCACCACCCGTACATTGGGGTTGGCTTTCCTTGCCAGCAGGGCGATTTCGAGATTGGTCGCGTCATCGTCTCCGGCGCAGACAACGGCGAGCGCGCGGGCCACCCCGGCGTCGGCGAGCTCGGCGGCAGTGGTGACTTTGACGATGTGCACGCCGGCGCTATTGAGCTCCTCGACGATCGTCGTGGCCAGCGCGTCGTCACCGCTGACGATGATGTGCCGACGCATGCTCACCCACGCTACCGTGCGGATTTGTCCCAGCAAAAGTGCTGCTTCGCACGACATCGTTGTGCCACAAGTAGAGTCGCAGCATGCCCACAGCCCAGCGCGGGCGCAGCAGCATCGAGATCGTCGCGCCGCCCGATCTCGTGTACGACCTCATCGCTGACGTCACCCGGATGGGCGAGTGGAGCCCCGAATGCTATCGCTGCGAATGGCTGGATGGGACAACTGCGGCGGCCCCGGGCGCGCGGTTTCGCGGGTACAACCGGCGCGGTCCGCTGCGGTGGGAAAGGACGGCGGTGGTCGTTGTTGCCGACCGGGGCCGTGAATTCAGCTTCACCACGGTCAACGACGGCACTGGGCGTGAAGAAACGCGTTGGCTTTACACGATGGAGCCGTCCTCGTCCGGCACCTCGCTCACCGAGTCTTTTGAGTTCGTATGGTGTTCGGCGCCCACCCGACTCGCAGAAGCGCTGTTGCCGCGGGGACGTCAGGTCAACCAGGGGATCGAGGAGACGTTGCGGCGCATCAAACGGGCCGCCGAAACACCCGCCTCATAGATCTCGGGAGTGCGTCGACCGTGATACTGGCGGCGTGCCTTTCATCGAACGCGTCGCGTCCCGCGAAATCTATCGGAACCAGTGGATGGTGCTTCGAGAGGACGATATCCGCCGCGCCGACGGCAGCCCGGGCATCTTCGCGGTGGTGGACAAGCCGACCTATGCGCTCGTGCTGCCCTACGACGGCCAGCGTTTCCGCTTGGTCGAACAGTTCCGGTATCCCCTCGGCGCGCGGCGCTGGGAGTTTCCCCAGGGCACGGCCCCGGACCTGGCGGAAAGCGAGCCGTCCGAGCTGGCGGCGCGCGAGCTGCGCGAGGAAACCGGGCTACGTGCGGCATCGTTCGAGGCGCTCGGCCAGCTCGATGTGGCTCCGGGACTGAGCAGCCAACGGGGCTGGGTGTTCCTGGCGACCGGGATCTCCGAGGGCGAATCCCGCCGCGAGCACGAGGAGCAGGACATGCACAGCCAATGGTTCTCGCGCGACGACGTCGAGCGGATGATCCGCTCGGGTGTGATCACGGACTCGCAGTCGATCGCGGCCTACGCCCTGTTCCTGCTACGGGAGCGATGAGTTCTCGGTCTGGCATCGGTCAACACCGATATGACGATCACACAACGCAATCTCGACGGCTATGGGGCGCCGGCCATTCAGTGGGCTCGGGTCAAAGCCGTGCTCGACAGTCAGCTGACGCAGGCGCCGGAAACCGGCGGCCCGCACCGCCACACGGTGTGGCTCACCACGATCAATCCCGATGGCAGCCCGCATGTGATGCCGCTCGGGGTGCTTCCGTGGGAAGGCAGCTGGTACTTCACCTCCGGCCTGGCGACCAGGAAGTCGCGTAACTTGGCCCGCGATCCGCGATGCGTGCTGTCCGTTGCCACCGATCCGTTCGATCTGGTCGTCGAAGGCCTCGCGCGGCGGGTCACCGACGCCGGCGAATTGGCGTCCGTCGCAGACGTTTTCGCGCGCGACGGCTGGCCGTGCCGGGTTGAGGGCGACGCACTGACGGCGGAGTTCAGCGCTCCCTCGGCCGGGCCCGCGCCGTGGCATCTCTATCGCGTCGAGCCCGAGACGGTGTTCGCTCTCGGCACGTCGGAACCCTACGGCGCCACCAAGTTTCAGCTGGGCTAACTCGCAAAGACTACGCGGACAGACCGGCCGCGGCGCAGATCTGCTGGCGCGCGGCGGCGCGGTCGGCGTCGGGAAATATGTAATGGCTCAACGCGGTTCGTGCGATGGCGCCGGCCAGAGCACGAGGGTCGACCGGCGTGAGGAAGGCACCCTCGCGGGCACAGCGCTGCAACACCGCCAACAGGCCTTCGGCGAGCATGGGTAGCGCCTGCGCCATCTGTTCGTGCGCGAAGCCCGGCTCGAGATCGAGCAGGCGCCCGGGTGGCTGGGCCTCGACGAAGGTCGCGACGACGTCGACCGCGGCTTCCAGTCGTGCGACCCCGACGACGCCCGACGTCGCTTCGTCCAATGCGGCGGTGAAGCGCCGGCGCTCGCGTTTTCCCAGCGCATCGATGAGCTCTTCCTTGGATACGAAGTAGCGGTAGATGGTCGGCCGGGACACCCCGGCCAGCGTCGCCACGTCGGACAGCGACAACTTGCGGGCGCCGGTCCGGAACGCGAGCCGCTGCGCCGCATCGAGGATTCGATCGGCGACCGACGCGGCGGCAGGGCTTACAGCTTGCCGAGTTTGCGCAGCCATGAGATCAGCCGTCGCAGGCCGTCGTCGAAGGACATGGGCTCATACCCGAGGCGTCGGGTGGTCAGATTGTCGGTCGCTCTGGGCTGTCGGTTGGTCTTTGCCGCGGCCTCCGCGATCGCCATCAAGGTTGGCCCGAATTCGGCGGTCAGCGCCGCGGGATCGGTGCGGTAGTCGAGGTCCTCGACACGGTGGTCGATTCCGGCGATCTCGCACGCGCGATTGATGCCACCGGCCGTGCTGAACGTGTCGTCGGGCCGCCCGACCAACAGGTATCGCTCGCCGGCCATCCCCTTGTCCAGCGCGGCGATGGCACCCTTCGCGACATCCGCCCCGGCGACCCACGTCACCGGAAAAGCCAGATAGCGCTTGATCTTTCCGCGCATGCCCGCCAGCAGCACCCGGTTGAAGCTGGTGCGGTGCAGGGCGCGTTCCACGACCAGGCCGGGCCCGAAGATCGCGCCCGGATGACACGTCAGCACGTCGTCGCCCGCGGCGGCACGCCGGTGCGCCTCGAGAAAGGCAGCCAGCTTGGTGACGGTGTAGGGGTCGCCGGGCGGGTTCTTCAGAACGGGTGCCTCTTCGAAATCGACGCCGGTGCTCAGGTCGAGGAACGTTGCGGTGCTCAGGGCAACCACCCGGCGCATGCCGTGGGCTTTGGCCGCATCCAGGACGTTGGTCGTCCCAACGGTGTTGACCGCTTTGAAGTCCTCCAGGTCCTGACTCGCGCCGCCCAGCAGCGCGGCGCAGTGGATGGCCGCCTCGGCGCCCTTCGCCGCGTGCAGCACGTCGTCGGCATCCCTGATGTCGCCCTTGACCAGCTCGACGCCGACTCCGGCCAGCGCCGCGGCGTCGTCGGGATCGCGAACCAGCGCGCGGACGTGGTCGCCCCGCTCGATCAGTTGCTGACAGACGTTGCCGCCGGTCTGACCCGTCGCGCCGGTGACGAAGATGGTGCTGGCCATCGCGGCCTCCCCGGTTGTTACATATCGAACATATTTGGTTTTGACTGTAAACCTTGAAGTGGGATTGTTCTATATTCATCTCCATGACACTCGATCCCTCCAGCGTCCTCCTGACTGACCGCGTCGCGGTCGTCACCGGCGGAGGCGCCGGCATCGGCCGTGGTATCGCGGCCGGCCTGAAGGCCTTCGGCGCGCGGGTCGCGATCTGGGAACGCAACCCCGACTCGTGTGCGTCTGCGGCCGAGGAGATCGGCGCGCTGGGCCTGACCGTCGACGTCCGGGACAGCGCCGCGGTGGACGCCGCGCTGGCGCAGACGACGGCTGAACTCGGGACGGTGACGATCCTGGTCAACAACGCCGGCGGGGTTTTCTGGTCGGGGATCCTCGACACCAGCGAGAACGGTTGGGACGCGCTGTACAAGTCGAACCTGCGGCACGTCTACCTGTGCACGCAGCGGGTGGCGCGGATCCTCGTGGAGCAGACACTGCCGGGCAGCATCATCAGCGTCACCTCGATCGAGGGGGTGCGCGCCGCGCCCGGCTACGCGACCTACGCGGCGGCCAAGGCCGGTGTCATCAACTACACGAAGACCGCCGCGCTCGAGCTTGCGCCGCACGGCATTCGGGTCAACGCGCTGGCGCCCGACATCACGCTGACCGAGGGCATCAGGCAGATCGCGCCGCCGGGCTCCGAGCAGCGATTCGGCCTCACCGTCCCGATGGGGCGGGCGGGTCATGTCGATGAAATGGCCGGCGCGGCAGTGTTTCTCGCGTCCGACATGTCCAGCTACATCACCGGTCAGACGATTCATGTCGACGGCGGCACCCATGCAGCCAGCGGCTGGTATCACCACCCGGAGACCGGCGCGTACGCGCTGGGTCCGACGAGCGGTTAGTCGCCGGTGTCGAGGCCGACATGAGCGGACATCCCGCCGTCGATCGCAATCATCTGCCCGGTGATGTAGCGCGACGCGTCCGAAGCCAGGAAGACGACGAGATCGGCGACGTCCTTCGGTTGCCCGAGGTACGGCGTCAGCGTGGCGCGGCCGAGGCGGTCGATGACGTCCTCGGACAGGTGCGCGCGAACGGCGTCGGTGAGGATCAATCCGGGCACGATCGTGTTGGCCCGCACGCCGGCCTTTCCCTCGCTCGTCGCGACGTACATCGTCAGGGTGTGCACCCCAGCCTTCGAGACGCCGTAGGCCAGGCGGGCGCGGTCGCCTTTGAGTGCGGCCCCCGACGACATGTTGACAATGGATCCCCCTCCACCCCTTCGCATTTCGGGGACCGCGTGCTTGCACATCAGCAGCTGACTGCCGAGGTTGACCTGCACGGACCGCTGCCACACATCCAACGACATTTCGGTGACCGCGGTGTCCCGCGACAAGAAGTCGCTGGCTGTCAGGGCCGCGTTGTTGTGCAGCACGTCGATGCGGCCGAACTCCGCCACGGTCGATTCCACCACTTCTCGCGCTGTCGCCTCCTGCGCGAGATCGCCGCCGAGCGCGATCGCGCGGGCCCCCGTTCGCCGAATCTCCTCGGCGACCCCGGCGGCCTTCGCCTCGTCGACGTCGACCACGGCGACGGCGGCGCCCTGGCGGGCCAATTCGTGCGCCGTTGCCGCACCGATTCCACCCGCACCCCCGGTGACTATCGCGACCTTTTCGGCAAGTCTGGACATCGAGTTCTCCCAATCATCGGGGCTTTTCGGCCCCGCACAAGAAAGTTAGCCTGATTTATGCCGCGTATTGCGCCAATCCCAATGGAAGAGCTGAGCTCGCGCTCCCGCGAAATCGTGGAGGCCGGCGTTGCCGCCGGGCTCTACGCGACTCCGGTGCCCCTGCAGATATTCGCGTATCGCAGCGCACAACTCGAACAGGTCGACATGGCCCGACACCACCTGGGTGCCGGCACCCTGCTCGGCGGCCGCATCCTGGAGTTGCTGCGCATCCGCAGCGCCCAGCTCGGCGAATGCGAACCCTGTAGCCAATCGCGCAAGCATGACTCGATCACCGACGAGGATGTGGCATGCCTGCTCGCGCCGGGCCACGGCTCGCTGACCCCCCAGGAGCAGATGGCCGTCGAGTTCCTCGACCTGCTTTCCGCCGACCACCACGCCATGGACGACGAGTTCTACAAGCGTCTCGGGGAGCATTTCACCGCCGCGCAGATCATCGAGTTGGGGTTCACCTGCGCCGGCGTGATGGGCGTGCACCGGTTCATCCACACCCTCGACGTCTACGGCGATTCACCGCCCGTCATCGGCTACGACCGGGATCAGATCGACAGTACGAGCCGGAGTGACGGAGCTCGGAACCGTTCGGCGACATAGAGTTTCAGCTGTGTCCGTGCCGATATCCCGCTGTGTCGTCGACCCAGCACCATTTGGGCGATGCGGTCGAGGGTGGTGCGACGGATTGCGGTGTTCGGCGGTATCGCGCTGGCGATCCTCGGCACCACAGTCGTGGCGGCCCACGCGGCGATGCCGGTATGGAACGGCAAATACTCGCTGGTGAGATACGCGGTCAACAAGACGGGCACTAGCGCTGCCGCCGGCCAGGCCGAACCGACATTCAGTGCCGACTACGTCTTCGTGACGTCGTGCGCGTCGGGCACCTGCGTGGCCACCGCCACCGATGGGCCCGTGCCGAAGAACCCAACGTTGCCGCAGCCGTCGCATTACACCTGGGACGGGACTCGATGGGTTGAGCACTTCGACTTCCAATGGGACTGCTACATGGGGGACGGGATCCCGAAAGTCTGGTCACCAGCGAAGTCGTGGGCGTTCTACGCGCCCCAACCCGACGGGTCGCTGCGTGGCACCTGGCACACCGACATCGCGGGCGGGCCGTGCGGCGGAAGCGTCGAAATGCCGGTGGCGGCGTTTGCCGCGCGGCCCGGATGAGGTCCGCCGTCCGTATACACCGGCCTGCGCCCGCAAACCCGCTGCAGCCGGTTGCGACACGGTCACGGATGCATACCCATTCGCAGCGCACTGGTCACAAAAGCCCCAGTAGTCACTATCGTCACATAGGCCAGCCGCAGACGTCAATGCGACGTCTCGCCCCCTGAAAGGTGTGACCTTTGTCGGCGATTCTTCGAGGCACTTCGCTATGGGTGGTGTCGACGGCCGCTATCGCATTCATCGTTGCGTTGGGCCCGGCGCCATCGGCGAATGCCACTCCTTGCGGCGCGCCCGAAGCGAACGTGGATCCACCCCCGCGGCAGGAGATGCCCGCGCCGCAGCCCGTCGTGGTGCCGCCGACGGGGCGCCGACCCACCCATACGAATGACCAAGCGCCGCTCCCCAAGCTGGGCCCGCTGATCCAGTCCTTCCTCAGGCCGACTGCTCCCGGTCAGCGATACTCGGCCCCACTGCAACCTCAAGCCGGGGTGGTGCCGCCGCCCGGGCCTAACCCGCCCGCGCCGGGCTTCCCGCAGACGCCCAATGCCACGCAGCTGCAGCCGAATGCGGCACCGAATCCGCAGCCGGCACCGCAACCGGCGCCTCAGCCGGCGCCGCCGCCCCCCGCCAATATCGCGGGGGCGCCGACATCGCTCGTCGACTGGGTGACCGGACCCAACGGCCCCAACAAAACGCTGCAGCGATTCGGTATCTCCGGAACGGACCTTGGGATCGTTTGGGACAACGGCGATCCCGCCAACCGGCAGGCCCTGATGGCGTTCGGTGACACGTTCGGCTACTGCAAGGTTCGCGGCCAAGAATGGCGGTACAACGTACTGTTCCGCAGTAACGACCGTGACCTGTCTAAGGGAATCCACGTCGCGGATGGTGTGCCCAATAACAACTATTCGGGCTCACCGGTGTGGAACAACGGCCTGTCCAAGCAGGTGGTCAACTCCATCCACAAGGCAGCGCACGAGACGGGAATCATTCCGACGTCGGCCATCTCGATCGGGCGAACCCAATACATGAACTACATGTCCATCCAGCATTGGGGCCGCGACGGTGAATGGACGACGAACTACTCGGCGATCGCGAGATCCCTTGACAACGGCCAGAACTGGGGGATCTACCCCGGCTCCATCCGCACGGCCTCGGCCGACGCGGTCCCGGGCGTCGGGTTCACCCCGGGCAACGAGAATTTTCAGATGGGTTCGTTCATGCGGGGTAACGACGGTTACCTCTACTCGTTCGGGACCCCGTCGGGACGTGGCGGCGCGGCGTACCTGTCGCGAGTCCCCCCGAACGCTTTGCCCGACCTCACCAAGTACCAATACTGGAACGGCGACAACGGCGGGCGCTGGGTCCCGAACAATCCGGGCGCGGCGACGCCGGTTTTCCCGGGGCCCGTGGGTGAAATGTCGTCCCAGTACAACAGCTATCTGAAGCAGTACTTGGTGCTCTACACCAACGGCGGCAGCAACGACGTCGTGGCCAGGACGGCGCCGGCTCCCCAGGGACCGTGGAGTCCCGAGCAGCCGCTGGTGTCGTCGTTCCAGATGCCCGGTGGGATCTACGCCCCGATGATTCATCCCTGGTCGTCGGGCAGGGACCTGTACTTCAACCTGTCGCTGTGGTCGGCCTATGACGTGATGTTGATGCACACTGTGCTGCCCTAGCCTTTCGGCTTGACCTGCGGTGATGCCGCGTTTGTGTAATAGTGTGTGCCTGATGAAGAGTCAAGCAGCAGTGGCGATCGCTATCGGGGCCGCGTTCGTGGCGACGCCGGTCGCGCATGCCGACAACAACTGGATCGCCATGGCGATGTCGGATTCCACCGGGCAGATCAAGTTCGTTGACGGTGGGACCAGTCAAGGTGCCGCCGAGCAGAAGGCGATGGAGACGTGTCGCAAGGCCATCAGCGACTGTCGTCTGCTGGCCAGCGGGCAGGGTGGGTGCATCGCGCTCGTTTTGAACAGCGCGAAAACCAAATATTTCGGCGGCTGGGGCCCGACCCGCGAAGAAGCCGAGGCGGCCGCACTAGGGATCGCCGGCGGCGGAACGGTCCAAGCCGGGCACGGCCACTGTCAAGGTGATGGGGGCGCCGGCGGGGGCTAGGTGCACCCGCTGATGTGGATTCGCCGCCCGGCTCCGACGCAGACGCTGACCGGCGGCGGGGGTGGTGGCGGCGGAAAGTCCTGCGGCAGTGGCGCATAGTCGGCCGGCGGCGGCACGTAGGTGTTGACCGTGTCGGCCACATTGGTGCAGCCGCTCACCGAAACACGCCTGCCGACGCTCGCGCACACGTCGGCGTTGGCCACGCCGGAGGGCTGCACGACGGCATATATCTCAGGAATCGATGTAAGGGCCAACACCGTAATCCCCGCGGCGATCCCAGACCGGACCAACAGAGTCATCGCGATCTCCTTTCCATCTCCGATCGCGTTAGGGAGCGACGCCCTGCCCAAGTAGCGGGGTCCACTGGCAACGCTGCCTGATGTCAGTCAACGGCTGACGGATGCCCTCAAGGTCGGCTTGCTCTTGTGGGTTGGCGCTGAAGTAGTTCTGCACGTCGCCTTGGATCTGATCCTTGGGCTGATCCTGGAGGCCGGTGTAGAAGCCATTCACGTCGGGGTGAGTGAACAGGTAGGTCGACAGTGCCGTCGCGACACCGGCCGCGACACTGGCGACGTCCGCGGCCGTGCAGTTGGGCGGGCGGGGCGGCGGATCGGCCGCGGCGGTCCCAGCGGTGGCGCACCACAGCGCGCCCGTGGCCGCGGCAGCGCCGATCGCGCCGACAACCACCCGGCGCGGAAAGATTTCTGAGAGGAACATCGCTGGCTCCTTCCTGCGGTAAACGATCCGGCCGCACCCGATAGCCGCCTCAAGCTAAGTAGACATCAACAACGGCCTGCTCCGATATAGCTACGCCGCCGCGATCGTCGACATCAGGGGACGCAGCGTCTGGAACAGCGGCTGACGATCCCGCAGATAGAAGTGGCCGCCCCGGAGGATCTGCACGGAGAAGTCCGCCGTTGTCCGCGAACGCCATTCGCGCAAGTCGGATTCACTCACGAGCGGGTCCTCGCTGCCGCCGAAGACATGGATCGGGCAGGGCAGCTGGGCTGTGTGGTCTTCCTCGTCGGTCATGCACAGCCGCAAGTCGTGTCGAGTGGTGGTGACGGCTCGCTCGTGCAGGGTCGGCCATCGCGTTAGTTGGGGAGGCAGCCCGCCCAGGTCCGACAGCAGCGTCGCAAGCTGGTCGTCGTCGAGGAGGTCCACGGCATGCAGTGGCGGCGGAAGGTGCGGTGGGCCGTAGGCGGAGAGGAAGACCGCCCGTGGCAGCGGCGATCCCTGCGCGGCGCGCACGCACGCCAATCGGTATGCCTGCAGGGCGCCGAAACTGTGGCCGAAGAACATGTGCGGTTCGTCGAGATCGGACCGCAGCTGATCGTTCACCTCGTCGACGAGCTGCCGCAGCGTGGTGAAGCGCTGCCGGTCGGCGACCTCGACCGGAATCACGTCGATCGCCGGTCTCAGTGCCTTACCCCAGGCGTTGAATGCCAACCCGCCGCCCCCGGCGTGGTGAAAGCAGAACAACTTCACGGTGTCAGCCGCCTTTCTCGTCGAGGCTTACTGAAACCGCGCTCCGGCAAGCCCTTTGAGGGGATGCCAGAGGAAACCCTGCGGTCGCAGGTGTCGGCGGCGAGTGTTCCGAGCCGGGCCCAGGTGGCCAGCGTTCACCAGCTTCAGCTCGTCGGCCAGCGCCTTGACCATGAAGCGGATCTGTTCGGCTGAATGGCAGCTGGTGACAAAGAATCGAACCCGCGCTTCTTCTTCCGGCACGGCGGGAAAGATGATCGGGTCGGCGTTGATGCCGCGGCGCTGCAGCGCATACGAGAGTTGCAGCGCCTTGGTCGAGCTGCCGACGACGACCGGGATCATCGGGGCGCTTGCCGGGTTGCCGGTGTCAATGTCGGCTTCGCGGGCCAGGCTCATGAAGAGCGCTTCATTCGCGCGCCGCCGGCGCAGGTGTTCGAGTAGCGTCCAGCGCCCGGTGGCTCTCCGTTTTGCCGCCGCAGGCGCGATTGTGTCGAGGCAACGGTTGGTGTTCATGCTGTGCTCCGTACTTTCGTGGGGCGGACCCGGGTGGGCCGCGCTCACAGGTAGGAGCCTCGGGCTCCGCTGACGTGGACAGTTTTTTCCGAAGGAGTTTGTGGACCGGCGGAGCCGGTGCCCGGACACTTGTCCGCGCTGGTGGCGGGGGCACAGTATGGAGAGGGGGGTTCGGACCCAGAGGAGAAACCGATGACCCCGGACGGTCTGATTAGTCGCATAGGTTTGGGCGCCGCGTCGCTCGCGATCGCACTTGCGCTTCCCTCAGTTGCCTCCGGCGATACCCCATCCTGGAACGGCGACTACGCGATCACGTTCATCGTCGGTCCCAAGGACGGGACGAGCGTGGCGGCCAGTCAGCCTGAGGTGCAGTACACCGATACGTACACGTTCCATTCGAGCTGTGCGAGCGGCAAGTGTGTCGCCACGATCGTTGGCGGCCCGCCGCCGAGGAACCCGACCGTTCCGCAACCGGTTCAATTCACCTGGGATGGGTCATCATGGACGCAAGCCAGCGATTTCCAGTGGGATTGCATGATGCCCGACACCTCAATCCAATGGAGTCCGGCCCGAGGCACCACCCGCTACACGCCCCAACCCGACGGCTCACTTTCCGGCACCATGCACACCGAGATCCTGAGCGGTCCATGCCAGGGCACGCTTGACATCAACATGACTGCCCAGCGCGTGTGAAAGTCGTCAGCGATCGCCGAGATCAGGGGACGCTGCGTCTTGAACAGTGGCTTGCTGAAATCGCTGTGCGGCAAGCTAATTGGCGGATGTTTAGAAATTTTGCGGAGCTAGCTGCGTGCGTTCACCAGCTCCAGCTCCTCGGCCAATGCGTTGACCATGAACCGGATCTGGTCTTCCGAGTAGCAGCTGGCGACAAAGAACTGCAGGCCCGCTTTGTCTTCCGGCGCAAAAAGGATCGGGTAGGCATTGATGCCGCGTCGCATCAGGGCCCCCGACAGGCGTAGCGCCTTGATCGAGCTGCCGACGATGCACGGGATCACGGGGCTGTCGGCGCGCTCCTCGGTTGCGATGCCGGCTTCATGCGCCAGGCTCAGGAAAAGCGCGGCATTCTGGCGCCGCCGGAATTGGTGTTCGAGTAGTGCCCTGCGCCCAGTGGCTCTACGTATCGCCGCCGCGGGCCCGACCATGTCCAGGCAGGGGTTGATGTTCACGCTGTGCTCCGTACTTTCGTGGGCGGACCCGGGTGGACCGCGCTCACAGCTAGGAGCGTCTGACTCGGCTAACGCGGACAGTTTTTCCCGGACAACTTTGGAAACCGGCGGTCGGACGACTGTCCACGCCTAATCAGGGCGGACGGTGGACGCTACTCGTTATTCACCCGTCAACGGTCTATGGGATGGACCTGCAAACGGCCCTGGCGAGGAAGCTCCCCGGCAGGAACTCAGCGGATAACGATGCCGACGCGGCCCAAGCACGAGCCGACGCGGCGTCCGCGTACAAGTCAGCCTTTGCGGGCGACGTCTTGGCTCAGGATCTGGGGCCAGGTCTCGACATCGGCCGGGGTGTGCGCCACGGTGAGCGTTGACCGCGGCATCAGTGCGGCAAGCGATTCCGCTGTCGACATCGGATGCGCGGGGTCGCCGACCCAGGCCAGAATCGTCGTCGGCACATCGATTCGTGCGACCGCTTCGTGAGCGGGCAGGTCGCTGAGAGCCGCGCCCCGAAACAGTGACGGCAGCAGCGCGTCGGCCACATCGGGAACCGTTTCGGGCCTGCCGACCGTGGCTGGCGGCGGAGTCGCCCCACGCGACGACGCGATGAAGGCACCGACACCCTCGGTTTCGATGAAGTCGGCCGCAGCCCGGTAGATCGCCGCCTGCACGGGCCGGGTTTCCCACGCGGTGGCCGGCACCATCAGCGTGAGGCCGGCGAAGCGGTCCGGCTCGCGGGCGGCAGCGTGCAGCAGCGTGCCGGCACCCATGGACGGGCCGACTCCGTGCACCTGCTCGCCGGGAAACCATTTGTCGAGCAGCTGCAGAAGATCCTCGGCAAGGCTTTCCCATCGGTAATCCTCCGGGACCTTGCGCCCTGTCGACTTGCCATGGCCGCGTGCGTCGTACCGCAGCAGTCGGGTCCCGCTTAGGCCCCTGCCGAGGTCGAGATTGAGCACCCGGTCACGCGCGCGGCTGGAGGTGAGCCCGTGCAGTTGAACTACCGGATGACCACCTTCGTCGCTCAGTTCAACCGCAAGCTCCGCTCCGGGAACCACGAAAGTGGACATCACCCAACTCGTTTCACGACCCGACGGCTCGCCCCGCGCTGACCGAGCATTCAGGCTAACTGGGGCGTTAGGGTACCGCCATGCGGCTGACGAACGTGGCGCACCTGCGGCTGCCCTTCGGGCGACTCTGGGGCTACGACGTGTCGGTGTCTGACCTCGGCCGGCAGCTCCCGGTGTCTTTCGACCAGCGCATACACGTTTGTGCGGGCCCACGACCGGGCTCCTGGATGGCTCTGTCCATTCGGTTGCCGGCGGGGGTGAGCCGCCAATCGTTGGCCGATGCGTGGCTGGGCGTGATCGCCCGCCACGGCACCCTCCGAACGGCATTCACACCCGGGGCGGACGGCGAGCCGCAGCTACATGAGATCGATATTCACCCAGGCGAGTGGGTAGAGCATGAGATCACTCCGGGCCAGGCGGTCAACGACGCACTGCGAGTGGTTCTCAATGCGACGTGCTCGCCCTATCAGCGGCCCTCACATCGGTTGTGTGTGTTGGAGACTGCCGCCGGATTGACGGTGGTGATCGCTGCCGACCACGCCCACGTGGACATGTGGTCGATGCTGGTGATCGCCCGGGACCTGTTGTCGATGCTCGCCGACGCGCGGATCGGACGCACGTCGCCGCCGCAGCCGCCGCCGGCATTTGTCGTGCACACGCAAGCACTGTTGGACCGTCCCGCCGCACCGGAACGCGTGCGCGCGCGATGGGCACAAATCATCAGCGACAGCGGCGGGGTGATGCCACGGTTTCCGCTGCCGTTGGGTGCGTCCGGGCCGCATCCGGAACGCGTTGAAGTGCGCGACGTGTTCGATGTCGATGACGGCGCCGCGTTCGTCGCGCAGGCACGGGAAGACGGTGTCTCGACGCTGGCACTCGCTGTGGTCGCCATGACTGCGGTGACCCGCGAGTTGGCCGGGGCGCCGCTGCGCGCGGTCTTCCCCGTGCACAGCCGATTTGAAGACAAATGGCACGACTCGGTGGGTTGGTTCATCACCAATTCGGTCCTGGAGTCGGCGGTTGCCGAGCCGCACGCCGCGGCCGCCGCCGTCAAAGAAGCCGTGCAGCTTGGTTCCTGGCCACTGGCCGACGTACTGGCTCCGTGGGGTGGAATGCCCACCGCGCCAGGCATGTTCGCGATTTCCTGGCTGGACCAAAGCAGACTTCCGGTGCGCATCGACTCGGTCGGACTCGACGCTCAGTATGTGAGCGCGAGCGTTGACACCGACGGCGTCATGCTCTGGTTCATCCAGGACGAGTCCGGGCTACATCTGCGATGCCGCTACCCGGATACCGCGGAGGCACGAACCAACGTCGGGGCGTGGCTGGACCTGTTGGTGGCGCGTCTACAGGCACTCGCACAGTCCTCGGTTCGAGGACTGCTGCAGGTAGCGGGCCGTACCTATCGGGTGCAGCGCGCGACGCGCGAACACGTGGGGGTGATCGCCCAGCTGCTCTCCGACGACGAATTCGGTCAGGATCGCGAAGACGCCGAACTCGAACGCTACGAGGCGGCCTACGACATCGTCGTTCGCAACCGATCCAACTATCTCGGGGTCGTCCTGGACGGTTCCGATACGGTCGTCGCGACTGTGCAATTGACCATCATCCCCGGCCTTTCCCGCGGCGGCGCCACCCGGCTGCAGATCGAGGGATTACGGGTCGCCAAAGCCGAACGCGCACAGGGTCTTGGTACTGCGCTCGTCGAGTGGGCACACAGCTACGGCCGAGCTCGCGGGGCACGGCTGGCGCAGGTGACCACCGACGAGGCTCGCGAAAGGGCCCGGGCGTTCTATCGCCGGCTCGGGTACCACGCCGCCCACGTCGGGCTGAAATGCACGATCTGAGGCCGGTTTACTCCAGTGGCGCTCAAGAACCACCTCTGACCTGCTTAAATGCGTTGTGCCCCCGGCAGGATTCGAACCTGCGGCCTTCTGCTCCGGAGGCAGACGCTCTATCCCCTGAGCTACGGGGGCGCAAAACGCGATGCTGCGCCATCGGGCCCAGCCAGAGTAACGCATGGACGTGACGGCCGTGACGATGCCACAGATCAAGAGGCCCGCGCCTGCGCACTCGGGCGCAGCGCCCCGGGTGATCGCCCGGTGTGTTTCTTCACCAGTCGGTGCAGAGTCGCCGGATCGGCCAACCCCACCGCGGCGGCGATCTCCTCGAGTGGCATGCGGGTGGTGCGCAACAGATGTAGCGAGCGTTCGAGGCGAACCCGCTGCACCAGCTGCAACGGACTGAGGCCCACGGCGTTTCGCGTCCGGCGCACTCTTCGAGCGGCTACGGTCCATCCTGCACGGAAAAATCCTCCATTCGGACTTATTGGCCTCGGCGAGGGTGTAATTACTGTGAGCATGCGTTTCATCTATGTTGGTGCGGCGGTCGGTATGGCCATCGCCGCTCCGGTCATGGCATCGGTTGTGCTGAATGGGCCGTCCGCTCGCGCTGACAACCGCGCTTCCCAGACCTATTACGAGGGTTGCATGTTAGGTATTCCGGGCACCGCGGGGCGGCAAATCGAAGTGAATAGGCTCTGGTTCGTGATGCGGCAGGATCTCAATTCCGGTGTTCCCAACGAGGCATTTCAGAAGGCGGAAATTCCAAAGATACAGCAGATGGGATTCGACGAGGACGTTGCTGAAAATGCCGTGCGTTGTTTTTATTTCAGCACCCCTTATTTAGACGACAACCCATAGGACAGGACCTGGGCGCTGCCATGCTGGGTAATCCTAGTTAGTGACTACCTAAGCAAGGTCATGAAATCGGGGGGCGCGACAACATAGTCGTTGCGCCATTGGGCCCCGACAGACTAACGCATCGCGGTGGCGGCGCCGCCACCGTAATGGATTCGGGCGTAGGGACTGAAGCCCATAGGATGGACGTTCGTGACCCCCGCTGACCTGGCTGAGCTGCTCAAAACCACCGCTGCTGCGGTGCTTGCCGAGCGCGGGCTGGATGCTGCCGTTTTAACGCAGCCGGTCACCGTGGAGCGGCCCCGCAACCCCGAGCACGGCGACTATGCCAGCAACCTGGCCATGCAGCTGGGCAAGAAAGTCGGCGCTAATCCGCGTGAGCTGGCCGGATGGCTCGCCGAAGCGCTGGCCCAGGCCGACGGCATCGCCTCGGCCGAAGTCGCCGGGCCGGGCTTCATCAACCTGCGCCTAGAGGCGTCGGCCCAGGCCAAGGTCGTCAACGACGTGCTTGACGCCGGGGACCACTACGGCCATTCCGGGGCCCAGGCCACCCACAAGGTCAACCTGGAATTCGTCTCGGCCAACCCGACCGGTCCCATCCACATCGGCGGCACCCGCTGGGCCGCCGTCGGCGACGCGCTGGGCCGCTTGCTGTCCACGCAGGGCGCCGACGTCGTGCGCGAATACTATTTCAACGACCACGGCGCCCAGATCGACCGGTTCGCCAGCTCGCTGATCGCCGCGGCCAAAGGCGAACCGGCCCCGGCCGACGGCTACGCCGGCACCTACATCACCGACATCGCCGTGCAGGTACTGCAGAAGGCGCCCGACGCGCTGAGCCTGCCCGAACCGGACATGCGCGAGACTTTCCGCGCGATCGGCGTCGACTTGATGTTCACCCACATCAAGAAGTCGTTGCACGAGTTCGGCACCGACTTCGACGTCTACACCCACGAAGACTCGATGCACACCAGCGGCCGAGTCGACCAGGCCATCGCCAGTCTGCGCGAGACCGGCAACATCTATGAGAAGGACGGCGCAACCTGGTTGCGCACCAGTGCTTTTGGTGACGACAAGGACAGGGTCGTGATCAAGAGCGACGGCAAGCCGGCCTATATCGCCGGCGACATCGCCTACTACTTGGACAAGAGGCGGCGCGGCTTCGACCTGTGCATCTACATGCTCGGCGCCGATCACCACGGATACATCGCCCGGCTCAAAGCAGTGGCCGCCGCCTTCGGCGACGACCCGGCCACGGTCGAGGTGCTCATCGGGCAGATGGTCAACCTGGTCCGCGACGGCCAGCCGGTCCGGATGAGCAAGCGGGCCGGAACGGTGATCACGCTCGACGACCTCGTCGAGGCCATCGGGGTCGACGCCGCGCGCTACAGCCTGATCCGCTCGTCGGTGGACACGCCGATCGACATCGACCTGGCGCTGTGGTCCTCGGCATCGAATGAAAACCCGGTCTATTACGTGCAATACGCGCATGCCCGGCTTTCCGCGCTGGCCCGCAACGCAGCCGAACTGGGCCTGATCCCCGACACCGCGCACCTCGAGCTGCTCAGCCACGACAAGGAGGGCGCGCTGCTGCGCACCATCGGCGAATTCCCGCGGGTACTCAGCACGGCGGCCTCCCTGCGCGAACCCCACCGCATATGCCGTTACCTGGAAGACCTTGCCGGCGACTACCACCGGTTCTACGACTCGTGCCGGGTGTTGCCGCAGGGCGACGAACAGCCCACCGACCTGCACACCGCGCGGCTGGCGCTGTGCCAGGCCGCTCGCCAGGTCATCGCCAACGGGCTGGCGATCCTCGGAGTCACCGCCCCGGAGCGAATGTGAACGTCCATCCCGCCGGTCCCCGGCACGCCGAAGAGACCCGGCACACCGAGAGTCCGCCGCGGCCGCAATCCGCCGAGGAGCTGCTGCGGTTGGCGCCGAATGTGTGGCCGCGCAACACAGCTCGCGACGACGCCGGCATCGCCAGCATCGCCGGCGTTCCGCTGACCGACCTCGCCCAGGAGTACGGAACGCCGCTGTTCGTCATTGACGAGGACGACTTCCGCTCGCGCTGCCGCGAGATCGCGTCGGCCTTCGGCGGCGGCCACAACGTCCACTACGCCGCCAAGGCTTTCTTGTGCAGCGAGGTCGCCCGCTGGATCGACGAGGAAGGCCTCTCGCTCGACGTGTGCACCGGCGGGGAGCTGGCGGTGGCACTGCATGCCGATTTCCCGCCGGAGCGGATCACCTTCCACGGCAACAACAAATCCGTCGCGGAGCTGACTGCCGCGGTGAAAGCCGGTGTGGGCCATGTCGTTTTGGACTCGATGACCGAAATCGAGCGCCTGGAGTCGATCGCGGCCGAGGCCGGTGTCGTCCAGGACGTCTTCGTTCGGCTCACCGTCGGCGTCGAAGCCCACACCCACGAGTTCATCTCCACCGCGCACGAGGACCAGAAGTTCGGCCTGTCGGTGGCGAGCGGCGCGGCGCTGGCGGCGGTGGGCCGGGTGTTCGACGCCGATCACCTGCGACTCGTCGGGTTGCACAGCCATATCGGTTCGCAGATCTTCGACGTCGCCGGCTTCGAACTGGCCGCGCACCGCGTCATCGGCCTGCTGCACGAGATTGTCGACCAATTCGGGGTCGACAAGACCGCGCAGATCTCGACGGTGGATCTTGGTGGCGGCCTGGGTATTTCGTACCTGGCCTCCGACGATCCGCCGCCGATGGCCGAACTCGCGGCCAAGTTGAGCGCCGTCGTCAGCAACGAGTCGGCGGCGGTCGGGCTGCCCGCGCCTCGGCTGGTCGTCGAGCCCGGCCGCGCCATCGCCGGACCGGGCACCATCACCTTGTACGAGGTCGGCACCGTCAAGGACGTCGACGTGAGCGCCACGGCGAACCGGCGCTACGTCAGCGTCGACGGCGGCATGAGCGACAACATCCGCACGGCGCTCTATGACGCGCAATACGATGTCCGGCTGGTCTCGCGAGCCAGCGATACGCCGGCGGCGCTGGCCCGCATCGTCGGAAAACACTGCGAGACCGGTGATATCGTCGTGCGCGACGCTTGGGTGCCCGGCGACCTGCGCCCCGGCGACTTGCTGGGAGTGGCGGCCACCGGCGCCTACTGCTATTCGCTCTCGAGTCGTTACAACATGATCGGCCGGCCCGCCGTGGTCGCCGTGCGTGGGGGGCGGTCCCGCCTGATCCTGCGCCGCGAGACGGTCGATGATCTGCTGAGTTTGGAGGTGAACCGTGCCCGGTGACGAAAAGCCGGTCGGCGTGGCGGTACTGGGTTTGGGCAACGTCGGTAGCGAGGTTGTCCGAATCATCGAGGACAGCGCGCAGGACCTCGCCGCTCGCGTCGGTGCACCCGTGGTGCTCCGCGGCGTGGGAGTGCGCCGCGTCGCCGACGATCGCGGCGTCCCGATCGAGCTGCTGACCGACAACGTCGAAGAGCTCGTCTCGCGCAAGGACGTCGACATCGTCGTGGAATTGATGGGGCCGGTGGAGCCGTCCCGTAAGGCGATCCTGTGCGCCCTCGAACACGGCAAGTCCGTCGTCACGGCGAACAAGGCGTTGCTGTCCACCTCCACCGGGGAATTGGCGCAGGCCGCTGAAAGCGCGCACGTCGACCTGTATTTCGAGGCGGCGGTCGCGGGCGCAATCCCGGTCATCCGCCCGCTCACCCAATCACTGGCGGGCGACACGGTGCACCGGGTGGCCGGCATCGTCAATGGCACCACGAACTACATCCTCTCGGAGATGGACAGCACCGGTGCCGACTACGAGAGCGCGCTGGCCGACGCGAGCGCGCTGGGCTACGCCGAGGCCGACCCCACCGCCGACGTCGAGGGCTACGACGCCGCGGCTAAGGCCGCGATTCTGGCATCCATCGCCTTCCACACCCGGGTGACAGCCGACGACGTCTACCGCGAAGGCATCACGGAGATCACCCCGGCCGACTTCGTGTCCGCACGGTCCCTGGGCTGCAACATCAAGCTGCTGTCCATCTGTGAGCGCATCACGGGTGACGATGGCCAGCAACGGGTTTCGGCCCGCGTCTACCCGGCGCTGGTGCCCATGTCGCATCCCCTGGCCACGGTCAACGGGGCCTTCAACGCCGTTGTCGTCGAGGCCGAGGCCGCGGGCCGGCTGATGTTCTATGGCCAGGGGGCCGGGGGAGCGCCCACCGCATCGGCGGTGACCGGTGACTTGGTGATGGCCGCCCGCAACCGGGTGCTGGGCAGCCGTGGCCCGAGAGAGTCGAGGTATGCCCAACTGCCCATCGCACCAATGGGTTTCATCAATACCCGCTATTACGTCAGCATGAACGTCGCCGACAAGCCCGGCGTCTTGTCCTCGGTGGCGGCGGAATTCGCCAAGCGCGAGGTGAGCATCGCCGAGGTCCGCCAGGAAGGCGTGGTCGACGACGGCGGGCGACGGGTGGGAGCCCGGATCGTGGTGGTCACCCACACCGCCACCGACGCCGCGCTTTCCGAAACCGTCGATGCCCTCGCCGATTTGGACTCCGTCCACGGCGTGGCGAGCGTGCTGCGACTGGAAGGGACCAGCCTATGAGCGCCCCCCGGGCGACCCCGACGGCCACGCACCAGCCGTGGCCGGGCGTGATCGCGGCATACCGCGACCGGTTACCGGTCGGCGACGATTGGACGCCGGTCACGCTGCTCGAGGGCGGCACCCCGCTGATCGCCGCGACCCGGCTGTCGGAAAAGACCGGCTGCACGGTCCATCTCAAGGTCGAGGGCCTCAATCCCACCGGCTCCTTCAAGGACCGGGGCATGACGATGGCCGTCACCGACGCGTTGGCCCGCGGCCAGCAGGCGGTGTTGTGCGCGTCGACGGGAAACACCTCGGCCTCGGCGGCGGCATATGCCGCGCGCGCCGGGATCACGTGCGCGGTGCTGATACCGCAGGGCAAGATCGCGATGGGCAAGCTGGCGCAGGCGGTCATGCACGGCGCCAAGATCATCCAGATCGACGGCAACTTCGACGACTGCCTGGAACTCGCCCGCAAGATGGCCGCCGACTTCCCGACCATCTCGTTGGTGAACTCGGTGAACCCGGTGCGCATCGAGGGTCAGAAGACGGCGGCCTTCGAAATCGTCGACGCACTGGGCGCAGCACCGGACATACACGCCCTTCCCGTCGGCAACGCCGGCAACATCACCGCGTACTGGAAGGGCTACACCGAGTATCGCCAAGCGGGTGTGATCGACAAGCTGCCCCGCATGCTGGGCACCCAGGCCGCCGGCGCGGCGCCGTTGGTATTGGGTGAACCGGTCAGCCACCCCGAAACCATTGCCACCGCAATCCGCATCGGAGCACCGGCGTCGTGGACCGCCGCGGTTGCGGCGCAGCAGCAATCCAACGGGCGGTTCCTGGCCGCCACCGACGAGGAGATTCTCGCGGCGTATCACCTGGTCGCCAGCTGCGAAGGCGTCTTCGTCGAGCCGGCCTCCGCCGCCAGCATCGCGGGGCTACTCAAGGCCATCGACGACGGTTGGGTCGCCCGCGGGTCGACGGTGGTGTGTACGGTGACCGGCAATGGCCTCAAGGATCCCGACACGGCGCTGCGGGACATGCCGAGCGTGTCCGCCTTGCCCGTCGATCCCGTGCTCGTCGTCGAGAAGTTGGGGCTGGCCTAGTGGTTAAGGCCTTTTGGTGAGCCAGATCCTGCCGACCGGGCTGGTGGCGAGCGCCGTGGTGTCGGCGTCAAGCGCGAATCTCGGCCCGGGTTTCGACAGCATCGGCCTGGCCCTGAGTCTCATCGACGAGATCTCCGTGGAGACAACGGATTCCGGCCTGACCGTCGAAGTCGAGGGGGAGGGCGCCGGGCAGGTGCCACTCGGTCCCGAGCATCTCGTGGTGCGCGCCGTCGAATGCGGGTTGCGCGCCGTAGGAGTCAAGGCCGCGGGCCTGGTGGTGCGCTGCCGCAACGCCATCCCGCATTCGTGTGGCCTGGGTTCCTCCGCGGCGGCGGTGGTCGGCGGCCTGGCGGCGGTGAACGGCCTTGTCGCACAAACGGATTCGACGCCGCTGACCGACGCTGAGCTGATCCAGCTGTCCTCCGAGTTCGAAGGTCATCCCGACAACGCCGCGGCGGCGGTCTTAGGTGGTGCGGTGGTTTCGTGGACCGACCGCGCGGGCGACGATGCCAAATACTCGGCCGTTCCGCTGCGACTTCACCCCGGCATCCATCTGTACTGCGCGATCCCCGAAGCGCGCTCATTGACCGCGGAGACCCGGGTGCTGTTACCCGCCCAGGTCAGCCACGACGATGCGACGTTCAACGTCAGCCGCGCCGCGTTGCTGGTGGTGGCGCTCACCGAGCGGCCGGATCTGTTGATGGCGGCCACCGAGGACGTGCTCCATCAACCCCAGCGCGCCCCGGCGATGCCCGCCTCGTCGGAATATTTGCGACTGCTGCGGCGTAATAACGTGGTAGCGACACTTTCGGGGGCTGGCCCGTCGCTCATCGCATTGACTACCGAGCCGGAACTGCCCTCGGAAGTGCGGGAGTACGGCGCCGCGAACGGATTTACCATCACCGAGATGACCGCCGGCGAAGCAGTTCGCTGGAGCCCGGGAGTCACGGTTCCCAGTTAATCCACAGCGTGGCCGGAGGGTTTGCTTGCTTCCGACAGGGATGCGGGTTATCCTCGGAGCCGTCCAGCAATCGCAGGATCTGCATCTGCATACATACTGCCTTGCCGCTAGGACAACACCAATTCTTCTCGTGAACGAGGTTCGCCGCTTACTCCGCCGATCAAGGCGATCACCGTTGCAGAGTCGATGATTGGTCGCACTCGGCAATTTGGCTGAATGCAACGAACCCCCATATCACGTGATCAACGGGGGAAGAAAGGAAATCCGTGACCGATACGGACCTGTTCACGGCGAGCGAAAGTACCGATGGCAGTCAGCCGTCGAATCCCGTGAACACAGACACGCCAGACGCCAAAAGCGAAGCCCCGGTTGGCTCCCTGTCCACCATGGTGCTACCCGAGCTGCGCGCGCTGGCTAACCGTGCCGGCGTCAAGGGGACGTCAGGCATGCGCAAAAACGAACTAATTGCAGCGATTCAGGAAATCAGGGGACAGGCCAACGGTGCGTCGGCCCCCACTGCCTCTCCTGACGCCGCCGACAAATCCGACACGACAACTGTCGAAGCGCCTGTCGCCGGAGGGGAACCCCAAGGGGAACAGAACGATTCGGCGACCGACGGCCCGCGCCGGGAACGGCGCGCCGCGACCCGTGACGCAGGATCGGGCACCCGCACCGCCGACGAGGCGGATCGCGAGGGCGCCCGTGACAGCAAGACCTCCGGCGAGGCCGAGAAGTCTGGCGAGGCCGACAAGCGTCAAGGGGGCCGACAGGACACCAAGACCGACGAGCGCGGGCAGGACGCCGGCGGCGACCAGCAAGCCTCGGGCGGCCAGCAGAATCGCGGCGGCTCGAACCAGCAAGACGACGACGGCGAGGGACGTCAGGGCCGGCGGGGACGCCGGTTCCGCGAGCGCGACCGCCGGCGCCGCGGTGAACGAGGTGGCGACGGCGCCGACGCCGAACTGCGCGAGGACGACGTCGTTCAGCCGGTGGCCGGCATCCTTGACGTCCTCGACAATTACGCGTTCGTCCGCACCTCCGGCTACCTCGCCGGTCCGCACGACGTCTACGTCTCCATGAACATGGTCCGCAAGAACGGCCTGCGCCGCGGCGACGCGGTGACAGGCGCGGTTCGGGTGCCCCGCGAAGGCGAGCAGCCCAACCAGCGCCAGAAGTTCAACCCGCTGGTCCGCCTCGACACCATCAACGGCGGATCCGTCGAAGACGCCAAGAAGCGGCCCGATTTCTCCAAGCTGACGCCGTTGTACCCCAACCAGCGGCTGCGTCTGGAAACCACCCCGGATCGGCTCACCACCCGCGTCATCGACCTGATCATGCCGATCGGCAAGGGGCAGCGCGCGCTGATCGTGTCGCCGCCCAAGGCCGGTAAGACGACGATCCTGCAGGACATCGCCAACGCGATCACCAAGAACAACCCGGAATGCCACCTCATGGTCGTGCTCGTCGACGAGCGGCCGGAGGAGGTCACCGACATGCAGCGCTCGGTCAAGGGCGAGGTCATCGCGTCGACGTTCGACCGGCCGCCTTCGGACCACACCTCGGTCGCCGAGCTGGCGATCGAGCGTGCCAAGCGGCTCGTCGAGCAGGGCAAGGACGTCGTCGTGCTGCTGGACTCGATCACCCGCCTGGGGCGCGCTTACAACAACGCATCGCCCGCGTCGGGCCGCATCCTGTCCGGTGGTGTCGACTCCACCGCGCTGTATCCGCCCAAGCGTTTCCTGGGCGCCGCGCGCAACATCGAGGAAGGCGGGTCGCTGACCATCATCGCCACCGCGATGGTCGAGACGGGGTCCACCGGTGACACGGTCATCTTCGAGGAGTTCAAGGGCACCGGTAACGCCGAGCTCAAGCTGGACCGCAAGATCTCCGAACGCCGTGTCTTCCCCGCGGTCGACGTGAACCCGTCGGGCACCCGAAAGGACGAGCTGTTGCTCTCGCCCGACGAGTTCGGCATTGTGCACAAGCTTCGCCGCGTGCTGTCGGGGCTGGATTCCCACCAGGCCATCGATTTGCTGATGTCGCAGCTGCGCAAGACGAAGACCAACTACGAGTTCCTGGTTCAGGTGTCCAAGACGACGCCTGGATCCATGGATACCGACTAGCGGGCAGCTCGCGCGAGGCCGGCCGTGGCGGAAACGCTTCAGCAGCTGCTTCGCGAACGCCTGGACCAGGACACCCCGGCGCTGAAATACGGCGAGCGGGTCTGGACCTGGCGCCAGCATCTTTCCGATGCGGCCGCCACCGCCGCGGCCCTGATCCGCGTCGCCGATCCGGACCGCCCGCTGCACGTCGGCACGCTCCTGGGTAATACCCCCGAGATGCTCACCGCCATGGCGGCGGCGGCATTGGGCGGGTACGTGCTCTGCGGGATCAATGACACCCGCCGTGGCGCCGCCCTGGCCAGGGACATCGTGCACGCGGACTGCCAGATCCTGCTCACCGATCCGGCGCACAAGGCAATGCTGGACGGTCTCGAGCTGCCCGGTGTGCGGGTGTTCGACGTGTCCGGTGAGGCCTGGCGGGCGCTGCTCGACGAGGCCGGGCCGCTGACTCCCTATCGCGAGGTCAGCGCTACCGACACGTTCATGATGATGTTCACCTCGGGCACCAGCGGCGACCCGAAGGCGGTGCAGGTCACCCATCTCACCGTGCTGTTCGCCGGCGCTACGCTGATCGCGCGGTTCGGGCTGGACGCGTCCGATGTCTGCTACATGGCGATGCCGCTGTTTCACGCCAACGCCCTATTCACCGGGTGGAGCGTGGCGGCGGGCGCCGGAGCGGCGATGGTTCCCGCCACCTTCTCGGCATCCCGGCTGCTGGCCGACCTGCGCCGCTACGGGGCCACCTTCATGAACTACGTCGGCAAACCACTGGCCTTTGTGCTCGCCACGCCCGAGCGGCCCGACGACCGCGACAACCCGCTGCGGGTCGCGGTCGGCAACGAGGCGAGCGATCGCGACATCGCCGAGTTCAGCCGTCGCTTCGACTGCACGGTGTGGGACGGCTTCGGCTCCACCGAGGGCGCCATCATCATCACTCGCGAGGACGGCTGCCCGCCCGGGTCGTTGGGCCGGGGTTTTCCCGGTGTCGCCATCTACAACCCGGACACCCTGGCCGAGTGTCCGGTCGCGACTTTCGGCGACGACGGCGCGCTCACCAACGCCGACGAGGCGATAGGGGAGCTGGTCAACACCACCGGCGCGGGATTGTTCGCCGGCTACTACAACGACCCGCAGGCCACCGACAGCCGACTTCGAAACGGCATGTTCTGGTCGGGCGATCTCGCCTACCGGGACGCCGACGGCTGGATCTACTTCGCCGGACGCAGCGGTGACTGGTTGCGCGTCGACGGGGAGAACATGACCACGGCGCCCATCGAGCGGATCCTGCAAAGGTTGACATCGGTGAGCCACGCGGCGGTCTATGCGGTACCCGACGAACAGGTCGGCGACCAGGTCATGGCGGCGATCGTGTTGCGCGACGGCGTCGCCCTGACGCCCGAGGAGTTCGGCCGGTTCCTGGCCGAACAGCCCGATCTATCCCCCAAGGCGTGGCCGCGGCATGTGTGGCTCACCGACCGACTGCCCACCACGGCGACCAACAAGATCATCAAGCGGGAGCTGGCCGCCCGCGGCACCAAGCCCGACGGCGGTGTGCTGTGGACGCGTATCGGAAAAACCGGCGTCTACAACCCGGCCTGATGCCGCCGGCGTCCCCGGGAATGCCGGCGCCCTGCTCGGCGTTTGGGCTGATGTAGGTTGACCTGGCATAATCGACGGTCGACTACCCCAAAGGACCAGATCAGGTCAATGGAGTTCGCGCCCGGTCCGGGCGGCCAACGATCAAAGAGGACACATGAAAGCTGACATTCACCCCGCGTACGAGGAGACCACGGTCCACTGCGGGTGCGGCAATACCTTCACCACCCGTAGCACCAAGCCCGGCGGCCACATCGTCGTCGAGGTCTGCTCGCAATGCCACCCGTTCTACACCGGCAAGCAGAAGATCCTGGACAGCGGCGGCCGGGTGGCGCGTTTCGAAAAGCGCTACGGCAAGCGCAAGGGCGGCGCCGCGGAGGCGGCCGCGCCGGAGCAGGCCGACAAATAGCTGGCTCACCGACGCCCGAACTGTGCTGATTTCGCACAGGCCGGGCGTCGGTTTGCGTTTGCGGGAGGAGGTGACATGACGCAGCCGGTGCAGACGATCGACGTGCTGCTCGCCGAGCATGCCGCCCTCGAGCAGCGGCTGGCCGATCCCGAGCTGCACAGCAATCCCGACGAGGCGCGCAAAGCCGGACGCCGGTTCGCCCGGCTGGCCCCGATCATCGCCACTTATAACAAGCTGGTGGCGGCCCGCGGTGATCTGGAGACCGCCCGCGAACTGGCCGCCGACGACGAGTCGTTCGCCGACGAGGTCACCGAACTGGAATCCCGGGTCGCTGAACTGGATACCCAACTCACCGACATGCTGGCGCCGCGCGACCCGCATGACGCCGACGACATCGTGCTGGAAGTCAAATCCGGTGAGGGCGGCGAAGAATCGGCACTGTTCGCCGCCGACCTGGCCAGGATGTACATCCGCTACGCCGAGCGGCACGGCTGGAACGTGACTGTCCTGGACGAAACCACGTCGGACCTCGGCGGCTACAAAGACGCGACGCTGGCTATTTCCAGCAAGGGCGACACGGCCGACGGCGTCTGGTCGCGAATGAAATTCGAGGGCGGCGTGCACCGGGTGCAGCGCGTCCCGGTGACGGAATCCCAAGGCCGCGTGCACACTTCGGCGGCGGGCGTGCTGGTCTATCCGGAGCCCGAGGAGGTCGGCGAGGTGCAGATCGACGAGTCGGATCTGCGCATCGACGTGTACCGCTCGTCCGGCAAGGGCGGGCAGGGCGTCAACACCACCGACTCCGCGGTGCGAATCACGCACCTGCCCACCGGGATCGTCGTCACCTGTCAAAACGAACGCTCCCAGCTGCAGAACAAAACCCGCGCGTTGCAGGTGCTGGCGGCGCGCCTGCAGGCGATCGCCGAGGAGCAGGCGCTGGCCGACGCGTCGGCGGACCGCGCGAGCCAGATCCGCACGGTAGACCGCAGCGAACGAATTCGCACCTACAACTTCCCGGAGAACCGGATCACGGATCACCGAATCGGTTACAAGTCACACAATCTCGACCAGGTGCTCGACGGCGACCTGGACGCGTTGTTCGACGCGCTGAGCGCCGCCGACAAGCAGTCGCGGTTGCAACAGGCATGACAGTCCTGCGGCGCGCAATCGACTCTGCTGCGGCGCAACTGGCCGAAGCGGGGATCGACTCTGCGCGTTTCGACGCGGAGGAATTGGCCGCGCATCTCGCGGGCACCGATCGCGGTCGGCTGAGCCTGGTCGAGTCCATCGACGACGAATTTCTCCCGCGTTACGCCGACGCCGTCGCCGCGCGCTCGCGGCGGGTTCCGCTGCAGCATCTCATCGGGACGGCGGCGTTTGGCCCGGTGCTGCTGCACGTCGGCCCCGGCGTCTTCATACCGCGCCCGGAGACGGAGTCGCTGTTCGCGTGGGCCTCCGCGCAGCCACTGGCCGCCCGACCGCTGATCGTCGATGTGTGCACCGGATCCGGCGCATTGGCCGTGGCGCTGGCCCGGCACCGTCCCGCCGCCCGGGTCATCGGTATCGACGACGACGAGGCCGCGCTCGACTACGCCCGCCACAACATCGAGGGCACCGAAGTCGAACTCGTCCGTGCCGATGTCACCGCATCGGGCCTGCTTCCCGAGTTGGACGGGCGGGTTGACCTACTCGTCGCGAACCCGCCCTACGTTCCCGACAGCGTCGTCCTGGAACCCGAAGTGGCCCAACATGATCCGCCGCACGCGGTGTTCGGCGGGCCGGACGGCATGACGGTGATCGCCGCCGTGGTGCGCCTCGCCGGGCGCTGGCTGGGCGTCGGTGGTCTGTTCGCCGTCGAGCACGATGACACCACGTCGTCGCGGACCGTCGAATTGGTGGAGAGCACAGGGCTTTTCGATGACGTCCAGGCGCGGCATGATCTGACCGGCAGGCCAAGGTTTGTGACGGCGCGCAGAAGGGGGATCCGTGGCTGAGGTATTCGACTGTGCCGACCCCGACCAGCGTTCGCTGGGAATCTCCTCGGCGGCGGGGGCGTTGAAGGGCGGCCGGCTGGTCGTCATGCCGACGGACACCGTGTACGGCATCGGTGCCGACGCGTTCGACGGCACCGCCGTGGCCGCGCTGCTCTCGGCGAAGGGCCGCGGCCGCGACATGCCGGTGGGGGTGCTGGTCGGCTCCTGGCACACGATCGAGGGGCTGGTCTACACGATGCCCGACGGCGCCCGCGAACTGATCCGCGCATTCTGGCCGGGCGCACTGAGTTTGGTAGTGACACAAGCACCGTCGCTGCAGTGGGATCTCGGCGATGCCCGCGGAACCGTGATGCTGCGAATGCCGCTGCACCCCGTCGCCATCGAGCTGTTGCGTGAGGTCGGACCGATGGCGGTTTCCAGCGCCAACGTCTCCGGCCGCTCGCCGGCGGTGAACGCCGACGAAGCGCGCAACCAACTCGGCGACCTCGTCGACGTCTATCTCGACGCGGGCCCATCCGAGCAACAGGCCGCGTCCACGATCGTCGACCTGACCGGAGCCGCGCCGCGCATCCTGCGGGCGGGGCCGGTCAGCGCCGAACGGATCGCCGAAGTGCTCGGGACGGACCCGGGAAGCCTCATCGCCTAGCTCGGCGCGGTGGATCTCAGGTTGGTGCAGTACGGTCTCGACGTGTCCAGCGACCTAGCCAGCCTTGCCGGTGGCTTGTTCGCCCTGTCCGATCGCGGCGCCGGTGTCCCGCTGCGCGAGCTTGCCCTCGTCGGGCTGACCGCGGCCATCATCACCTACTTCGCCACCGGACCGGTGCGGGTACTGGCCACCCGATTGGGAGCGGTCGCCTATCCGCGGGAACGCGATGTGCACGTGACCCCGACCCCGCGGATGGGCGGGCTAGCCATGTTTGTCGGCGTTGTCAGCGCCGTCTTCCTGGCGTCGCAGCTTCCCGCGCTGACCCGCGGATTCGTCTATTCCACCGGAATGCCCGCGGTGCTGGTGGCCGGCGCGGTGATCATGGGCATCGGCCTGATCGACGACCGCTGGGGCCTGGATGCGCTGACCAAGTTCGCCGGCCAGATCACCGCGGCGAGCGTGCTGGTCACCATGGGCGTCGCATGGAGTGTCATCTATATCCCGTTGGGCGGTGTCGGCACGGTGGTCCTTGACCAGGCCTCGTCGATCCTGCTCACCCTGGCGCTGACCGTGTCGGTCGTCAACGCGATGAACTTCGTGGACGGGCTCGACGGGCTGGCCGCCGGGGTGGGTCTCATCATGGCGATGGCGATATGCATGTTCTCGGTAGGTCTGCTCCGCGACCACGGCGGTGACGTGCTGTTCTACCCGCCCGCGGTGATTTCGGTGGTGCTGGCGGGGGCCTGTCTGGGCTTTCTGCCGCACAACTTCCACCGGGCCAAGATCTTCATGGGCGACTCCGGCTCGATGCTGATCGGTTTGATGCTCGCCGCGGCATCCACGACGGCCGCCGGACCCATCTCGCAGAACGCCTACGGTGCTCGCGATGTGTTTGCTCTGCTGTCACCCTTCCTGCTGGTGGTGGCGGTCATGTTCTTTCCGATGCTCGATCTGCTGCTGGCGATCGTGCGCCGGACCCGCGCCGGGCGCAGCGCGTTCAGCCCCGACAAGATGCACCTGCACCATCGGTTGCTGCAGATCGGTCATTCGCATCGCCGGGTGGTCCTGCTCATCTATCTATGGGTCGGCATCGTCGCGTTCGGCGCCGCGAGCACGATATTTTTCAACCCCCGCGATACCGGCGCGGTGATGCTGGGGGCCATCGTGGTGGCCGGGGTGGCGACGGCGATCCCGCTCCTGCGCCGCCGCGACGACTACGAAGACGAGGACTACGACAGATAGTAGTAGTTTCGGTCGCCGTATGATACGGTGCTGGTAGAACCCCGAATTGAAGCCTCGAGGGTTGCCGGCCAGCCGGCCCGCCGGACGCTTATCCGGTCGCGCCGATTCACGACCGACAAAGGGAGCTACCCCTTGGGTGATTCCAGTGTGACGTGCGATACGCTCGGCGGGCCACCGATCGGTCGGTCGGGGGACTTCCGCTCCACTACCTGGGATTGAGGTGCTGCAGTGACGACACCAGCGCAGGACGCGCCGTTGGTGTTTCCCTCTGTTGCTTTCCGTCCGGTTCGGCTGTTTGTGATCAGCGCCGGGATCACCGCGCTGGCGATCCTGGCCGCCGGATTGTCGGGTCACCTCATGTTCGGCGTGTTCTTCGGCGTCGGGTTGCTGTTGGGTTTGCTCAACGCACTCCTGGTGCGGCGCTCGGTCGCCTCGATCACCGCGAAAGACCATCCACTGAAGAGCTCGATGGCCCTCAACTCGGCGACACGGTTGGCGATCATCACCGTGGTCGCGCTGATCATTGCCTACGTCTTCCGGCCGAACGGCTTGGGTGCGATGTTCGGACTGGCGCTGTTCCAGGTGCTGCTGGTCGCGTCGACCGCGCTGCCGGTCTGGAAGAAGCTGCGCACCGGCGAGCCGGCGGCGACCGGCTCGGATGCGGAAGGAGGGAGCACCAGCGATGACTGAGACGATCCTGGCCGGGTCCCAAATCGAGGTCGGCGAGCACACCACCGCGACCTGGCTCGGAATGACCGTCAACACCGACACCGTCCTGTCGACCGCGATCGCGGCGGTGATCGTGATCGCCCTGGCCTTCTTCCTGCGCGCCAAGATCACGTCGAGCGGCGTTCCCAGCGGAGTCCAGTTGTTCTGGGAGGCGCTCACCATCCAGATGCGCAACCAGATCGAGGCCGCCGTCGGGATGCGCATCGCGCCGTTCGTGCTGCCGCTGGCGGTCACGATCTTCGTGTTCATCCTGATCTCCAACTGGCTGTCGGTGCTGCCGCTGCAGTACACCGACAAATCCGGCCACACCACCGAGTTGCTCAAGTCGGCGGCGGCGGACATCAATTACGTTCTGGCGCTGGCTCTTTTCGTGTTCGTTTGCTATCACGTCGCCGGAATCTGGCGCCGCGGCATCGTCGGGCACCCCATCAAGGTGCTCAAGGGGCACGTGGCATTTCTGGCGCCGATCAACGTCGTCGAAGAGCTGGCGAAGCCGATCTCGTTGTCGCTCCGACTCTTTGGCAACATCTTCGCCGGCGGCATCTTGGTCGCCCTGATCGCGATGTTCCCGCCGTACATCATGTGGGCGCCCAACGCGATCTGGAAATCGTTCGACTTGTTCGTCGGGGCGATCCAGGCCTTCATCTTCTCGATTCTGACGATCTTGTACTTCAGCCAAGCCATGGAGCTCGAGGAGCACCATGACTGAAACCTGGTAGACCGCTACCAGATAGCCACCACATAAAGGAGGAAAGAATGGACCCCACTATCGCTGCCGGTGCTCTCATCGGCGGTGGAATCATCATGGGTGGCGGCGCAATCGGAGCCGGTATCGGTGACGGTATCGCCGGTAACGCGCTGGTTTCGGGTATCGCCCGGCAACCGGAGGCGCAGGGCCGCTTGTTCACGCCGTTCTTCATCACGGTCGGTCTGGTTGAGGCGGCCTACTTCATCAACCTGGCGTTCATGGCGTTGTTCGTCTTCGCCACCCCCGTCACGTAGTTCGGCTGTGATGGGTTGCAATGGGTGAAGTAAACCCTATGGTTTTGGCGGCCAGCCAGGTGGTAGCAGAGGGCGGCAAGGGCGGCAGTAACTTCCTCGTCCCCAACGGCACCTTCTTCTTTGTGCTGGCCATCTTCCTGATCGTGCTCGCCGTCATCGGCACCTTCGTGGTGCCGCCGATTCTGAAGGTGCTGCGCGAACGCGACGCCATGGTCGCCAAAACCGCTGCCGACAACAAGAAATCGGCCGAGCAGTTCGAAGCGGCGCAGGCCGATTACGAGGCGGCCATGAAGGAAGCCCGCGTGCAGGCATCGTCGTTCCGCGACGACGCGCGCGCGGACGGCCGCAAGGTCGTCGAAGACGCGCGGGCCCGTGCCGAGCAAGAGGTGATGTCGACGGTGCAGGTTGCCTCCGAGCAATTGAAACGGGAAAGGGACGCAGTGGAACTGGATCTGCGCGCCAACGTCGGAACGATGTCGGCGACCCTGGCCAGCCGGATCCTCGGCGTCGACGTAACGACCTCGGCCGCGACAAGGTAATCATCAATGTCGACCTTCATCGGACAATTAATCGGGTTCGCGGTCATCGTGTTCCTGGTGGTGCGGTACGTCGTGCCGCCGGTGCGTAACCTGATGACCGCCCGGCAGAGCGCGGTGCGCCAACAGCTGGAGGACTCGGCCGCGGCCGCCACCCGGTTGACCGAGTCGACCGAGGCACACAGCAAGGCCGTGGAAGCCGCCAAGGAAGAGGCGCAGCGGGTCGTCGAAGAGGCCAAGACGGACGCGGTACGCATCGCCGAGCAATTGCAGGCCCAGGCCGATGTCGAGGCCGAACGCATCAAGGCGCAGGGCGCCAGCCAGATCGAGCTCATGCGGACCCAGCTCACCCGTCAGCTTCGCCTGGAGCTCGGCCACGAATCCGTGCGCCAGGCAGGCGAATTGGTGCGCACCTATGTCGCCGATGCGGACCAGCAGGCGGCGACGGTCGACCGATTTCTCGACGAGCTCGACGAGATGGCGCCCGCATCGGCCGAGGTCGCGTACCCGCTGCTGAAGAAGATGCGCTCGGCCAGTCGGCTGGCGCTGGGCGACCTGTCGGAGCGGTTCAACGACCTGGCCAAGGACCTGGACAACAAGGGGCTCACCACGCTCTCGGCCGAGCTGGTGTCGGTAGCCCAAATGCTCGACCGCGAAATCGTTGTCACCCGCTATCTCACCGTGCCTGCCGAGGACGCGGGCCCCCGCGTCCGGCTGATCGAGCGGCTGGTATCCGGCAAGGTCGGTGACGCCACGCTCGACGTGCTGCGGTTGGCCGTCTCGGAGCATTGGTCCGCCAACTCCGATCTGGTCGATGCCATCGAGCACGTGTCACGGCAAGCGCTGCTGGAAGTCGCCGAGCGCGAGGATCGGGTCGATGACGTGGAAGACCAACTGTTCCGGTTTTCCCGCATCCTCGAGGCACAGCCCCGGCTCGGCATCCTGTTGGGCGACTACGCCGCCCCCGCCGAGGGACGGGTTGCGTTGCTGCGCAAGGTGCTTGACAGCGCAAGCGGCAGGGTCACCCCGATCGCGAGGGCGTTGCTCACCCAGACCGTCGAGCTGCTGAGGGGCCAGCCGGCCGAGGAGGCCATGAAGCTCCTGGCCGAAGTGGCGGTGGCGCGGCGCGGCGAAATCGTCGCGCAAGTCAGTGCCGCGGCCGAACTCAGCGACGCCCAGCGCACTCGCCTCACCGAAGTGCTCAGCCGCATCTACGGTCATCCGGTCACGGTGCATCTCCAGATCGACGCCGAACTGCTGGGTGGACTGCTCATCGCCGTGGCCGACGAGGTGATCGACGGTACGCTCGCGTCCCGTCTGGCCGCGGCCAAAGCCCAGTTACCCGACTAAAGCACCCGAACCACATCCCACGCGAACGACGATCAAGTAGGAAGAACGAAAAGCCATGGCAGAGTTGACAATCTCGGCTGACGACATCCAAAGCGCGGTCGAGGAGTACGTAGGCTCCTTCACCTCCGACACCTCCCGTGAGGAAGTCGGTACCGTCGTCGACGCCGGGGACGGCATCGCGCACGTCGAAGGTTTGCCGTCGGTCATGACCCAGGAGCTGCTCGAGTTCCCGGGCGGGGTGCTCGGTGTCGCGCTGAACCTCGACGAGCACAGCGTCGGCGCGGTGATCCTGGGCGAGTTCGAGAAAATCGAAGAAGGCCAACAGGTAAAGCGCACCGGCGAAGTGTTGTCGGTCCCGGTCGGCGACGCGTTCCTGGGCCGGGTCGTCAACCCGCTGGGCCAACCGATCGACGGGCGCGGCGACATCGACACCGACGTGCGGCGCGCGCTGGAAATCCAGGCGCCGTCGGTGGTGCAGCGTCAAGGCGTGAAAGAGCCGCTGCAGACCGGGATCAAGGCCATCGACGCGATGACCCCGATCGGCCGCGGCCAGCGTCAGCTGATCATCGGCGACCGCAAGACCGGCAAGACCGCGGTCTGCATCGACACCATCCTCAACCAGCGGCAGAACTGGGAGTCGGGCGACGAGCGCAAGCAGGTGCGTTGCGTATACGTCGCTATCGGTCAGAAGGGCACCACCATCGCGGCGGTCCGCCGCGCGCTGGAAGAGGGCGGCGCGATGGACTACACCACCATCGTCGCGGCGCCCGCGTCAGACTCCGCCGGCTTCAAATGGCTTGCGCCCTATACCGGTTCGGCAATCGCCCAGCACTGGATGTATGACGGCAAGCATGTGCTGATCGTCTTCGACGATCTGAGCAAGCAGGCCGAGGCGTACCGCGCGATCTCCTTGCTGCTGCGCCGCCCGCCGGGCCGCGAGGCCTACCCGGGCGACGTGTTCTACCTGCACTCGCGGCTGCTGGAGCGTTGCGCGAAGCTTTCCGATGACCTGGGCGGCGGCTCGCTGACCGGGCTGCCGATCATCGAGACGAAGGCCAACGACATCTCGGCCTACATCCCCACCAACGTCATCTCGATCACCGATGGGCAGTGCTTCCTCGAGTCCGACCTGTTCAACCAGGGCGTCCGGCCCGCCATCAACGTCGGCGTCTCGGTGTCCCGCGTCGGTGGCGCGGCACAGATCAAGGCCATGAAAGAGGTCGCGGGCTCGCTGCGTCTCGACCTGTCGCAGTACCGCGAGCTGGAATCGTTCGCGGCCTTCGCGTCCGACTTGGACGCCACGTCCAAGGCACAGCTGGATCGCGGCGAACGGCTGGTCGAGCTGCTCAAGCAACGGCAGTACCAGCCCATGCCGGTCGAGGAGCAGGTGGTCTCGATCTTCCTGGGCACCGGCGGCCACCTGGACTCCGTGCCCGTCGAAGACGTCAGGCGCTTCGAAACCGAGCTGCTGGACCACATGCGGGCCTCCGAGGAGAAGTTCCTGGCCGGGATCCGCGACAGCCAGAAGCTCTCCGAAGAGGGCGAGAACCAGCTCACCGAGATCATCAAGCATTTCAAGAAGGGCTTCGCGGCCAGCGACGGCTCGTCCGTGGTGCCCGACGAGCACGTCGAGCCGATGGAAGAGGAGGAGCTGGAAAAGGAGTCGGTGCAAGTCAAAAAGGAGAAGCCCAAGGACCAGAAGGAATCCAAGGACTCCAAGAAGGACTCCAAGAAGGATTCCAAGAAGGACTCCGGCAAGGACAAGAAGTAGCTAACGATGGCTGCCACACTTCGCGAATTACGCGGCCGCATTCGGTCGGCGGGGTCGATCAAAAAGATCACCAAGGCTCAGGAGATGATCGCGACATCGCGCATCGGCAAGGCGCAGACCCGCCTGGACTCCGCGCGGCCGTACGCATTCCAGATCACCTCGACGCTCACCACCCTGTCCGCCGAGGCCGCCCTGGATCACCCCTTGCTGGTCGAGCGCGCGGAGCCGAAGCGGGCGGGCGTCCTGGTGGTGTCCTCCGACCGCGGTTTGTGTGGCGCGTACAACTCCAGCGTCTTCCGTCGCTCCGAGGAGCTGTTCTCCCTGCTACGGGAGGAAGGAAAGACGCCGGTTCTGTACACGGTGGGCCGTAAGGCGCTGAACTACTTCAAATTCCGCAACTGGGACATCACCGACTCGTGGACGGGATTCTCCGAGCAACCCAAGTACGAAAACGCCGCGGAGATCGGGTCCACTTTGGTCGATACCTTCATGAAGGGCGCGGGCGACGACGAGTCGGCGGACGACCAGGGCGACCAGGGGGTTGACGAACTGCACATCGTCTACTCGGAGTTCAAGTCGATGATGTCGCAGACGGCGGTGGCCCACCGGATCGCTCCGCTGGTGGTGGAGTACGTCGAGGAAGAACCCGAACTGCACACCCTGTATTCGTTTGAGCCCGATGCGACGACGCTGTTCGAAGCGTTGCTGCCGCGGTACCTGACCACCCGTGTGTACGCGGCGCTGTTGGAAGCCGCGGCATCGGAGCTGGCTTCCCGCCAACGTGCGATGAAGTCGGCCACCGACAACGCAGACGATTTGATCAAGGATCTGACGCTGATGGCGAACCGCGAGCGGCAGGCCCAGATCACCCAGGAGATCAGCGAAATCGTCGGTGGCGCAAACGCGCTCGCCGACGCTAAGTAGCACCACGAGGAAGAAGAAACATGACTGCCACTGACGAGAAGACCAAAGACGGCGGGAAGTCCGGGAACTCCGACACCAACGGCCGCGTGGTACGGGTCACCGGGCCCGTCGTCGACGTCGAGTTCCCGCGCGGCTCCGTCCCGGACCTGTTCAACGCGCTGAACGCCGACATCACCTTCGAGGAGCTCAAGAAGACCCTCACGCTCGAGGTTGCGCAGCACCTGGGCGACAACCTGGTGCGCACCATCTCGTTGCAGCCCACCGACGGCCTCGTGCGCGGCGTCGAGGTAACCGACAGCGGCAACTCGATCTCGGTGCCGGTCGGCGAGGGGGTCAAGGGCCATGTCTTCAACGCCCTCGGGTACTGCCTCGACAAGCCGGGGTACGGAGAAGAGTTCGACCACTGGTCGATTCACCGCAAACCCCCGGCGTTCGAAGAGCTCGAGCCCCGCACCGAGATGCTCGAGACGGGCCTGAAGGTCGTCGATCTGCTCACCCCCTACGTGCGTGGTGGCAAGATCGCGCTGTTCGGCGGCGCCGGCGTCGGCAAGACGGTGCTCATCCAGGAGATGATCAACCGTATTGCCCGAAACTTCGGTGGGACTTCGGTTTTCGCCGGGGTGGGGGAGCGCACCCGCGAGGGCAACGACCTGTGGGTCGAGCTCAAGGAAGCCGACGTGCTCAAGGACACCGCCCTGGTGTTCGGTCAGATGGACGAGCCGCCCGGCACCCGTATGCGGGTCGCACTGTCGGCGTTGACAATGGCCGAGTGGTTCCGCGACGAGGCGGGCCAGGACGTTCTGCTGTTCATCGACAACATCTTCCGGTTCACCCAGGCGGGATCCGAGGTGTCGACCCTGCTCGGTCGTATGCCTTCGGCGGTGGGATACCAGCCCACGCTGGCCGACGAGATGGGCGAGCTGCAGGAGCGCATCACCTCGACGCGAGGCCGCTCGATTACGTCGATGCAAGCGGTGTACGTGCCCGCCGACGACTACACCGACCCGGCGCCGGCGACGACGTTCGCACACCTGGACGCCACCACGGAGCTCTCGCGTTCGGTGTTCTCCAAAGGCATCTTCCCCGCCGTCGACCCGCTGGCGTCGAGCTCGACCATCCTCGACCCGGGTGTCGTCGGTGACGAGCACTACCGCGTGGCGCAGGAAGTCATCCGAATCCTGCAGCGCTACAAGGACCTTCAGGACATCATTGCCATCCTCGGTATCGATGAGTTGTCCGAAGAGGACAAGCAGCTGGTGCAGCGCGCCCGGCGCATCGAGCGGTTCCTCTCGCAGAACATGATGGCGGCCGAACAGTTCACCGGTCAGCCGGGTTCGACGGTGCCGGTCAAGGAGACCATCGAGGCATTCGACAAGCTGACCAAGGGCGACTTCGACCACATACCCGAGCAGGCCTTCTTCCTGATCGGTGGGCTCGACGACTTGGCCAAGAAAGCCGAAAGCTTCGGCGCCAAGCTGGATTCCTGAGGCTGAATCGAAAGGCGTTGTGGCATGGCGGAATTGAATGTTGAGATCGTCGCCGTCGACCGAAAGATCTGGTCGGGCGAGGCGACGTTCCTGTTCACCCGCACCACCGTCGGCGAAATCGGCATCCTGCCCCGCCACATCCCGCTGGTGGCGCAACTGGTCGACGACGCCATGGTGCGCGTCGAACGGGAAGGCGAAGACGATCTGCGCATCGCGGTGGACGGTGGGTTCCTCTCGGTAACCGAGGAGACCGTCACCGTTCTCGCCGAATCAGCGGAGTTCGAGTCGGAGATCGACGAGGCCGCCGCGAAGGAAGATTCGGAGTCCGACGATCCCCGCATCGCCGCGAGGGGCCGCGCCAGACTGCGCGCCGTCGGCGCGATCGACTGACCGCCGATGAGCGCGCCCATGGTCGGCATGGTCGTGCTCGTCGTCCTGTTAGCGGCGGCCGTCGTTGCGTTGAGTTATCGGCTGTGGAAGCTGCGCCAGGGCGGCACGGCGGGAATCATGCGAGACATCCCCGCGGTGGGTGGTCACGGCTGGCGGCACGGCGTGATCCGCTACCGCGGCGGCGAGGCCGCGTTCTACCGGTTGTCCAGCCTGCGTTTGTGGCCCGATCGTCGGCTCAGCCGGCGCGGTGTGGAGATCGTGGCCCGGCGTGCGCCGCGTGGCGACGAGTTCGACATCATGACCGACGAGATCGTCGTCCTAGAACTGCGCGACACCACGCAGGACCGCAGGTCCGGTTATGAGCTCGCCCTGGATCAGGGCGCGTTGACCGCGTTCTTGTCGTGGCTGGAGTCCCGCCCGTCGCCGCGCGCGCGTCGTCGCAGCGTCTGAAACCCCGGCGGCCGAGCCGATTTGGCCGCTCGCCTCAGCCTCCGGGCGCGCCGCCGCCGGGTTTCCAGAGCACATCTCCCTCGGGGTTGGCCACCCGCGACAGAATGAAAAGCAGATCCGAGAGCCGGTTGAGGTATTTCGCCGGCAGCACGTTGACGCCCTCCGGGTGGGAATCGACCGCGGCCCACGCCGACCGCTCGGCCCGCCGTACCACCGTGCGAGCGACGTGCAGCAGCGCCGACAACGCCGAACCACCCGGTAGCACAAAGGAATTCAAGGCCGGCAACGGCTCGTTGTATGTGTCGCACCACCGTTCGAGCCGGTCCACGTAGGCCTGGGTTACGCGCAGCGGGGGGTATTCGGGAGTTTCCACGACGGGGGTAGACAGGTCGGCGCCGGCGTCGAACAGGTCGTTCTGGATCTGGCGCAAGACGTCCGCGATTTCGTTGTCCGGCTGACCCAGGGCGATCGCCACGCCGATCGCCGAGTTGGCCTCGTCGCAGTCGGCGTACGCCACCAGCCGGGGGTCGTTTTTCGAGACCCGCGAGAAGTCGCTCAATCCAGTGGTCCCGTCGTCGCCGGTTCGCGTATAGATCCGGGTCAGGTGTATTGCCATGACAAAACGGTACCGGCTGCCGGACTTGACCTGACTGACAAGCCGAAACCGCTTCACTAGACTGACGCGGGTGTCTGAGCGATTCGTGGTGACCGGCGGCAACCGGTTGTCAGGCGAAGTCGCTGTCGGAGGCGCCAAGAACAGCGTGCTCAAGCTCATGGCCGCGACGCTGCTGGCCGAAGGCACCAGCACCATCACCAATTGCCCCGACATCCTCGACGTGCCGCTGATGGCGGAGGTTTTGCGTGGTTTGGGGGCGACCGTCGAACTGGACGGCGACACCGCCCGAATCACCTCACCCGACGAACCGAAGTACGACGCCGACTTCGCGGCGGTGCGCCAGTTCCGGGCCTCGGTGTGCGTGCTGGGGCCGCTGGTCGGGCGATGCAAGCGGGCCAGGGTCGCGCTGCCCGGTGGTGACGCGATCGGATCGCGCCCGCTCGACATGCATCAGGCGGGGCTGCGGCAGCTGGGCGCGCACTGCAACATCGAGCACGGATGCGTGGTGGCGCAGGCGGATGCACTGCGTGGCGCGGAGATTCAGTTGGAGTTTCCGTCGGTGGGGGCCACCGAGAACATCCTAATGGCTGCCGTCGTCGCCGAGGGTGTCACCACGATTCACAACGCCGCGCGGGAACCCGACGTGGTCGATCTGTGCACGATGTTGAACCAGATGGGCGCGCAGGTCGAAGGGGCGGGATCCCCGACGATGACCATCACCGGTGTTCCGCGACTTCATCCCACCGAGCACCGGGTGATCGGGGACCGCATCGTCGCGGCCACGTGGGGCATCGCCGCCGCTATGACTCGTGGGGACATCTCGGTGACGGGCGTTGACCCGGCGCATCTTCAGGTGGTGCTGCACAAATTGCACGACGCGGGCGCCACGGTCACCCAGACGGACAGCAGCTTCCGCGTGACCCAATACGAGCGTCCGAAGGCGGTCAACGTTGCGACGTTGCCGTTCCCGGGTTTCCCGACGGACCTGCAGCCGATGGCCATCGCCCTGGCGTCGATCGCCGACGGCACCTCGATGATCACGGAGAACGTTTTCGAAGCGCGCTTCCGGTTCGTCGAAGAGATGATCCGGCTCGGCGCGGACGCTCGCACCGACGGCCACCACGCGGTGGTGCGCGGCCTGCCACAACTTTCCAGCGCCCCGGTGTGGTGCTCGGACATCCGCGCCGGCGCCGGCCTGGTGCTCGCGGGGCTGGTCGCGGACGGCGACACTGAGGTGCACGACGTCTTCCACATCGACCGCGGCTACCCGCTGTTCGTGGAGAACCTGGCCATTTTGGGAGCCGAGATCGAACGGGTAGAGTAGTCGGAAGTTGTTGCCCAACAGGCGCGGTCGCCACTTGAAGCCGACCGAAACCGGGGCTTGACTCCTCTGCCGGACCTATATTAAGCTGGCAGGGTTGCCCCGAAGCGGGCGAAAACAAGCGTGAGTGTTGTTTGAGAACTCAATAGTGTGTTTGGTGGTTTTTATTTTTGTTGTTGTTTTTTGACCATACTTTGCACCCCCCGTGTGTGGGTATGGTCGTTTTTTGATGCCAGATATTGGCGTCTTGTCAGGTATCTCTGATTTGTAAATTCACCTCGTTATCGAGGGGTTTTTGTTTGGAGAGTTTGATCCTGGCTCAGGACGAACGCTGGCGGCGTGCTTAACACATGCAAGTCGAACGGAAAGGCCCCTTCGGGGGTACTCGAGTGGCGAACGGGTGAGTAACACGTGGGTAATCTGCCCTGCACTTCGGGATAAGCCTGGGAAACTGGGTCTAATACCGGATAGGACCATTTAGCGCATGCTTTATGGTGGAAAGCTTTTGCGGTGTGGGATGGGCCCGCGGCCTATCAGCTTGTTGGTGGGGTGACGGCCTACCAAGGCGACGACGGGTAGCCGGCCTGAGAGGGTGTCCGGCCACACTGGGACTGAGATACGGCCCAGACTCCTACGGGAGGCAGCAGTGGGGAATATTGCACAATGGGCGCAAGCCTGATGCAGCGACGCCGCGTGGGGGATGACGGCCTTCGGGTTGTAAACCTCTTTCACCATCGACGAAGGTCCGGGTTTTCTCGGATTGACGGTAGGTGGAGAAGAAGCACCGGCCAACTACGTGCCAGCAGCCGCGGTAATACGTAGGGTGCGAGCGTTGTCCGGAATTACTGGGCGTAAAGAGCTCGTAGGTGGTTTGTCGCGTTGTTCGTGAAATCTCACGGCTTAACTGTGAGCGTGCGGGCGATACGGGCAGACTGGAGTACTGCAGGGGAGACTGGAATTCCTGGTGTAGCGGTGGAATGCGCAGATATCAGGAGGAACACCGGTGGCGAAGGCGGGTCTCTGGGCAGTAACTGACGCTGAGGAGCGAAAGCGTGGGGAGCGAACAGGATTAGATACCCTGGTAGTCCACGCCGTAAACGGTGGGTACTAGGTGTGGGTTTCCTTCCTTGGGATCCGTGCCGTAGCTAACGCATTAAGTACCCCGCCTGGGGAGTACGGCCGCAAGGCTAAAACTCAAAGGAATTGACGGGGGCCCGCACAAGCGGCGGAGCATGTGGATTAATTCGATGCAACGCGAAGAACCTTACCTGGGTTTGACATGCACAGGACGCGTCTAGAGATAGGCGTTCCCTTGTGGCCTGTGTGCAGGTGGTGCATGGCTGTCGTCAGCTCGTGTCGTGAGATGTTGGGTTAAGTCCCGCAACGAGCGCAACCCTTGTCTCATGTTGCCAGCGGGTAATGCCGGGGACTCGTGAGAGACTGCCGGGGTCAACTCGGAGGAAGGTGGGGATGACGTCAAGTCATCATGCCCCTTATGTCCAGGGCTTCACACATGCTACAATGGCCGGTACAAAGGGCTGCGATGCCGTAAGGTTAAGCGAATCCTTTTAAAGCCGGTCTCAGTTCGGATCGGGGTCTGCAACTCGACCCCGTGAAGTCGGAGTCGCTAGTAATCGCAGATCAGCAACGCTGCGGTGAATACGTTCCCGGGCCTTGTACACACCGCCCGTCACGTCATGAAAGTCGGTAACACCCGAAGCCAGTGGCCTAACCCTTGGGAGGGAGCTGTCGAAGGTGGGATCGGCGATTGGGACGAAGTCGTAACAAGGTAGCCGTACCGGAAGGTGCGGCTGGATCACCTCCTTTCTAAGGAGCACCACGAAAAGCACTCCAATTGGTGGGGTGCAAGCCGTGAGGGGTTTTCGTCTGTAGTGGACGAAAGCCGGGTGCACAACAGCAAACGACCGCCAGACACACTATTGGGCCCTGAGGCAACACTCCGGTTTATCTGAGTGGTGTCCCCCCATCTTGGTGGTGGGGTGTGGTGTTTGAGTATTGGATAGTGGTTGCGAGCATCTAAGGATGCGCTGCCCTCGCGGTGGCGTGTCCATAAATGTGTAATTTTTATCTTTGGTTTTTGTGTTAGTAAGTGTCTAAGGGCGCATGGTGAATGCCTTGGCATCGAGAGCCGATGAAGGACGTGGGAGGCTGCGATATGCCTCGGGGAGCTGTCAACCGAGCGTTGATCCGAGGATTTCCGAATGGGGAAACCCAGCACGAGTTATGTCGTGTTACCCGTATCTGAATATATAGGGTGCGGGAGGGAACGCGGGGAAGTGAAACATCTCAGTACCCGTAGGAAGAGAAAACAATTGTGATTCCGCTAGTAGTGGCGAGCGAACGCGGAACATGGCTAAACCGCACGCATGCGATACCGGGTAGGGGTTGTGTGTGCGGGGTTGTGGGATTGATACGTCTCAGCTCTACCTGGCTGAGGGGCAGTCAGAAAGTGTCGTAGTTAGCGGAAGTGGCCTGGGATGGTCCGCCATAGACGGTGAGAGCCCGGTACGCGAAAACCCGGCACCTGCCTTGTATCAACTCCCGAGTAGCAGCGGGCCCGTGGAATCCGCTGTGAATCTGCCGGGACCACCCGGTAAGCCTAAATACTTCTCGATGACCGATAGCGGATTAGTACCGTGAGGGAATGGTGAAAAGTACCCCGGGAGGGGAGTGAAAGAGTACCTGAAACCGTGTGCCTACAATCCGTCAGAGCCTCCTTGTGGGGTGATGGCGTGCCTTTTGAAGAATGAGCCTGCGAGTCAGGGACATGTCGCGAGGTTAACCCGTGTGGGGTAGCCGCAGCGAAAGCGAGTCTGAATAGGGCGTATCCCCGTAAGGGGTGTAGTGGCGTGTTCTGGACCCGAAGCGGAGTGATCTACCCATGGCCAGGGTGAAGCGCGGGTAAGACCGCGTGGAGGCCCGAACCCACTTAGGTTGAAGACTGAGGGGATGAGTTGTGGGTAGGGGTGAAAGGCCAATCAAACTCCGTGATAGCTGGTTCTCCCCGAAATGCATTTAGGTGCAGCGTTACGTGTTTCACCACGGAGGTAGAGCTACTGGATGGCCGATGGGCCCTACTAGGTTACTGACGTCAGCCAAACTCCGAATGCCGTGGTGTATAGCGTGGCAGTGAGACGGCGGGGGATAAGCTCCGTACGTCGAAAGGGAAACAGCCCAGATCGCCGGCTAAGGCCCCAAAGCGTGTGCTAAGTGGAAAAGGATGTGCAGTCGCAAAGACAACCAGGAGGTTGGCTTAGAAGCAGCCACCCTTGAAAGAGTGCGTAATAGCTCACTGGTCAAGTGATTGTGCGCCGACAATGTAGCGGGGCTCAAGCACACCGCCGAAGCCGCGACAACCGCAAGGTTGGGTAGGGGAGCGTCCCCCATTCCGCGAAGCCGCCGGGTGACCGGTGGTGGAGGGTGGGGGAGTGAGAATGCAGGCATGAGTAGCGATAAGGCAAGTGAGAACCTTGCCCGCCGTAAGACCAAGGGTTCCTGGGCCAGGCCAGTCCGCCCAGGGTGAGTCGGGACCTAAGGCGAGGCCGACAGGCGTAGTCGATGGACAACGGGTTGATATTCCCGTACCCGTGTGTGAGCGTCCCTGACGAATCAGCGGTACTAACCACCCAAATCCGGATCGACCATTCCCCTTCGGGGGCGTGGAGTTTCGGGGCTGCGTGGGAACTTCGCTGGTAGTAGTCAAGCAATGGGGTGACGCAGGAAGGTAGCCGTACCAGTCAGTGGTAATACTGGGGCAAGCCTGTAGGGAGAGCGATAGGCAAATCCGTCGCTCACTAATCCTGAGAGGTGATGCATAGCCGGTTGAGGTGAATTCGGTGATCCTCTGCTGCCAAGAAAAGCCTCTAGCGAGCACACACACGGCCCGTACCCCAAACCAACACAGGTGGTCAGGTAGAGCATACCGAGGCGTACGAGATAACTATGGTTAAGGAACTCGGCAAAATGCCCCCGTAACTTCGGGAGAAGGGGGACCGGCATACCGTGAACAGCTTTTCGCTGGGAGCGGGAACCGGTCGCAGAAACCAGTGAGAAGCGACTGTTTACTAAAAACACAGGTCCGTGCGAAGTCGCAAGACGATGTATACGGACTGACGCCTGCCCGGTGCTGGAAGGTTAAGAGGACCCGTTAACCCGCAAGGGTGAAGCGGAGAATTTAAGCCCCAGTAAACGGCGGTGGTAACTATAACCATCCTAAGGTAGCGAAATTCCTTGTCGGGTAAGTTCCGACCTGCACGAATGGCGTAACGACTTCTCAACTGTCTCAACCATAGACTCGGCGAAATTGCACTACGAGTAAAGATGCTCGTTACGCGCGGCAGGACGAAAAGACCCCGGGACCTTCACTACAACTTGGTATTGGTGTTCGGTACGGTTTGTGTAGGATAGGTGGGAGACTTTGAAGCAGTTACGCCAGTAATTGTGGAGTCGTTGTTGAAATACCACTCTGATCGTATTGGACACCTAACGTCGAACCGTATATCCGGTTCACGGACAGTGCCTGGCGGGTAGTTTAACTGGGGCGGTTGCCTCCTAAAATGTAACGGAGGCGCCCAAAGGTTCCCTCAACCTGGACGGCAATCAGGTGTTGAGTGTAAATGCACAAGGGAGCTTGACTGCGAGACCTACAAGTCAAGCAGGGACGAAAGTCGGGATTAGTGATCCGGCACCCCCGAGTGGAAGGGGTGTCGCTCAACGGATAAAAGGTACCCCGGGGATAACAGGCTGATCTTCCCCAAGAGTCCATATCGACGGGATGGTTTGGCACCTCGATGTCGGCTCGTCGCATCCTGGGGCTGGAGCAGGTCCCAAGGGTTGGGCTGTTCGCCCATTAAAGCGGCACGCGAGCTGGGTTTAGAACGTCGTGAGACAGTTCGGTCTCTATCCGCCGCGCGCGTCAGAAACTTGAGGAAACCTGTCCCTAGTACGAGAGGACCGGGACGGACGAACCTCTGGTACACCAGTTGTCCCACCAGGGGCACCGCTGGATAGCCACGTTCGGACAGGATAACCGCTGAAAGCATCTAAGCGGGAAACCTTCTCCAAGATCAGGTTTCTCACCCTTTTAGAGGGATAAGGCCCCCCGCAGAACACGGGATCGATAGGCCAGACCTGGAAGCCCAGCAATGGGTGCAGGGAACTGGCACTAACCGGCCGAAAACTTACCAACACATATCGCAACCACGATCCAACGCCTGGCAGTAATGCCGTGGCGCACCACACCCCCCACCAATACATTTAAATAGAGTTACGGCGGCCACAGCGACAGGGAAACGCCCGGTCCCATCCCGAACCCGGAAGCTAAGCCTGTCAGCGCCGATGATACTGCCCCGTTAGGGTGGAAAAGTAGGACACCGCCGAACATACACAAAAACACCCCCGGCAACGGGGGTGTTTTTGCATTTGACGTCGGGTGCAACCTAGTCGAATAACGTCAAATTCGCCGACGTGCGTCTTTTCTCCAATTCCAGCAGGGTTCGCTTCCGATCCAGCCCGCCGCCGTACCCGGTGAGGCTGCCGCTGGCACCGATCACGCGATGGCAGGGAACGACGATCGCGATGGGATTGTGGCCGTTGGCCAATCCGACGGCGCGCGCGGCGCCGGGGGCGCCGATCTGTTCGGCGATTTCGCCGTACGACCTGGTTTCCCCGTACGGAATCGTCAGCAGCGCCTTCCACACCCGCTGCTGGAATTCGCTGCCCCGCAGATCCAGCTCGAGGTCGAAATCGGTGAGTTCGCCGGCGAAATAGGCGCCGAGCTGGTCGACGGCATCATTGAATGCTTTGGGATCGGCCGACCAGTCCGTTCGTTTGGGCTCGTAGGTCTGATCGACCATCCGCAGGTTGGTCAACGCCGAGCCGTGCCCGGCCAACGTCAACGGGCCGATCGGGCTGTCGATGGTGCGGTAGCTGATCATGCAACCTCCTGAGGTGGCCAATGGTTCACCGGATGCTCGAGCGTGGTCCACAGGTGCTGGACGGCATAGGACCGCCAGGGTCGCCAGCGGGCACTGTGGTCGAGCAAGGTCCGTTCATCGCTGGGCAGGCCGAGCCGCTCGGCGGCGAGCCGAAGTCCCAGGTCGCTCGCCGGGAACGCGTCCGGGTCGCCGAGGCCGCGCATCGCAATCACTTCGGCGGTCCAGGGGCCGATCCCCGGCAGGGCGAGCAATTGCCTTCGCGCGCTTTCCCATTCGCTTCCGCTGTCCAGCACGACGGTTCCGTCGGCGAGGCCGGCGATCAGGGCGCTGAGTGTGCGCTGTCTTGCCTTGGGGACCGCCAGATGGACGGGATCGATCTCGGCGAGTTCCTCGACGGACGGGAATGTATGAGTCAGTGTGCCCGCGGCATCGTCAAGGGGCCGGCCGTACGCGGCAACCAGCCGGGCGGCATGCGTGCGCGCGGCCTTGGTGGATACCTGCTGCCCGAGTACCGCGCGCACGGCGAGTTCGGCCTCGTCGACGGTGCGGGGAATGCGTTGTCCGGGCGCCTTGGCGACCACCGGGCACAGGTCGGGGTCGCGGCTGAGCGCGTCCACGACCGCTTCGGGATCGGCGTCGAGGTCCAGCAAACGCCGGCAGCGGGCGATCGCGGTGGTGAGGTCGCGGAAGTCGTCGAGCACCAGCACGCAGCGGACGTGGTCGACGGCCGGTGTCAGGGTGACCACGGCGCTGCCGGAGGGCAGCCGCAGGCTGCGCCGGTACGCACCGTCGCGGACCTCCTCGCAGCCGGGTACCGCGCCGGCGGCCAGGTGACCGAATGCGCCCTCGTAGGCGAACGGGGTGCGCACCGGAAGTCGAAGACTCACCGCCCCAGGCGAATTCGCATCGGACCGTCCCGCCGCCTGTTTGCGCAGCGTCGTCGGTGTGCTCTCGAACACCAGCCGGACGGTGTCGTTGAACTGACGGATGCTGGAAAACCCGGCGGCGAATGCGACGTCGCCGAACGGCAGCTGTGTGGTCTCGATCAACACTCGGGCCGTCTGCGCGCGCTGCGCGCGGGCCAGCGCCAGCGGACCCGCGCCGAGCTCGGCCTGCAAAAGCCGCTCGAGCTGGCGGGTGGTGTAGCCGAGACGGGCGGCGAGGCCGCCGACGCCGTCACGGTCCACGGTGCCGTCGGCGATCAGCCGCATCGTGCGCGCGACGACGTCGCCGCGCACGTTCCATTCGGGCGAGCCCGGGGACGCGTCGGGGCGGCAGCGCTTGCAGGCCCGGAAGCCCGCCCGTTGCGCTGCCGCCGCGGTCGGGTAGAACCGCACGTTACGGGCAAAAGGAGGCCGCACCGGGCAGCTGGGCCGGCAGTAGATGCGCGTCGTCAGGACCGCGGTGACGAACCACCCGTCGAACCGGGCGTCCTTGGACTGGACCGCGCGGTAGCAGCGTTCGAAATCTTCGTGCACGCTTCAACAGTTACACCTGCCCGCCGACAAAACTGGCGGAAAACCGACATGGTGGTGGGCGGGCCGTGAACCCGAACGTCCGCAAAGGAGCCCTCATGACCGAGCCGCAACCCATCGCCGTGGAGAACTTCTCCCACGCGTGTATCGGCGTCTCCGACATGGAGAGGTCGTTGGCGTTCTACACGGCGGTGCTGGGCATGGATGTCGTTTTCGATGTCGAGCTGGAGGGAGCCGGACTCGACGCGGTGACGGGTGGCGCCGCACAGAACGGCCGCATGATCGGGGGGCTGATCGGCGGCGCGATGGTCGAGCTGCTCTTTCTCGGTAAACTGCCCGCTGCCCCGGCGGGGCCGCACCTTGGCTATACGAATATCTCGTTCCGCGTCGCCGACCTGGACGACGCGTACGAAACGCTGCGGCGTCAGCATCCCGGCGTGCGTACCGAGGCGGCGGTCGACATCGGTGGGGTGCGAATGTTCTTCGTCTACGACCCCGACGGCACCCCAGTCGAAATACTCGAGCTGCCCGCGGGCGCGCGCACCACGTTGGAGCTCTGGCGGCCTTAGCCGCCGGTCGGCACGGCCAACCGGACGGGATTGTCGTGGCCACGGAGCGTCACGGTGTCACCCAAAGACCAACGGGCACTTTCTTTTTCGCTTGCGGCCTGCAAGGTGTCGGCGGTTGCCAGCAATCGGCCCGGGTGCGACTTGGCCAGTTCGCACAGCCGGGCGGCCTCGTTGACCGGTTCGCCGATCACGGTGTATTCGAACCGTTCCTGCGCGCCGACGTTGCCCGCGACGACCTGGCCCGCCGCCACGCCGACGCCGGCGTCCAGGTCGGACATTTCGCTGGCAAGCCGCTTGCAGATGGCCCGGCTAGCGGCCAGCGCTTCGTCCTCGGGATTCTCCAGGCGATTCGGCGCGCCGAAGATGGCCAGCGACGCGTCGCCCTCGAACTTGTTGACCAGCCCGCAATGACGATCCACCTCCTCGACGACGATCGCGAAAAACCGGTTGAGGACCCGGACGACCTCGGCCGGGGGGTGGCTGGTCACCAATTGCGTGGAGCCGACGATATCGATGAAAACGACTGCGACATGGCGTTCTTCGCCGCCCAGTTTGGGCCGCTCGCGTTCCGCGGCCAGGGCGACTTCGCGGCCGACGTGCCGGCCGAAAAGGTCGCGCACGCGCTCGCGTTCACGCAAACCGTCGACCATTCGGTTGAAACCACGCTGCAGCTCACCGAGTTCGGTGCCGTCGAAAACCACCAGGTTGCCGCGAAGGTTGCCCTCCTCGACGCGCTTGAGGGCGGCGCGCACCACCCGCACCGGTGTCGCCGTCAGCCAGGCCAGGATCCACATCAGGACGCAACCGAAGATCAGCGTGGCCGAGGAAATGATCAGCACGCCGACCGCGAACTGGGTTTCGGTGAGATTACCCAGCAGCACCTCGAAGAATGCCAGGAGGGCGATGCCGATGACGGGCACGCCGGAGCCAAGGAACCAGACCATCATCGTCCGGCCCATGATTCCCGCTGTCAGCCGCCGCGGCGGTGGTCCCGCTTCAAGCGCCTGGGCGGCCACCGGCCGGAGCGCGAACTCGGCGAGCAGGTAACTACCGGTGGCGACCAGAACCCCGCAAAAGCTCACCCCGAACAGGAACCGCGGGATGAACAGGGTGTTGACGAGGCCGTAGGCAATCGTCGCCAGCACCGCGCCGACCCCCCACAGCACGAGGTCCACCAGGGCGATTCGCCACGGCGCTATGAAAGTGTTGCGCTCGTCCTTACGGGTCGGAGCGCGGCCCTCGATAGCCCACCGCAGTGCGAGTACGGTGCGCCGGGTAATCCAAAAGGCGCCCAGCGCGAACGCGACCGCGAGATAGGCCGGCACGGCTGCGAATGTGAGCCACGCCGGCGCATCGTCGAACACGCTGGGTTCGGGAATGGCGACCGCCACCAATAGCAGAACGACCCCGACGCCGAGCAGGTTGGCCCCCAGGACGAGGACAGTCAGGATGATTTGGATGCGTACTCGCCGGCGGCGCTGGCTCTCCGACACCTGGCCGAGAAGCAGGGAGCCGTAGGCAGGCGTTTCCGTCAGGCGCCCGCTTTGACGGGTCACCCTTTCCAGCACCCGGCCTATCCGTTGGGCCAGGGTCTTGTTGGCCGACATGGTGGCGCCAGCCTATTTGTCTGTCGCGCTCTAAGGTGAGTCGGGTGCGCCTCGTCATCGCCCAATGCACCGTCGACTACGTCGGCCGACTCACCGCGCATCTGCCTTCCGCGCGCAGATTGCTGCTGTTCAAGGCGGACGGTTCGGTCAGCGTGCACGCCGATGACCGCGCCTACAAGCCGCTGAACTGGATGAGTCCGCCGTGCTGGTTGAGCGAAGACGCCAGCGGCGAGGTGCCGGTGTGGGTGGTGGAGAACAAGGCGGGCGAGCAGCTGCGCATCACCGTCGAGCAGATCGAGCACGATTCCAGCCACGACCTCGGCGTCGACCCCGGTCTGGTGAAGGACGGCGTCGAGGCTCACCTGCAGGCACTGCTCGCTGAGCACGTTCAACTGCTGGGCGAGGGATACACGTTGGTTCGCCGGGAGTACATGACGGCGATCGGCCCCGTCGATCTGCTGTGCCGCGACGAACTCGGTGGTTCGGTCGCGGTGGAAATCAAGCGGCGCGGTGAGATTGACGGCGTGGAGCAGCTGACCCGCTATCTCGAATTGCTCAATCGTGACACCCTGCTGGCGCCGGTGAAAGGGGTGTTCGCCGCTCAGCAGATCAAGCCGCAGGCGCGAACGCTGGCCACCGATCGCGGGATCCGTTGCATAACACTGGATTACGACAAGATGCGCGGGATGGACAACGACGAGTACAGGCTGTTCTGATGTGTCCGCGCCGCAAACCGCCACCGCGACGACAGCCGGAAGGGCCGCCGGCAATGCTGCGTCGTATCGAAACAGGGTCGGATGGGTACGAGTACGAAGTGCGCCCGGTAGCCGCGGCTCGCGCCGTCAAGACCTACCGCTGTCCCGGATGTGACCACGAAATCCGTTCCGGCACTGCGCATGTGGTGGTGTGGCCGGCTGATTCACCCGCGGCCGTCGAGGACCGGCGGCATTGGCACACGCCGTGCTGGACCAACCGCGCCAAGCGCGGCCCGACCCGAAAGTGGTCTTAGTCGCCGGGCTTTAGGAGGCCGGCTCCACCAACTCGATCAGGACGCCGCCTGCGTCCTTGGGGTGGATGAAGTTGATCCGCGAGTTTGCTGTGCCGCGCCGGGCTGCGTCGTAGACGAGTCGCACGCCCTGCTCACGCAGCTGCTCGCAGATGGTGTCCAGATCGCTGACCCGAACGGCCATCTGCTGAATGCCCGGCCCGCGCTTCTCCATGAACTTCGCGATCGTCGACGAGTCGTCGAGCGGGGCCATCAGCTGGAGCTGCGCGGTGGTACCGGGGACGGCCAGCATCGCCTCGCGAATTCCCTGGTCATCGTTGACTTCCTCGTGCACCAGGATCATGCCGAGGTGGTCGTGATACCAGGTGATTGCGGCGTCGAGGTCGGCGACCGCAATGCCGACGTGATCCAGGCCGGTCACCAAGGAGGTTGCCAGGAGGTGACGGGCGTCAACTTGATCGGTCGTCATCACATCACGGTAACGTGGCGGCAAAGATTGCGCATTTCCGGGGTGGCTGAATCGGCCGTCCGCGCACGCCTAGGAGGTAGCCATGACGACGTCGGTGATAGTTGCTGGAGCGCGGACACCCATCGGCAAGTTGATGGGTTCGCTGAAGGACTTCTCGGCCAGCGATCTGGGCGCGATCGCGATCGCGGGCGCGCTGGAGAAGGCCAAGGTGCCGGCGAGTGCGGTCGAATACGTGATCATGGGACAGGTGTTGACGGCCGGGGCCGGCCAGATGCCCGCCCGGCAGGCCGCGGTGGCGGCCGGCATCGGCTGGGACGTTCCGGCGCTGACCATCAACAAGATGTGCCTGTCCGGCATCGACGCCATCGCGCTGGCTGACCAGCTCATTCGTGCCGGCGAGTTCGACGTGGTGGTGGCCGGCGGCCAGGAATCGATGACGAAGGCCCCGCACCTGCTGATGGACAGTCGCGCCGGCTACAAGTACGGCGACGTGACGGTGCTGGACCACATGGCCTACGACGGCCTGCACGACGTGTTCACCGACCAGCCGATGGGTGCGCTCACCGAGCAGCGCAACGACGTCGACAAGTTCACCCGCGCCGAACAGGACGAGTTCGCTGCGCGGTCCCACCAAAAGGCGGCCGCGGCGTGGAAGGACGGCGTCTTCACCGACGAGGTTGTGCCGGTGAACATTCCGCAGCGCAAGGGCGATCCGCTGCAGTTCACCGAGGACGAGGGGATCCGCGCAAACACCACCGCCGAGTCTCTGGCCGGTCTCAAACCGGCGTTTCGCAGCGACGGAACCATCACCGCCGGTTCGGCGTCGCAGATCTCCGACGGCGCGGCCGCGGTGGTGGTGATGAACAAGGACAAAGCGCAGCAGCTGGGGCTGAGCTGGCTGGTCGAGATCGGTGCGCACGGTGTCGTCGCCGGGCCCGATTCGACGCTGCAGTCGCAGCCGGCCAACGCCATCAAGAAGGCACTCGCCCGCGAGGGCATCTCCGTTGATCAGCTCGACGTGGTCGAGATCAACGAGGCGTTCTCGGCGGTGGCGCTGGCGTCGACGCGCGAACTCGGCGTGAATCCCGACATCGTCAACGTCAACGGCGGCGCGATCGCGGTCGGCCATCCGATCGGCATGTCGGGCGCCCGGATCACCCTGCATGCGGCGCTGGAACTGGCGCGCCGCGGGTCCGGCTACGGCGTGGCGGCGCTCTGCGGGGCCGGTGGCCAGGGCGACGCGCTGATTCTGCGGGCCGGTTAGCTGGACCGGACGGCGTTGCTGGGACGCGTGCGGTGAGCGGCGGGTGTGATTTTCGTCATACGGGCCGCTCGAGGGCCTTTCGGGCGGCGATTTCGGCGGGGTTTTGCCCCGCATGAGCACCGCATGAGCGCCGCGGCCACCGGGTGGATCGGTAGCCGACGCACATGACAGACTTGACGGCGTGACTCGTCCGCGACCCTCGATCGGACCCGCTTTGAGTGGTGCGGTCGATCTGTCCGGCCTCAAACAACGAGCTCAACAGAACGCCTCGGCGGCCGGGCCGACGGCTGCGCCCGCGCCGGGCGCCACGGAGGTCACCGAGGCGAACTTCGAGAACGAAGTCCTGGTCCGCTCCGACGAAGTTCCCGTGGTCGTAGCGCTGTGGTCGCCCCGCAGCGATGCCTGCGTCCAGCTGGTCGACACGCTGGGTGGCCTCGCCTCCGAGGACGGCGGCACGTGGTCGCTGGCGACGGTCAACGTCGACGTGGCGCCGCGGGTGGCGCAGATATTCGGTGTCGAGGCGGTCCCCACCGTGGTGGCTTTGGCCGCCGGGCAGCCGATTTCCAGCTTCCAGGGCGCGCAGCCCGCCGATCAATTGCGTCGCTGGCTGGACTCGATACTGTCGGCGACGGCCGGCAAGCTCAAGGGCCCCAGCGGTTCCGAGGGACCCGCGGAAGTCGATCCCGAGTTGGCGGCGGCCCGGCAGCATCTCGAGGCAGGCGACTTCGAGGCCGCGAAGGCGTCCTATGAAGCGCTGTTGGAGACGAATCCCGGCGGCGTCGAGGCGAAGGCGGCGATCCGGCAGATCGACTTCCTCACTCGCGCAACGGCGCAGCGCCCGGACGCCGTCGCCGTTGCAGACGCCGCTCCGGACGATGTCGATGCGGCGTTCGCGGCCGCCGACGTGCAACTGCTCAACCAGGATGTGGGTGCGGCGTTCGCGCGCCTGATCGCGTTGGTGCGCAGCACATCCGGCGACGAGCGCACCAGGGTGCGTACGAGGCTGATCGAGCTGTTCGAACTCTTCGACCCGGCCGATCCCGAGGTGATCGCGGGTCGGCGCAACCTCGCCAACGCCCTTTACTGAGAGTCGTTGGGGCCCTTTATATTCAGGCGGGCTCCAGCCACAACGCCGACGTGGGCGGCAACACCATCACCGCCGAGGCCGGACGGCCATGCCACGGGTCCTCGGTTGCGTCGACGCCACCGAGATTTCCGATCCCCGACCCGTTGTAGACCGTCGCGTCGGTGTTGAGCACCTCGCGCCAGCGGCCCGCGCTGGGCAGCCCCAGCCGGTAGCCGCTGTGCTCGGAGCCCGAGAAGTTGAACACGCAGGCCATGACCGAACCGTCGTTGCCGTACCGCAAGAAGCTCAATACGTTGTTCGCTGAATCGTTGGCGTCGATCCAGGAATAGCCCTCGGGGGTGGTGTCCTGGCTCCACAGCGCCGGATGGGTGCGGTAGATGTCGTTGATGTCACCCACGAGGCGCAGCACGCCGTTGGAGAACCCCACCTCGTCCAGCTGCCACCAGTCCAGGCCGTTTTGCTCGGACCACTCGGCGCGCTGACCGAATTCCTGCCCCATGAACAGCAACTGCTTGCCCGGATGCGCCCACTGGTAGGCCAGCAGGCTGCGCAGGCCGGCGGCCTTGACGTGGTTGTTGCCCGGCATGCGCCCCCACAATGTGCCCTTGCCGTGCACCACCTCGTCGTGGCTGAGCGGCAGCACGTAGTTCTCGCTGAACGCGTAGAGCATCGAGAAGGTCATCTCGTGGTGGTGATAGCTGCGGTGAATGGGGTCGCGGCTGATGTAGTCCAGCGTGTCGTGCATCCAGCCCATGTTCCATTTCATCGAAAAGCCCAGGCCGCCAAGGCTGGTCGGCCGTGTCACCCCCGGCCATGAGGTCGATTCCTCGGCGATCGTGACGATGCCCGGCGCCACCTTGTGTGCTGTGGCGTTCATCTCCTGCAGGAACTGCACCGCCTCCAGGTTCTCGCGGCCGCCGTAGATGTTGGGGGTCCAGCCGCCCTCCGGGCGCGAATAGTCCAGGTAGAGCATCGACGCGACGGCGTCCACGCGTAAGCCGTCGATGTGGAATTCCTCGAGCCAGTACAACGCGTTGGCCACCAGGAAGTTGCGCACCTCCCGACGGCCGAAGTCGAACACGTAAGTGCCCCAGTCGAGTTGCTCCCCGCGTTTGGGATCGGAATGCTCGTACAACGGGGTGCCGTCGAACCGTCCCAGCGCCCATGCGTCCTTGGGGAAGTGCGCCGGCACCCAGTCCACGATGACGCCGATGCCGGCTTGATGCAGGGCGTCGACCAGGGCCCGGAAATCGTCGGGTGTCCCGAATCGCGATGTTGGCGCGTAGTACGACGTGACCTGATATCCCCAGGATCCGGCGAACGGGTGCTCGGCCACCGGGAGCAGCTCCACGTGGGTAAACCCATGTTCCACAACGTAATCCGTCAGTTCCCGGGCCAGCTGGCGGTAGCTGAGCCCGGGGCGCCACGAGCCGAGATGGACCTCGTAAGTGCTCATCGGCTCGAACACCGGGTTGCGCCGCGCACGCGCTGCCACCCACTCGTCGTCGGCCCACTGGTACTGGCTGACCGTCACACGCGATGCGGTGTGCGGCGGCACCTCGGTGGCAAAAGCGAACGGATCGGCCCGCTCGGTGACGACGCCGTCGGCGCCGTGCACGCGGAACTTGTACAACCCGTCGACGGGGAACCCCGGCCAGAACAACTCCCACACTCCGGACGAGCCCAGCACCCGCATCGGGGCGTCGGTGCCGGTCCAGCCGTTGAACTCGCCGATCAGGCTGACGCCCTTGGCGTTGGGGGCCCACACGGCGAACGACACCCCGTTGACGACACCGTCGGCCGTGGTGAACGAGCGGGGGTGGGCGCCAAGCACTTCCCAGAGCCGCTCGTGTCGGCCTTCGGCGAACAGATGCAGGTCCATTTCGCCCAGGGTGGGCAGGAATCGGTAGGCGTCGGCGACCGTGTACGGGGCGGAACCGTCGTAGCTGATCTGCAGTCGGTAGTCGATCAGGTCGACGAACGGCAGCGCCACGGCGAACAGACCCGAATCGATATGGCGCATCGGGAACCGGTCGTCACCGACGAGCGCGACGACCTCGGCGGCATGCGGACGGAACGCCCGGATGACGGTGTGGTCGCCGTACTCGTGGGCGCCCAGGATGCCGTGCGGGTTGTAGTGCGCCCCCGACACCAGGCGCGTCAGATCGGCGGGGTCGGGCGCTAGGTGCGCCCCGGCTAGTTGGTCAGCTCGGCTCACGTCCGCTCACCTCCTGCGTAGCAACGTAATTCGGGATTCGTACGGTATGAGCGGCATGTTGATGATGTGTGCGACCGCCTGAGCGGGGTCGATACGAACGTAATTCGCTTGCCCCCATTGGAATTCCTGGCCGGTAATCTCGTCGCGTACCCAAAAACGTTCGTACGGTTCCATACCCAATGCGGCCATGTCTAACCACAACGTGGCCTCCTCGGGCCCGAACGCGTTGAGGGTCACCACGACGAGCACGCAATCTCCGGTGGCCGGGTCGAACTTGCTGTAGGCCATCAACGCGTCGTTATCCACGCCGTGGAAGTGGATGGTGCGCAACTGCTGCAGCGCGGGATGCAGCCGGCGAATGGCGTTGAGCTGCTTGATGAGCGGCTCGAGTGATTTGCCTTCGGCGAGCGCGCCGGCATAGTCGCGGGGGCGCAATTCGTATTTCTCCGAGTTCAGGTACTCCTCGCTGCCTTCCCGCACCGCTCGGTGCTCGAACAGCTCGTAACCGGAATACATGCCCCACGCCGGGCTCATGGTCGCCGCCAGCACCGCGCGGATGGCGAACATGCCGGGGCCGTTGTGCTGCAGGATGGCGTGCAGGATGTCGGGGGTGTTGACGAAAAGATTCGGCCGGCGGAAGTCCGCGAGCGCGGCAACGTCGTCGCCGAATTCGGTGAGTTCCCATTTCGCGGTGCGCCAGGTGAAGTAGCTGTAGGACTGGGTGAAGCCGAGCTTGGCCAGCCCGTATTGGCGCGCCGGCGGGGTGAAAGCCTCCGAGAGGAACAGCACGTCGGGGTCGGTGTCCTTGACCTGACCGATCAGCCAGGCCCAGAAGTCCGGCGGCTTGGTGTGCGGGTTGTCGACTCGAAAGAACTTGACGCCGTGGTCGATCCAGTGCCGGACCACGCGCAGCACTTCGTCGTAGAGGCCGGCGGGATCGTTGTCGAAGTTGAGCGGGTAGATGTCCTGGTACTTCTTCGGGGGATTCTCCGCGTAGGCGATGGTGCCGTCCGGCAATTCGGTGAACCACTGCCGGTGATCGCGGGCCCACGGGTGGTCCGGTGCGCATTGCAGCGCCAGATCCAGCGCCACCTCCATGCCGAGATCGCGTGCGGCGGCGACGAAATCGTCGAAGTCGTCGATGGTGCCCAACTGGGGGTGAATGGCGTCGTGGCCACCCTCGTCGCTGCCGATGGCCCACGGCGATCCCACGTCGCCGCGAGCGGCGGTCGGGGAGTTGTTGCGGCCCTTGCGATGTACCTTGCCGATCGGGTGGATCGGCGGCAGGTAGACGACGTCGAAACCCATCTCCGCGATGCGGGGCAGCTCGGCGGCCGCCGTGGCGAAGGTGCCGTGGACCGGTTTGCCGGCGGCGTCCCACCCGCCGGTCGAGCGCGGAAACATCTCGTACCACGAGCCGAAGCGGGCCAGCGGCCGGTCCACCCAGATCCCGAATTGCTCGCCCCGGGTGACGATGTCGCGCAGCGGATAGTCGGTCAGAAGTTCATCGATCTCGGGCGACAGGGCCAGCGCCGTGCGCGTCACCGGGTCCCCGCGGGTCCGCAGCGCCTTGGCGGCCGCCAGCAGCGGATCGCGACCCGCGCGCGGCACCCCGGTCGCGGCGCGCTCGAACAGCGCAGCACCGATCAACAGATCGTTGGACAGCTCGATTTCGCCCTGGCCGGCGTCCAGCTTGGCGACGAGTCCGTGCCGCCAGGTGTGGATCGGATCTCCCCACCCGTCGACGCGGAACGTCCACAGGCCCACCCGGTCGGGGGTGAATTGGCCGTGGAAAACGTACGGCTCCTGGCCCATCGTCATCCGAAGCTGCAGCGGCTTGACCCGTTCGGTCACCTTGGCGTCGCGTGCTGACACCGGCCGTTCCGGCGCCTGGACCGCCTTGATCCGGCGGGTCTCCGCTACCTGCGGATAGCGCGGCCCCAGGTATCGCACCACGAGGGTCGCCGCGACGGCCTCGTGGCCCTCACGCCACACCGTCGCACTGACCGGGACCATCTCACCGACCACGGCTTTGGCGGGGTAGGCGCCGCATGAAACGACGGGCTGGACGTTATCGATCTCGACACGACCGGGCACCACCACTCCGTTCCGATTGTGTGCGGCCAGACCGCGGAGTGCTGCGTCGCGGAATGCCTATCGTCGAAAAACTCTCCAATGGGGATGATTCTCTGCTCGGGAAGCATCTTTGCTGCCCAATAACTACCCGATACCCACCCTAGTGTCCGGCCACACACATGGGCCAAAAGCGGTGGCTGAGCTCGCCGTGCACACGGGCGATTCCTCAGTAAGGTAGAGACGCGTGAAAGCCCTCCGCCGCTTTACCGTCCGTGCTCACCTACCCGAGCGCCTTGCCGCGCTGGACCAGCTGTCGAACAACCTGCGGTGGTCGTGGGACAAGCCGACGCAGGATCTCTTCGCAACCATCGAGCCGACGTTGTGGGAGCGTTGCGGTCGAGACCCCGTTGCGCTGCTGGGTGCGGTGAAGCCGGCCCGGCTTGACGAGTTGGCGCTCGACGAAGGGTTCCTGTCTCGGCTCGACGAACTGGCCGCCGAGCTGAACGACTACCTCAGCCGTCCACTGTGGTATCAGCAACACCAACAGGCCGGGGCCGCGATGCCGGCTGCCGTCGCCTACTTCTCGATGGAGTTCGGCGTTGCCGAGGTGCTGCCCAATTACTCCGGCGGCCTGGGCATCCTCGCCGGTGACCACCTGAAGTCGGCCTCGGATCTCGGCGTGCCGCTGATCGCGGTGGGCCTGTACTACCGTTCCGGCTACTTCCGGCAGTCGCTGACGGCGGATGGCTGGCAGAACGAGACCTACCCCTCACTGGATCCGCAGGGCCTGCCGTTGCGGCTGCTGACCGACGCCACCGGCGATCCGGTGCTGGTCGAGTTGAGCCTGCCCGACTCGGCGCAGCTGCGGGCCCGGGTGTGGGTCGCGCAGGTGGGCCGCGTTCCGCTGCTGCTGCTGGATTCCGACGTGCCTGAGAACGAGCACGAACTGCGCAGCGTCACCGATCGCCTGTACGGCGGCGATCAGGAGCATCGGATGCGGCAGGAGATCCTGGCGGGTATCGGCGGGGTACGGGCGATCCGCGCGTTCACCGCCATCGAAGGGCTGCCCGCGCCTGAGGTCTTTCACATGAACGAGGGCCACGCGGGATTCCTCGGAGCCGAACGCATCCGCGAGCTGATCACCGATTCGGGATTGGATTTCGACACCGCGTTGGCCGTCGTGCGATCCAGCACCGTGTTCACCACGCACACCCCGGTGCCCGCCGGAATCGACCGCTTCCCCGTCGAGATGGTGCGGCTCTACTTCGACGACCATCTCGACGACGAACCCGATAAGAAGCGCGGCCCGAGCGCGCCCATGTTGCTGCCCGGCGTGCCGACCGCGCGGATCATCGCGCTCGGTGCCGAAGACGACCCGGAGAAGTTCAACATGGCCCACATGGGTCTGCGACTTGCCCAGCGCGCCAACGGTGTGTCGTTGCTGCACGGCCGGGTGAGCCGGGCCATGTTCAACGAGCTTTGGCCCGGATTCGACCCCGCCGAGGTACCCATCGGGTCGATCACCAACGGCGTGCACGCGCGCACCTGGGCGGCGCCGCAGTGGTTGCAGCTCGGCCGCGAGCTGGCGGGGTCGAACTCGTTCAGCGACCCCGGTGTCTGGTTGCGCCTGCAGGAGGTCGACCCCGGTCATCTGTGGTGGATCCGGTCGCAACTACGGGCGCTGTTGGTCCAGGATGTCCGGGCGCGGCTGCGCCGCTCGTGGCTGGAACGCGGTGCCTCGGATGCCGAATTGAGCTGGATCGCAACCGCATTCGATCCCGACGTGCTCACCATCGGGTTCGCTCGGCGGGTTCCGACATACAAACGGCTGACGCTGATGCTGCGCGATCCGGACCGACTCGAACAGTTGTTGCTCGACGAACAACGACCGATTCAGCTGATCGTCGCCGGCAAATCGCACCCCGCCGACGACGGGGGCAAGGCGTTGATCCAGCAGGTGGTGCGCTTCGCCGACCGGCCCGAGGTGCGCCACCGCATCGCGTTCCTGCCCGACTACGACATGTCGATGGCCCGGCTGTTGTACTGGGGCTGCGACGTCTGGTTGAACAATCCGCTGCGGCCCCTGGAAGCCTGCGGCACCTCGGGCATGAAGAGCGCGCTCAACGGCGGTCTGAACCTGTCCATCCGCGACGGCTGGTGGGACGAATGTTACGACGGCGAAAACGGTTGGGAGATACCGTCTGCCGACGGGCTGACCGACGAGGCCCGTCGCGACGACCTGGAGTCCAGCGCGCTGTACAACCTGCTGGAGCAAGCGGTGGCACCGAAGTTCTACGAGCGCGACGAGCATGGGGTGCCGCCGCGGTGGATCGAAATGGTGCGCCACACCTTGCAGACGCTGGGCCCGAAAGTGCTGGCGTCGCGGATGGTGCGCGACTACGTCGAGAACTACTACACCCCGGCCGCGCAGTCGTTGCGAAGGACGGTCGCGCCGGTCGAGGGCGACGAGAGTGCCGGGGAGTTCGGCACCGCCCGTGAGCTGGCCGCCTACCGCAGGCGCGCCGAAGAAGCCTGGCCCAAGATCGATATCACCGACGTCGACAGCACCGGCCTGCCGGATACCCCGGTGCTGGGCTCGAAGCTGACCCTGACCGCGACCGTGCAATTGGCCGGGCTGGCACCCGACGAGGTCACCGTCCAGGCGTTGGTGGGCAGGGTGGACGCCGGCGACGCGTTGCAGGACCCGCTGACCGTCGAGATGTCGTATACCGGCACCGCCGAGGGGGGCAACCAGGTCTTCTCGACCACGATGACGCTGCCGCTGGCCGGCGCGCTCGGATACACGGTGCGGGTGCTCCCCAACCATCCGATGCTCGCCGCCGGCAACGAGCTCGGCCTGGTCACCCTGGCCCGTTAGCCGGCTCGGCGGTGCGCAGCCGCTCCAGCGCCGCGCGGACCTGCGCGGCGTCGGTGGTCTGCCAAAACGGCGGCAGCGAGGCGCGCAGGTAACCGCTGTAGCGGGCGGTGGCCATCCGCGAGTCGAGCACCGCGACGACGCCGCGGTCGGTGACGCGGCGCAACAGCCGTCCCGACCCCTGCGCGAGCAGCAGCGCCGCGTGGCTGGCGGCGACGGCCATGAAGCCGTTGCCCCCGCGCGCGGCGACGGCGCGCTGGCGAGCGCCCAGCAGCGGGTCGTCGGGCCGGGGGAACGGGATGCGGTCGATCATCACCAGCGACAGCGACGGGCCCGGCACGTCGACGCCCTGCCACAGCGACAGCGTGCCGAACAGCGAAGTCTCGGCGTCGGCGCTGAATTGCTCGACGAGCGCGGTGGTGCTGTCGTCGCCCTGACACAGGACCGGGGTCGGCAGCCGTTCGCGCATGGCCTCGGCGGCGGCCCGGGCGGCCCGCATCGATGAGAACAATCCCAGCGTGCGCCCGCCGGCCGCGGTGATGAGGTCGGCGATCTCGGTCAGTTGCTCGGCCGAGCCGGCGCCGTCGCGTCCCGGCGGCGGCAGATGGGCCGCGACGTAGAGGATGCCCGCCTTGGCGTGGTGGAAAGGCGATCCGACGTCGAGGCCGCGCCAGCGTGGGTATTCGCCGGAGTCCGGTCCGGCCAGCCCCCACGCGGTCGCCATCGCGTCGAAGGAGCCGCCAACCGTGAGGGTCGCCGACGTCAACACGGTCGTCGACCGCGCGAACACCCGATCGCGCAGCAACGCGGCGACCGACAGCGGCGCCACCCGCAGCACCGGGCGCGGCGAACCGCGATTGTCCTCGTGATCCAGCCAGACCACGTCCGTGCGATCGGGGATCGCGGGGGCGAAGGAGGCCAGGACACGCGACGCCGTATCGGATATTTCGCTCAGCGCGGCAACCGCTTCGGCGCGCGCCGCGGCGGCCTTGGCGTCGCTGGTGGTGTCGATCGCCGAGCGTGCCGCAGCGGCGCCATCGCGCAGCGCGGCCAGATAGGTCGCCATCTCGTCGTCCAGATGGTCGATGCGGCCCGGTGTTGCGTCGTGGATCGCGGCCCCGAAGTTGGCCGATGCCGCCTCCAGCCGCTGGGTTATCTCGGGATCCACCAGCCGGGCAATCCGCCGGGATGCAACACCGAGCGTGGCCGGCGTCAGCTCCGCGGTGGCCACCGACGTCACCCGGTCGACCAGCTCGTGCGCCTCGTCGACCACCAACAGCGCGTGCTCGGGCAGCACCGCCGATTCGGCAACCGCATCGATGGCCAGCAAGGCGTGGTTGGTGACGACGACGTCGGCGCGGCCGGCCGTGGCGCGCGCCCGTTCCGAAAAGCACTCGGTGCCGAACGGGCAGCGGGCCACCCCGAGGCACTCCCGCGCGGAGACGCTGACCTGCGACCAGGATCGGTCCGGCACACCGGGTTTGAGGTCGTCGCGGTCACCGGTGTCGGTCGTCGAGGCCCAGGCGGTGAGCCGCTGCACGTCGCGGCCCAGCGCGGTGACCGCCACCGCGTCGAAGAGCTCGTCCTGCGGTTCGTCGGACCCGTCGGCGGCGGCACCGTTATGGATCTTGTTCAGGCACAGGTAGTTTCGTCGCCCCTTCAGCAGCGCGAACCGCGGCGGGCGCGGCAGCGCGTCAGTGAGCGAATCGGCCAGCCGGGGCAGGTCGCGATCGACGAGTTGGCGCTGCAGCGCGATCGTGGCGGTCGACACGACGACGGGGCCGTCCTCGTTGACGGCGCGGACGATCGCGGGAACCAAATACGCCAGCGACTTCCCGGTGCCGGTGCCCGCCTGCACGACGAGGTGCTCGCCGGTTTCGAAGGCCCGCGCGACGGCGTCGGCCATTTCCTGCTGTCCGCTGCGTTCGCTGCCGCCGAGCGCGGCCACCGCGGTGGCCAGCAACTCGGGCACGGATGCTTCCGGCATGGCTCAGAAGCCGACCCGCACGGTCGGGATCGCCGGATCGCCGTGCGCCAATTTCAGCCCCTCCCACGGCAGGCTGTGCAGCCCGGACGCCACCAGGTCCCGGGCGGCGGCCAGCGCCCCGCGACCCGTTTCGGTCACCGCCTCCCCGCCGCGCACCAGCGGGACCGTCAGCACCCGGAACGGCTCGGTGGCTTCCGGCGGATTGCCGGCCGGGTACAGCACCTCCTCGGTGATCGTGCCGGTGGGGCGGCAGCGCCGCAGCGCCTCTTTTCGGCCGCCGTCGGATTCCTTGTGGGCGCTGCGCTTGTGCACCGGCATGCCGTCCACCTCGACCAACTTGTAGACCATGCTCGCGGTGGGTGCGCCCGAGCCGGTGACCAGTGACGTGCCGACGCCGTAGCTGTCCACCGGCTCGGCGCGCAACGCGGCGATGGAGAACTCGTCGAGGTCGCCGGACACCACGATGCTGGTCCGGGTCGCGCCCAGCTGGTCGAGTTGCTGGCGCACCTGGCGGGCCAGCACGCCCAGCTCACCGGAGTCGAGGCGCACCCCACCCAGCTCGGCACCGGCGGCGGCCACGGCATTGGCCACGCCGGTCGTCACGTCGTAGGTGTCCACCAGCAGCGTGGTTTGCGCGCCCAGCGCGTCGACCTGGGCACGAAATGCGGCGACTTCGTCGGGCCCGTCCCGCCGGGTGTGCAGCATCGTGAAAGCGTGTGCCGCGGTGCCCTCCGTGGGGATCCCGTATTGCCGTTCGGCTTCCAGGTTGGACGTCGCGGTAAACCCGGCGATATAGGCGGCGCGCGCCGCCGCCACCGCCGCGCGTTCGTGGGTTCGCCGTGATCCCATCTCGATCAGCGGTCGGTCCTGCGCGGCGCTGACCATTCGCGCCGCCGCGGAGGCGATCGCGGTGTCGTGGTTGAAGATCGACAGCGCCAGCGTTTCGAGCACCACGCATTCGGCGAAGCTGCCGCTCACGGACAACACCGGCGAACCGGGGAAGTACAGCTCGCCTTCGGCGTAGCCGTCGATATCGCCGCCGAAGCGGAAATCGCGGAGGTAGCGCAGCGTGTCGTCGTCCAGGAATTGCGCGAGCAGCTGGCACGCCTCGTCGTCAAACCTGAACTGCGGCAACACTTCCAGCAGCCGGCCGGTGCCGGCGACCACGCCGTAGCGGCGACCCTCGGGCAGGCGGCGGGCGAACAGTTCGAACGTGGTCGGGCGATGCGCGGTGCCATCGCGCAGCGCCGCCGCGAGCATGGTCAACTCGTATTTGTCCGTTAGCAGCCCAGCGAGGGCCGGGTCGTTCATTCCGTAAAGGTAACGGCTGGCTGCGAGCGAGCCGTCTCTCGGTATCGTGGAGGCCATGGTTGTTGCGTCAGCACCCACCAAGCCTGGCACTACCGGACAACGCGAGTCCGCTCCGGCCCACGTCACGGCCAGTCCCTGGGTCACCATCGTGTGGGACGACCCGGTCAACCTGATGACCTACGTGACGTATGTATTCCAGAAGTTGTTCGGATACAGCGAGCCGCATGCCACCAAGCTGATGCTGCAGGTGCACAACGAGGGCAAGGCGGTGGTGTCCGCGGGCAGCCGGGAGTCCATGGAAGTCGACGTGTCCAAACTGCACGCCGCCGGTTTGTGGGCGACGATGCAGCAGGACCGCTGAGATTCGAGGGCACCCGGGATTCCGCGTGCGCAAATGGAAGCGCGTCGAGACCGCAAACGGTCCCCGTTTTCGGTCCGCCTTGGCTCCCCATGAGGCGGACCTGCTCAAGAACCTCGTCACCGCGATGATCGGTTTGCTCGACGAGCGCGAATCTTCTTCGCCGGCAGACGAACTCGAAGAGATCACCGGTATCAAGACCGGAAACTCCGAACGGCCGCGGGAGTCGACGCTGCGACGGCTGCTGCCCGATTTCTACAAATCCGATCAGGACGACGCCGCGGCCGACACCTCCGAAGGCCTCAACGCCGCGCTGCGCAGCCTGCACGAGCCGGAGATCATCAACGCCAAACGTGTTGCCGCACAGGAGTTGTTGGACACGCTGCCGGCCGAAGGCGGCCGGTTCGAACTGACCGAGGACGGCGCCAACGCATGGATCGCGGCGGTCAACGACATTCGGCTGACGCTGGGCGTCCTGCTCGAAATCGGGCCCGAGGGCCCAGATCGCCTGCCATCGGACCATCCGTTGGCCGCGCATTACGACGTGTATCAGTGGCTGACCGTCCTGCAGGAATATCTGGTCCTGGTGCTGATGGGGCGGCCGGCCGGATGAACTCCGTCACCGACGTCGGGGGAATCCGCGTCGGCCACTACCAGCGACTGGATCCCGACGCGTCCTTGGGCGCCGGTTGGGCATGCGGCGTGAGCGTCGTGTTGACCCCGCCCGGGACGGTCGGCGCCGTCGATTGCCGCGGTGGCGCGCCCGGCACGCGCGAGAGCGATCTGCTGGATCCGGTCAACACCGTGCGATTCGTCGACGCGGTGTTGCTCGCCGGTGGCAGCGCCTACGGCCTCGCCGCCGCCGACGGCGTCATGCGCTGGCTCGAGGAACACGAGCGCGGCGTGGCGATGGAGGGCGGCGTGGTGCCAATCGTGCCCGCGGCGGTGATCTTCGACCTGCCGGTCGGTGGCTGGGACCGGCGGCCGGACGCCGAGTTCGGCTACCAAGCGGCGCTCGCCGCGAGCGACGAAGGGGTGTCGGTCGGGACCGTCGGCGCTGGGGTCGGGGCGCGCGCCGGTGTGCTCAAGGGCGGCATCGGGACCGCCTCGACGACACTGCCGTCCGGCGTGACGGTCGGCGCCCTCGTCGCGGTGAACTGCGCGGGCGACGTCGTCGACCGGGCCACCGGTCTCCCGTGGATGGCGGCGCTGACCGAGGAGTTCGCCCTGCGGCCGCCGCCGGCCGACCAGATCGACGCGTTCGCCCGGCTGCCGTCGCCGTTGAGCCCGCTGAATACCACGATCGCGGTGGTGGCCACCGACGCCGCGCTGACCCCGGCGGGCTGCCGGCGTGTCGCGATCGCCGCCCATGACGGCCTGGCCCGCACCATCCGGCCGGCACACACACCGCTGGACGGCGACACCGTGTTCGCGCTGGCTACCGGGGCCGTCGAGGTGGCGCCGGCGGTCGGCTCGACACCACCGCCCGCCGCATTTTCGCCGGAGACCGCGCTGACCACCGAGGTGGGCGCGGCCGCGGCCGATTGCCTGGCGCGCGCCGTGCTGGTCGGGGTGCTGGCCGCGGAGTCGGTGGCCGGAATACCCACCTACCGCGGCATGTTGCCCGGAGCATTCGGCCCCTAGCGGAAAGGGAAAGGTTGACGTGCTGGTGATCCGTGCCGACCTGGTGGACGCCATGGTCGCCCACGCGCGTCGTGACCACCCCGACGAAGCCTGCGGGGTGCTGGCCGGCCCGGACGGCTCGGATCGTCCGGAGCGGCACATCGCGATGGTCAACGCCGAACGTTCGCCGACGTTTTACCGCTTCGACGCGCACGAGCAGCTGAAGGTGTGGCGGGCGATGGACGATGCCGACGAGGTCCCGGTCGTCATCTATCACTCACACACCGCGACCGAGGCCTACCCGAGCCGCACCGACGTGAAGCTGGCCGCCGAGCCGGACGCGCACTACGTGCTGGTGTCCACCCGTGACCCCGACCGCCACGAGCTGCGCAGCTATCGCATCGTCGACGGCGTCGTCACCGAAGAGCCTGTCGATATCGTCGAGCAGTACTGAACACAGTTCGAGAAAGGCCCGCATGAGCGTCACCGTGTCCATCCCAACCATCCTCCGGCCGCACACCGGCGGCGAGAAGCGCGTCTCGGCGAGCGGTGACACGCTGGGCGCCATCATCAGCGACCTGGAGGCCAACTACTCCGGCATCTCCGAGCGGCTGATCGACTCCGACAATCCGGGCAAGCTGCATCGCTTCGTGAACATCTACGTCAACGACGAGGACGTGCGATTCTCCGGCGGCCTGGACACCACGGTCGCCGACGGCGACTCGGTGACCATCCTGCCCGCGGTGGCGGGCGGGTAAGCGGGGCGCATGACGCGTTACGACTCGCTGCTGGCCGCGCTGGGCAACACGCCGCTGGTCGGCCTGTCGCGGCTCTCACCGCGCTGGAGCGACGGGCCGGACGGGCCGCACGTGCGGCTGTGGGCCAAGCTCGAGGACCGGAACCCGACCGGCTCGATCAAGGACCGCCCGGCGCTGCGGATGATCGAACGGGCCGAAGAGGACGGGCTACTGGCGCCCGGCGCGACGATCCTCGAGCCCACTAGCGGCAACACCGGCATCTCGCTGGCGATGGCGGCCCGGCTGAAGGGCTACCAGCTGATCTGCGTGATGCCCGAGAACACGTCCGTCGAACGGCGTCAGCTGCTCGAGCTCTACGGCGCGCGGATCATCTTCTCGCCGGCGGAGGGCGGGTCGAACACCGCGGTGGCGACCGCCAAGGAGCTGGCCGCGGCCAACCCGTCATGGGTGATGCTCTATCAGTACGGCAACCCCGCCAACACCGATTCGCACTACCGCGGCACCGGGCCCGAGCTGCTAGCCGACCTGCCCGAGATCACCCACTTCGTGGCCGGCCTGGGCACCACCGGCACCCTGATGGGCACCGGGCGGTTCCTGCGCGAGCACGTTCCCGACGTCAAGATCGTGGCCGCCGAACCCCGCTACGGCGAAGGCGTGTACGCGCTGCGCAACATCGACGAGGGATTCGTGCCCGAACTCTATGACCCCGACGTATTGACCGCCCGCTACTCGGTCGGCGCGGCCGACGCGATCCGTCGCACTCGCGAGCTGGTGGACTCCGAAGGAATCTTTGCGGGCATCTCGACCGGCGCGGTGCTGCATGCGGCGCTGGGCATCGCCCGACAGGCGTTCAACGACGGTGCGCGCGCCGACATCGCCTTCGTGGTGGCCGACGCCGGCTGGAAGTATCTGTCCACCGGCGCCTATGCCGGTAGCCTGGACGATGCCGAAAACGCTCTGGAAGGGCAGCTATGGGCATGACCGGCCCCGCCGGGAACCGAACACCGGCGCAGGGTTCCAAGAAGCGGCCCGACTGGATGGTGGGCGGTGCCACGATCGTCACGTTCGTGGCTTTGCTGTACGTCATCGAGCTGATCGATCAGCTGATGCACCATTCGCTGGACCGCAACGGCATCAGGCCGCTGGAAGCCGACGGGCTGTGGGGGATCATCTGGGCGCCGTTCCTGCACGCGAGCTGGACGCACCTGCTGGCCAACACCGTCCCGGCGTTGGTGCTCGGCTTCCTGATGACGCTCGCCGGCCTGTCCCGGTTCGTCTGGGCCACCGCCATCGTGTGGATCGTCGGCGGCTTCGGCACCTGGCTGATCGGCAACTGGGGCGGCTGTCGTTTCGAGTCCGACCACATCGGGGCCTCCGGCCTGATCTTCGGCTGGCTGACGTTCTTGCTGGTCTTCGGCATATTCGTGCGCAGATTCTGGGACATCGTCACCGGTTTGGTGGTGCTCTTCGCCTACGGCGGCATCTTGGTCAGCGCCGTGCCGGTGCTCGACAAATGCGGCGGTGTGTCGTGGCAGGGCCATCTGTGCGGCGCGCTGGCCGGAATCCTGGCGGCCTACGTCCTGTCTGGTCCGGAGCGCAAGGCCCGCGCCTCGAGGAAAGCCGGTTCGCGGCGCCCCAAGACATGAGCTCGCCATTAGCGCCCGTCGGTGTCTTCGACTCCGGCGTCGGGGGTCTGACCGTCGCGCGGGCCATCATCGACCAGCTGCCCGACGAGGACATGATCTACGTCGGCGACACCGGCAACGGTCCCTACGGCCCGCTGACCATTCCCGAGGTCCGAGCGCACGCGCTGGCCATCGGTGACGATCTCGTCGACCGCGGCGTCAAGGCCCTGGTGATCGCGTGCAACACGGCGTCCGCGGCGTGCCTGCGGGACGCCCGCGAGCGCTACGACGTGCCGGTCGTCGAGGTGATCCTGCCCGCGGTGCGTCGCGCGGTGACCGCCACCCGCAATGGCCGCATCGGTGTCATCGGCACCCAGGCGACCATCGCCTCGCACGCCTACCAGGACGCGTTCGCCGCCGCCCGCGACACCGAGATCACCGCGGTGGCCTGCCCGCGGTTCGTCGACTTCGTCGAGCGCGGCGTCACCAGCGGCCGTCAGGTGCTGGGGCTGGCCGAGGGCTACCTAGAGCCCTTGCAGCGCGCGCAGGTCGACACCCTAGTGCTGGGATGCACGCACTATCCGCTGCTGTCGGGGCTGATCCAGCTGGCGATGGGCGAGAACGTCACGCTGGTTTCGAGTGCCGAGGAAACCGCCAAGGAAGTGCTGCGGGTGCTCACCGAGCGGGACCTGCTGCGGCCCCACGACGCGGCGGCTGCCACCCGGGTGTTCGAGTCCACCGGCGACCCCGAGGCGTTCACCAAACTGGCCGCGCGCTTCCTGGGTCCCGCGGTGACCGGCGTCCAACCCGTGCGCCGCTCGCGTATCGACTAGCCCGGCCTAGCTGCGCAAGCGCGCGGGGAGATTCTCATCACATCAATGCGGCAATGTTTTCTCCACGCTGCTATCGGGCATGGCACAGTAGTGTCCGTGCGAATAACCGTGCTCGGCTGCTCGGGCAGCGTGGTCGGTCCGGATTCGCCTGCATCGGGTTATCTGCTTCGGGCTCCGGATACCCCGCCGTTGGTCCTCGACTTCGGCGGGGGTGTCCTCGGCGCGCTACAGCGATACATGGATCCCGGCTCGGTGCATGTGCTGCTGTCCCATCTGCACGCCGACCACTGTCTGGACATGCCGGGGTTGTTCGTATGGCGCCGCTACCACCCGTCGCGCCCGCTCGGCAAGGCGTTGCTGTACGGCCCGAGCGACACGTGGTCACGGTTGGGGGCAGCGTCCTCGCCCTATGGCGGGGAAATCGACGATTGCTCCGACATCTTCGACGTCCACCACTGGGTCGACGGTGAGCCGGTGACGTTCGGCGCGCTCACCGTGACGCCGCGGGTGGTGGCTCATCCGACCGAGTCCTACGGCTTGCGGGTGACCGATCCCAGCGGCGCCTCGTTCGTCTACAGCGGTGACACGGGAACGTGCGATCAGCTCATCGAGCTGGCCCGCGACGCCGACGTCTTCCTGTGCGAGGCCTCGTGGACGCACGCGCATGACCGTCCGCCCGCCCTGCACCTCTCGGGCACCGAGGCCGGCAGGGCCGCGGCACAGGCCGGCGTTCGCGAGCTGCTGCTGACACACATCCCGCCGTGGACGTCGCGTGAGGACGTGATCAGCGAGGCCAAGGCCGAGTTCGACGGCCCCGTGCATGCGGTCGTATGCGGTGAGACGTTCGATGTCCGCCACTCGGAAAGGGTCTGAGTCAACCGGTTAGGGTTGGCGTCGTGTCCAAACGAGAAGACGGTCGCCTCGACGACGAGCTTCGCCCCGTCGTCATCACCCGCGGGTTCACCGAAAACCCGGCGGGCTCGGTCCTGATCGAATTCGGTCACACCAAAGTCATGTGCACCGCCAGCGTCACCGAGGGCGTGCCGCGCTGGCGCAAGGGGTCGGGCCTGGGGTGGCTGACCGCGGAGTACGCGATGTTGCCGTCGGCCACGCACACTCGCTCCGATCGTGAATCGGTGCGCGGCCGCCTGTCCGGGCGCACCCAGGAGATCAGCCGGCTGGTCGGCCGGTCGCTGCGAGCCTGCATCGACCTGGCGGCGTTGGGGGAGAACACAATCGCCGTCGACTGCGATGTGTTGCAAGCCGACGGCGGCACCCGCACCGCGGCCATCACGGGCGCCTACGTGGCGCTGGCCGACGCGGTGACTTATCTTTCGGCGGCGGGAAAGCTTTCCGATCCCCGGCCGCTGTCGTGCGCTATCGCGGCGGTCTCCGTCGGCGTGGTGGACGGCAGGATTCGGGTGGACCTGCCCTACGAGGAGGACGCGCGCGCCGAGGTGGACATGAACGTCGTGGCCACCGACACCGGGACTCTGGTCGAGGTTCAGGGGACCGGTGAGGGCGCGACGTTTCCGCGTTCGACGCTGGACAAGCTGCTCGACATGGCGCTCGGCGCTTGCGACACCTTGTTCGCGGCGCAGCGGGAGGCATTGGAGCGGCCGTACCCGGGTGTGTTGCCCGAGGGGCCGCCACCGCCGAAGGCGTTCGGAAGCTGACCCACCTACTGGTCGCCAGCCGCAACCCCAAGAAGCTGGCCGAGCTGCGCCGTGTGCTGGACGGCGCCGGACTGTCCGGCTTGACGCTGCTGTCGCTGAACGATGTGGCGCCTTTCGACGAGGCGCCCGAAACCGGTGCGACCTTCGAGGACAACGCATTGGCCAAGGCGCGGGATGCGTTTGCCGCGACCGGTTTTGCGAGTGTGGCCGACGATTCCGGTTTGGAGGTGGCCGCTATGCGCGGGATGCCGGGCGTGCTGTCGGCGCGTTGGTCCGGTAAACACGGCGACGACGCCGCCAACACCGCGTTGCTCCTGGCGCAGCTGCGGGACGTCCCCGACTCGCGGCGAGGCGCGGCCTTCGTGTCGGCCTGCGCACTGGTGTCGTCATCCGGCGAAGTCGTCGTCCGCGGCGAGTGGCCGGGCAGCATCGCCCGCGAGCCGCGCGGCGACGGCGGATTCGGTTACGACCCCGTCTTCATTCCCGACGGAAGCGACCGCACCGCAGCGCAACTCAGCCCCGCCGAGAAGGATGCCGTCTCGCATCGAGGTCGCGCGCTGGCACTGTTGGTGCCGGCGCTGCGAGCGCTGGCCGCGCGAACGTGACTGCAGCGTCACGTTCGGCGTCGAGCGTGACGCTAGAGTCACGCTCGAGCCCTAAATCCCGAAGCGCGCCTTGACGTCCTTGGTCTGGAAATGCTCGACGATGATCCCGAGCAGCGGGATGGTGCCGGACAGCAGCACGCCGATGGTCTTGGCGATCGGCCAGCGGACCTTGACCGCCAGATTGAACGCCGCCAGCACGTAGACGAAATACACCCAGCCGTGCACCACTTCGATCCACCGGATCTCGTGGTGGAACACGAGATGCGAGACGATCTCGTAGCACAGGGCGATCAGCCAGATACCCGTTGTCCACGCCATGATCCGGTAGCCGAACAACGCGGTGCGGATCTTCTCGACGGGGAAGGCCGGCGCACCGGGTTTCTCGGGTGTGGTCATGCGGTAGTCCTGTTCTGCTTTTCGGCGTCGTTCTTGGCGAGCTCTGCCAGATAGGCGTTGTACTCCCGCAGCGCGGGATCGTCGGGCGGTTGTTGCGTGGGCGTGGGGCGCTCGGGCAGCAGCCCGGCGGGTATCTCGGTGACGGCGCCGCCCTTCCGCGGTTCCGGTGGCGCCTCCTCGTAGCGCACGAACTTGCGGTAGGCGTACACGCAGAACCACGCGAACAGCGGCCACTGCAGCGCATACCCGAGGTTCTGGAAGGTTCCCGAGGCGGACTGAAACCGGGTCCACTGCCACCAGCCCAGGGCCAGGCAGCCGCAGGCGGCGACGATCACCAGAATGATCAGCGCGGGCCTGCGACGACGTGTAGTGGACACCCCTTGAAGGTACCGCGCGACGGTTCGGGCCCAGGCCGAGGCGATACGATCGCCGGGTCCGCGGGCGTGGCGGAATTGGCAGACGCGATGGTTTTAGGTGCCATTGCTCGTGAGAGCTTGAGGGTTCGAGTCCCTCCGCCCGCACACTTTCTGTTTCGCCGTGCATTCCGCGGGTAACCGCGATGAATCGCACCAAAGGAAGACGCCATGGCGACCGGACGCGAGCCCTCCGAAGAATCCGTCTCCGCACAAGACCTGGCGGCCGCGGAACGCAGAGTCGCGGAGGCTCGCGGACGCGCCGCCCACGCGGGACTCTCGGCCGCCCGCAGCATCGAGGAATCGGCGCGCCAGCACGAACGGCTCGCGAGCGTGCAAGACGTGACGGTCGACCGAGGCGTCTCGCACACAGACGTGCACCGCAGGTCCGCAGAGCGCCATCGCGAAGCCGCCGCCGAGGACCGCAAGATGGCCGAGGCGAAGCGCAAAGAGTCCGAAGCAGACCTGGCAATCGGCCCAAACCCGCGCGCGCCGCGCAGTCGCTAGCCCCCTCTCACTAACGCCTTGAGTTGACCTTTGGTTAGGCAACCCTTAGTTTGTGAGGGCAACTACTAGCCGAAGGGTGGCGGAACGCGCCGTCACGGGAGAGGACCGCTCATGGGACGCGGGTTGCAGGGTGTGATCTTGCGGGGTTTGGGTGCCCGCGACCACGCCGCAACGGTAATCGAAACCGTCCGCATCGCACCGCATTTCGTGCGGGTGCGGATGGAGTCGCCGACGCTCTTCGAGGACGCGAAGGCCGAACCCGCGGCCTGGTTGCGGTTCTGGTTTCCCGACCCCGACGGGTCGAACACCGAGTTCCAGCGCGCCTACACGATCTCCGAGGCGGACGTCGCCGCGGGCCGGTTCGCGGTCGACGTCGTGCTGCACGAACCTGCCGGACCGGCGTCGTTGTGGGCGAGATCGGTGGAACCTGGCACGACAATCGCAGTCATGTGCTTGATGGGCTCGTCGCGCTTCGCTGTTCCCGACGAGCCCCCCGCCGGCTACCTACTGATCGGTGACTCGGCATCGATCCCCGGGATGAATGGGATCGTCGAAGCCCTCCCGGACGATGTACCGATCGAGATGTACCTCGAGCGGCACGACGACAACGACGGGTTGATCCCGCTGGCGAAACACCCTCGGCTGCAAGTGCATTGGGTCGCACGCCGCGACGAGAGGTCGTTGGCCGAGGCGATCGAGGGCCGCGAATGGACGGGCTGGTACGTGTGGGCGACGCCCGAGGCCGCGACCCTCAAGCACGTCCGACGCAGGCTGCGTGACGAGTTCGGCCTGCGCAAGTCCCAGATACACGCCCAGGCCTACTGGAACGCCGGGCGGGCAATGGGCACCCGTCGTGGAGACAAGACGGACGCCGGCATCGCCGGCGGACCCCCAACGGCGGACCCGCGCTGACCGGACCGACCCTCGGCCTCCGCCCTTGCCGTATGCCTTACAGTTGAGCCGTCCATCGACGGTCTCGGTACGGAGGCGTGCTGCCCATGAGTGCTGTGGTGTCCATTCCGCGGTATCCCGGCGACGTCACGCCCGAGTGGCTGTCGGCCGTGCTTCGCGAACGCCACCCAACCGTCGAGGTGTCGCACGTGGACGTGGTTGCGATCGGCACCGGCCAGACCGGCGCGACCTACCGGGTAACGGCCCGCTACGCGACGGATCCGCGTGATCTGCCGCAGACCTACGTGATCAAGCTGCCGGCCCAGGACGACACCGTGCGCGACCGGGTCGTCATCGGTTATCGCAGCGAGTGCGCGTTCTACTCGTCCGTGGCCGATCGGGTGCAGGTGCCGACCCCGCGGTGCTTCTACTGCGAGATCACCGAGGATGCAATGGATTTCGCCCTGCTGCTGGCCGATCAAGCGCCGGCGGTTCAGGGCGATCAGCTCGCCGGCTGCGGTGAAGCCGAAGCGCGCCTCGCGGCAAACGCTTTGGCGGGCCTGCACGCGCCCAGCTGGTGCGACCCGGCCTGGCTGGATTTTCCGGGCATCGCGTTTGGCCGCCCGGACGAGGCCGGCGCCCGCGGCATGGGCGAGGTGGCGCGGATGAGCGCCGACATCACCATCGAGAAGCTGGGCGATCGAATGAGCGCGGAAGACCGCGAAACATTCCGCACCGCAATGGGTTTGGTGGAACCGTGGCTGCTGGCCGAGTATGACCGGTTTGCCCTGCTGCACGGGGACTATCGCCTGGACAACATGCTGTTCGATCCGGACCGAACGCGGGTCAGCGTGGTCGACTGGCAGACGCTCGGCGTGGGCCTGCCGGCCAGGGATCTCGCCTACTTCACCGCGACGAGCCTGAATTCGCGACTGCGCGCCAGCATCGAGGAGGAGCTCGTCGCCGACTATCACCGGGCGTTGACGGGTGGCGGGGTCACCGACTACGACCGCGAAACATGTTGGCGTGACTACCGGCTCGGTGTACTGCAGGCGCCGCTGATCTCGGCGCTGGGGTTCGCGTTCGCGGCCGCCACCGAGCGCGGCGACGACATGGTGCTGGCCATGCTCAGCCGCGGCTGCCAAGCGATCCGCGACCTGGGGACGCTGGAATTGCTGCGCTGATGTGAGCGCGGCGCAATCAGTACTGCGTGGAGCCCTGGTCTACCCGGATCTGCGCCGCGGTGACCTTCCGCGATTCGTCGCTGGCCAGCCAGCACACGGCGTCGGCGATCTCTTCCGGCTCGGCCACCCAGTCGGGCAGAAACGGGGTGAGGACGTGGGTCAGCTGTGGATTGGTTTCCATGGCTTTGCCTATCGCCTCCACCATTTCGATGGATCCCATCGGGGTGTTCACCGGACCCGGATGAACGCTGTTGACCCGGATCGAGTGTTTGCCCAACTCGGCGGCGAAGGCGCGGGCCAGCCCGGTGACGGCGTGCTTGCTCGCGGTGTAGTGCACCATGAACGGCTGCATTTTCGCCCCGGCCGCCGAGCTGATCAGGATGATCGAGCCACCGCGGCCCCCGTCGATGATCTTGTCGGCGCCGGCCATCACGGTGTTCCAGGTGCCCAGCACATTGACGTCCATCACGTCGCGAAAGGATTCCGGCGTGATGTCGTTCCAGGCCTGCGGGGCCGCGATCCCGGCGTTGGCCACGATGATGTCCAGTCGCCCCAGTGCGGCGACCCCGTCGTCGACCGCCTTGCGCAGCCCGTCGAAATCGCGAGTGTCAACGACCGACGTCACAATCCGGCGACCCGTTTCTTCAACCAGCCGAGCCGTTTCGGCGAGGTCCTCCTCGGTCGCCGGCGGATAGGGAACGCAGGACGGGAGCTTGCCGGCGATGTCGACGGCGATGATGTCGGCCCCCTCCTCGGCCATCCGAATGGCGTGCGCCCGCCCCTGCCCGCGCGCCGCTCCGGTGATGAACGCGACCTTGCCTTCGAGTCTGCCGGTCATCGCTGCGCCGCCTTGACAAGATTGGACCCGATGATCAGACGCTGAATCTCGCTGGTGCCCTCGTAGAGCCGCAGCAGTCGCACGTCGCGGTAGATCCTTTCGACGGGCACGCCGTGCATGTAGCCGCTGCCGCCATGGATCTGTACCGCGAGATCCGCTACCTTGCCGGCCATTTCGGTGCAGAACAGCTTCGCCGCCGACGGCGCGACCCGGCGGTCCCCGTTGGTGACCCATAGCCGGGCCGCGTCGCGGACCAGCGCCCGACCGGCCAGCACCCCGGTCTGCTGGTCGGCGATCATCGCCTGCACCAACTGGAAGTTTCCGATCGGCGTCCCGCCCTGCGTCGCGGTGGCGGCGTAGGACACCGACTCGTCGAGAGCGCGTTGCGCGGCTCCCACCGCGAGCGCGGCGATGTGCACCCGGCCGCGCGCCAGAGAGGTCATCGCCGCCCGATAGCCGTGGTCTTCGCTGCCGCCGATCAGCGCGTCGGTGCCCAGTCGCACGTCGTCGAAGCTGACATCCGCGGTCCACGCGCCTTCTTGGCCCATCTTGGCGTCCTTGGTGCCGACCTCGACGCCCGCTGCGTCCGCGGGCACCAGGAAGACGGCGATCCCCGGCCCTTGGTCGTCGGCCGGGCGGGTCCGCGCGAACACCACGAACAGGTCGGCGACGGGCGCGTTGGTGATAAAGCGCTTCTGCCCGGAGATCACCCAATCGCTCCCGTCGCGGACCGCTTTGCTTCGCAGGCCCGCTGGGTTGGATCCGGCGCCGGGCTCGGTCAGCGCGAAGGAGGCGACGACGTCGCCCGACGCCATTGGCTCGAGCCAGCGCTTCTTCTGTTCGTCGGTGCCGAAGCCGACGAGAACCTGTCCGGCGATGCCGTTGTTGGTGCCGAACATCGACCGCAGCGCCAGCGAGGTGTAGCCCAATTCCATTGCCAGCTCGACATCTTGCACAAGATCGAGCCCAAGGCCGCCCCACTGCTGAGGAATCGCGTACCCGAACAAACCCATCGTCTTGGCCTGTTCGCGCAGATCATCGGGCACCCGGTCGTCGGTCAGGATCTCCTGCTCGCGCGGGATCACCGCGGTGCGGACGAAGTGACGGGTCGCCTCAAGGATCGCCTGGAAATCTTCGTCCGAGACTTCGCGGTCTTCGTGGACTCCCGCGACGGTCATGCGCAGACGCTCCTTTTCCTCGAATGGGTACCCCAGCTCCCAGGACAGGATCCTATATGAAATATGATATTCGGATCGCAGGGGTCCCCCTGGGAGCAAGAACGCGATTAAGGATGAGTGGTCTTCAGTGTCGTTGCTCAGCGGTCAGGCCGCGGTGGTCACGGGTGGTGCACAGGGTCTCGGTTTCGCTATCGCGGAGCGATTCGTCGCCGAAGGCGCACGCGTCGTGCTGGGAGACGTGAATCTCGAGGCGACCGAAACTGCCGCCAAGCAGCTGGGCGGTGATGACGTTGCCCTGGCGGTCCGGTGCGATGTGACTCAAGCGGCCGATGTCGAGAGCCTCATCCAGACCGCGGTCGAGCGCTTCGGCGGCCTGGACATCATGGTCAACAACGCCGGGATCACCCGCGACGCGACGATGCGCAAGATGACCGAGGAACAATTCGATCAGGTCATCGACGTGCACCTGAAGGGGACCTGGAACGGCATCCGCCTGGCGGCGGCAATCATGCGGGAAAACAAGCGCGGCGCGATCATCAACATGTCGTCGGTGTCCGGCAAGGTCGGCATGATCGGCCAGACCAACTACTCCGCGGCCAAGGCCGGGATCGTCGGGATGACCAAGGCCGCCGCGAAGGAACTCGCCTATCTGGGGGTCCGGGTGAACGTCATCGCCCCCGGCCTGATTCGCTCGGCCATGACGGAGGCTATGCCGCAACGCATTTGGGACCAGAAGGAGGCCGAGGTTCCGATGGGCCGGGCGGGGGAACCCAGCGAGGTCGCCAGCGTCGCGTTGTTCCTGGCCTCCGACCTGTCCTCGTATATGACCGGCACCGTCATGGAAGTCACCGGCGGCCGGCACATCTGAGCATGCCGCGAAAGGATAGCCATGCGTGAAGCGGTTATTTGTGAGCCGGTACGGACACCGATCGGCCGCTACGGCGGAATGTTCAAGTCGCAGACCGCGGTCGACCTCGGCGTCGCCGCGCTGAAAGGACTACTCGAACGAACCGGACTTGCGCCGGAGGCCGTGCACGACGTCATCCTCGGGCACTGCTATCCGAGCAGCGAGGCGCCCGCGATCGGGCGAGTGGTGGCATTGGATTCCGGTCTGCCCGTGACGGTTCCGGGCATGCAGGTCGATCGCCGCTGCGGGTCCGGTCTGCAGGCGGTGATCCAGGCGTGCCTGCAGGTGGCCAACGGCGACCACGATCTCGTCATCGCCGGCGGATGCGAAAGCATGAGCAATGTCGCGTTCTATTCCACCGACATGCGGTGGGGTGGCGCCCGCAGCGGTGTCCGAGTGCACGACGGGCTGGCCCGGGGACGCACCACGGCCGGCGGCCGGCACCATCCGGTTCCGGGCGGCATGCTGGAAACGGCTGAGAACTTGCGTCGCCAGTACGGCATTTCGCGCCGGGAGCAAGACGAGCTCGCGGTGCGCTCACACCAGCGTGCCGTGGCGGCGCAAAAGGACGGCGTCTTCGCGGAGGAGATCATTCCCGTCGAGGTCCGCAGCCGGCACGGCGAGGAAATCATCGACACCGATGAGCATCCACGCGCCGACACATCGGTCGAGTCGCTGAGCAAGCTCAAACCCGTTCTGCTGGCCGAAGATCCGGATGCGACGGTCACCGCCGGCAATTCCAGCGGACAGAACGATGCGGCTTCCATGTGCGTGGTGACCACGCGCGAGAAGGCCGCAGAATACGGGCTGAGGCCGTTGGTCCGCATGGTGTCGTGGGGGCTGGCGGGCGTGGCGCCGAACGTCATGGGCATCGGCCCGGTGCCCGCGACCGAGGTTGCGCTCGGCAAGGCGGGCCTGCAACTGTCCGACATCGACGTCATCGAACTCAACGAAGCCTTTGCCGCACAAGCGCTTGCGGTGATGCGCGAATGGAATTTCGGCTCGGCCGACCACGACCGAACCAATGTGCACGGGTCGGGCATCTCACTGGGTCACCCGGTCGGCGCCACCGGCGGCAGGATGCTGGCGTCCCTGGCGCGCGAACTGCATCGCCGGGAGGCGCGCTACGGGTTAGAGACCATGTGCATCGGCGGCGGCCAGGGGCTTGCCGCGGTCTTCGAACGGGTCGCTTCGACGTGAGCGAGTTGCCGCTGAGCGGCCTGACCGTGGTGGAGGTGTCGAGCTTCGTCGCCGCACCGCTGTGCGGCATGACGCTGGGTCAGCTCGGCGCCCAGGTGATCCGCATCGACCCGATCGGCGGCGCCTCCGACGTCCAGCGGTGGCCGCTGGCGGCGGACGGCACGTCGATCTACTGGACCGGATTGAACAAGGGGAAACGTTCGGCCACCATCGATCTGCGCTCGGCAGAAGGTCAAGAACTCGTCCAGCGGCTGATCGTCGAGGGCGACGGCATCGTCGTCACCAACGCCGCGGGTCTGTCCTGGCTGAGCCATGATCAGTTGTCCGCCAAGCGTTCCGACGTGATCCACGTGCAGCTCGTTGGGCGTGGCGACGGTTCCACCGGGGTGGACTACACCGTGAACGCCGGTCTCGGATTCCCGCTCGTGACCGGACCGGCCGATCATGCCGGTCCGATCAATCATGTGCTGCCCGCCTGGGATGTGTGCTGCGGCCTGTACGCCGCGCTGGCCGTGGTCACGGCCGTCCGGCGCCGCGAGCAATCCGGGAGGGGTGCGCGCATCAGCCTGGCGCTCGAGGACGTCGCGCTGGCCACCGCGGGAAATCTGGGCCTGCTGACCGAGCCGCAGGTCAACGGGACCCAACGCCAGCGGTTGGGCAACGCCATCTACGGCCAATACGGCCAGGACTTCACCAGCCGCGACGGTGTGGCATTCATGGTTGTCACGCTGACCGGCAGGCACTTTCGCGATCTGGTCGAGGCGACGGGCACCGGCGCCGCGGTGTCGGCACTCGCCGGGGCGCTGGGTGTGGACTTTGCCGCCGAAGGGGACCGCTACCGGTACCGTGATGCTCTCTCCGGCCTGTTCTCCACCTGGTTCGCCGAGCACACGGCCGAGGAGGTCACCGCGGCATTGTCGAACACCACCGTCCTGTTCGAGCGATACCGCACCTTCGCGGAGGCCGCGGAACACCCCAAAGTGACCGCAAACCCGCTCTTCTCACGGCTCCATCAACCCGGTGTCGGAGACTATTTCGCGCCGGGCCTGCCGATCTCGTTCGACGGCACCCATCCCGCCAGCGCTCCGGCACCCACCCTGGGGCAAGACACCCCCGACCTGCTCGCGCAGTGCCTGGGATTGATCCCGGCCGACATCGAGCGCTTGATAAGCACCAACACGATAGGGAACGACAGCCCATGACCAGACTCGCGCAGACGCTCGGCCTGACCGAATTTCAGACCGAAATCATCGCTACCGTACGGCAATTCGTCGACAAGGAAGTCATTCCCAACGCGCCGGAGCTCGAGCGCGCCGACACCTACCCCCAGGACATCGTCGACCAGATGCGCGAGATGGGTCTGTTCGGACTGATGATTCCGCAGGAGTACGGCGGCCTGGGGGAGTCGCTGCTTACGTACGCCCTCTGCGTCGAGGAGCTGGCACGCGGGTGGATGAGCGTGTCGGGGGTGCTCAACACCCACTTCATCGTGGCGTACATGCTGCGTCAGCATGGCACCGACGAGCAGAAGCAGCGGTTCCTGCCCCGCATGGCGATCGGCGAATCCCGCGGCGCATTCTCGATGTCCGAGCCCGAGCTGGGCTCCGACGTCGCCGCGATCCGCACCCGGGCCAAGCGGAATTCCGACGGCGCCTACAGCATCGACGGACAGAAGATGTGGCTGACCAATGGCGCGACGTCGACGCTCGTGGCGGTGCTGGTGCGCACCGACGAAGGTTCGGACAAGCCACACCGCAACCTGACCGCGTTTCTTGTCGAGAAACCCGTCGGTTTTGGTGAAGTCGTGCCGGGCCTGACCATTCCCGGCAAGATCGACAAACTCGGCTACAAGGGCATCGAGACCACCGAGCTCATCTTCGACGGCTACCGAGCGAGCGCCGACGACATCCTCGGTGGTACGCCGGGGCAGGGATTCTTCCAGATGATGGACGGCATCGAGGTCGGCCGGGTCAACGTGTCGGCGCGAGCCTGCGGCATCGGAATCCGCGCCTTCGAGCTCGCGGTGCGATACGCGCAGCAACGCCACACCTTCGGCAAGCCGATCGCCGAGCACCAGGCCATCGCGTTCCAGCTGGCCGAGATGGCGACCAAAGTCGAAGCCGCACACCTGATGATGGTCAACGCGGCGCGGCTGAAGGACTCGGGAGAACGCAACGACGTCGCCGCCGGCATGGCCAAATACCTTGCCAGCGAATACTGTTCGGAGGTCACGCAGCAGAGTTTCCGGATTCACGGCGGCTACGGCTATTCCAAGGAATACGAGATCGAGCGGCTGATGCGCGATGCGCCGTTCCTGCTCATCGGCGAAGGAACCAGCGAGATCCAGAAGTCCATCATCAGCAAGCGATTGCTCGCCGAGTATCGGGTGTGAGGCGATGAGCGTTCCGGATTTCGCCGCGCGGCCTCAGCTTTCCGAGGACGTCGCGCGATTCGTCCGCACCCGGATATTCGACGGCACCTACGCCGCGGGATCCTACGTTCGGCTAGACCAGCTTGCCGCGGAACTGGGGATCAGTGTCACCCCGGTGCGTGAGGCGCTGTTCGCCCTGCGCGCCGAGGGCCTCATCGCCCAGCAGCCGCGCCGGGGATTCGTGGTGTTGCCCGTGACCGGGCGCGATGTCGCCGACGTCGCCAACGTGCAGGCTCACGTCGGCGGCGAGCTGGCCGCACGCGCCGCGATCAACATCACCGACGACCAGTTGCGTGAACTCAAGGAGATCCAAGCGCAGCTCGAAGACGCCTATGCCGGCGACGACCATGAGCGAACCGTTCGTCTCAACCACGAATTCCATCGGGCCATCAACGTTGCCGCGGATTCACCCAAGCTCGCCCAGCTGATGTTGCAGATCACCCGCTACGCCCCGGAATCGGTGTTCCCCAACATCAAGGGGTGGCCGGAACAGTCGATGAAGGACCATCGCCGGATCCTGTCCGCGCTGAAAAAGCGCGACGACAAACTCGCGCGGGCCGCGATGTCAGAACACCTTGCCGCCGGCGCCGTTCCGCTGATCGACCACCTCACCGCCCATGGGGTTGTCGTGGAGGTAAACGGTTCACGGGACTAGCTGTTGTTGTGCGAGCACGGCGGGGCTTACCCTGCCATTGGGGTGGGCAACGGTACGGAGATGAGAAATGCCCCCAATCCTTCGCACGTCGGCCGTGTTCGCCGCATGCGTGGTCGCGCTCGCGCCCCCGGCCATCGCCGACCCGCTCGACCCGATCCCCGGCAATGGTGTCTTTGTCGTCGGACCCGACATTGCACCGGGCCTCTACCACACTGGCGGGTCGGGGTCGGCCTTTGGCGTCTGGATCAACAATGTGCCGACCCAGGACTCCATGTGCTCGTGGTTCACCTACAGCACGCCCGATGCGAACAAGGACCATGTGCTCCAGACGAACACCTCCATCGGTCCGATGTTCGCCAATATCAACACATCGGTTAAGGCCTTCGAGTCGCAGAACTGTCAACCCTGGACGCGAGTCCAATGACCCGTCACCTGCCGGCCTTGTCCCGGAACGTATTGCGATAGCTTTGCGGTGCCACCCCGACCAGCCGGCGAAACTGTTCACGAAAATTCGTCGCCGATGCGAAACCCACTCGGCGTGAGACGTTTTCGACGCTGTCGGAAGTTCTCTCCAGCAGCTCCTGCGCATGCTTGATCCGAATGCCGTTGACCCACTGCATCGGTGTCTGCCCGGTCTCCTGCTTGAAGCGCCGGTTGATGGTCCTCTCACTGGTGGACGCCTGACGCGCGATCTCGCGGAGGGTCAGCGGCAGGTGCGCGTTGTTCTCGATCCATGCCAGCAGGCCATCGAGTTCGGTGTTGGACATGCGGCGATTGCGGATGATGAATTGCGCTTGCCCACCGGTGCGATGGAGTGGGGCGACCGCCAAGCGGGCGGCGTCGGCGGCGGCCGCGGAGCCGTAGTCGGTTGCGACCATATGGAGGCAGAGATCCAGGCCCGCGGATGCTCCGGCCGAAGTGAGAATCTGCCCCTCGTCGACGTAGAGGGCATCGGCGTCGAGCCGGACGTTGGGATAAGCGGCAGAGAACAATTCGGCCGCCAACCAGTGGGTGGTCGCGCGCCTGCCGTCCAGGATGCCCGCGGCGGCCACGGTGAAGGCTCCGCTACAAATGGATGCGATTCGGGCGCCGCGGCTGTGGGCCGACTTGAGGGCGGTGGCGACGTCGTCGCGGACCGGCACCGTGACGTCGTTGCGTCCCGGCACGACGATGGTGTCGGCGTTGCCGAGTTCTTCCAGGCCGAAGTCGGTGCAGATGCGGATCGGTCCGGCCGTTAGGAGGGGCTCGCAACCGCACACTCGGACCCGGTAGCCGGGCGCGCCGTCCTCGAGCCGGACACGGCCGAATACCTCGACCGCGATGGCGATGTCGAACGCGATGACGTCCGGCTCCGCCAGCACTGCCACGCGATGCATGGCTTGGCAATATACCGGCGCATCGTGTCAATCCAGCCACTGGCCCACCGCCGCCCGACCCATGACGATGGCTGAATGCATGCGCAAATCGTGCTGTACGACGGGTTCGACCCGCTCGACGTCGTGGGGCCGTTCGAAGTGCTGGCCGCGGGCAGCGACAGGGTGGGGGGCGAGCTGACCGTGACGCTCGTGTCGGCGGAGGGGGCACGCAGCGTGACCGGGGGAACCCGTGGACTCGCGTTGACCGCCACCGCCACGCTTGATCCGGACAGCCGCGGATGTGTGATCGTGCCCGGCGCCAGCGGGCCCGTGGCCGGGGACCCGGATGACGGCGTCGAGACCATTCCGGTGGTTTTGGCCCGGGCAAGCCAGACCGAGCTAACGCCGTTGTTGCGGAAGGCTTTCGCCAACCCAGAGGTGACGATGGCGGCGGTGTGCGGGGGATCGGTGGTGATGGCGATGGCGGGCCTGATCGAAGGACGCCACGCGGCGACGCATCATTTGGGATTGGAGTTACTCGAGGCTTCCGGCGTGCACCCGGTGGCGGCTCGGGTCGTCGACGACGGGGATCTGGTCACCGCGGGTGGGGTGACATCGGGGCTGGACTTGGGTCTCTACCTGTTGGAGCGGTGGTACGGCCCGCGAATTCCGCGCGCCGTCGAGGAGCTCTTCGAGTACGAGCGCCGGGGCACCGTGTGGCGCCCAAGCGGGCGAGAACCAGTGGAGGCATGAGTTGGGCATCGAAGGCGAATGGGACGTCACGATCAAAACGCCGATCGGCACACTCGCCGTGGAGTATGTGTTCAGGGAATCTCGTGACGGGCTCGGCGGGACGGCGACCTATAAGTCCGAAACGGTTCCGTTGCAAGGCATTCGGAGCGAGATCGTCGCGGACGGCACCCGGTTGACATGGCGGCAATCGGTGACCAAGCCCATTCGGCTGAATCTGGCCTTCGACGTCGTGGTCGACGGTGATGTCATGACGGGGCATTCTCGCGCGGGCCGGTTGCCGCGGTCGGCGGTGTCCGGCAGTCGCCGTTAGTCGCGCTGCGCCCCGAGCAGTGCCTCCCGCAGGCGCTGGATGTCGACCTTGCCGGTGCCGCCGCGCGGAACGTCGTCGTCGGATCGCAGCATCAGCCACACAGTCGGAACTTTGAAGGCGCTCAGCAGCTTTCGGGCAGCGACCCTCAGTTGTTCGGGCGTGAGCTCGTCGTGGCAAACCACCGCCGCGCCGACCCGCTCACCTGACGGCCCGGAGACGTTGGTGACGTACGCGTTCTGGACGCCGTCGATCGTGCGCAGCGCGCGCTCCACCTCGCTCGGGTATACGGTCGCGCCGCTGACCTTGAACATGTCGTCGGATCTGCCGTGGTAGAACAGGAACCCGTCTCGATCGAGGTGGCCGAGATCGCCGGTGGGGTAGAAGCCGTCGGCGGTGAACAGTTCTTCGCGGCTGCGACGGCAAATGCCGCGAAGCGTGTGCGGTCCCCGTATCTGGATCATGCCCACGGTTCCCGCGGGAACCGGTCCACCGCCCTCCGGGTCGACGATGCGGACCTCCATGCCCCGGAAGGGTTTTCCGCAGCTGCCCCACGCCGTCGGCGGCATGTCGGTGTCGGCGGGATAGCCGCAGTAGGGCCCGAACGCCTCCGTCATGCCGAACAGCGTGGCCCGCGCCCCGGGAGCGCCGCGCTGCTCGGGCGGCAGCAGCGCTTCCAGGCTGCCGTGCCGCAGCGCCGACAGGTCGGCGCCAACCGTTTCCGCGTGCCGGGCCAGCGCCTCGGCCTGATCGGGCCAGCCGCGAAACAATGTGACGCGCTCGGTTTCGAGGAGCCGCAGGGTGGTTTCGGGGCGCGGGATTTCCTCGGTCACGAGGGTGGCACCGGCCAGCAGCGCCGACAGTATCCCGCTGCCGAAGCCGCCGACCCAGAAGAACGGCATCGGGAGATACAGGCGCGTGTCGGTGGCGATGCAGCGTGCCGACAGGCCCGACTCGACCGCGCCCAACGCATTGCCATGCGAGTGGATGACACCCTTGGGTGCTCCGCTGCTGCCGGAGGTGAACATGATGACCAGCGGGTCGGCGGGGGTGACCGTTTCGGTCATGGCGTCGACGATCCGGCGAGCGCCCTCACCGGCCGCGGCGTGGTCGTCGAACCGGTCCGCCGGCCAAACTTCGCGCAGGGCGGGAAGTTCGAGCCGCGGCATGGAGCAGACGTCGTCCAGGTAGCGGTGGCCGCGGAATTCCGCGACGCTCACCAGGAACTGCACCGAGGCGGCCCGTAGCTGGGCGACCAGTTCCCCGGCCCGCAGCAGCGTGCTCAGGGGAACCAGCACCGCGCCAATCCGGGTCAGGGCGACGGCGACCTGCACCCAGCGCACGCAGTTGGGCATGATCAGCCCGACCCGGGTGCCCTTTCCGATGCCGGCGTCGACGAAGATCGCGGCCAAATCGCGTGTGGTTGTGTCGAGTTCGCGGTAGCTGATCCGGGTCGTCGGGTCGATCACCATCGGTTTGGCGCCGTGCTGTGTGGCACGCAACCTGACAAGCCGGTCGATGGTGTCAGGCATCGAATAGCTTCCTCAGCCGCTGCGTGTCGACCTTGCCGCTGGACAGCAGCGGTATTTCGGCACGGGTCAGGGCGGCGAACCGCCTCGGGATTTTGTACGCCGACAATTCGGCTCTGAGCCGCTCGCGCAACGCGCCTTCGTCGAGATTGGGGTGGACGACGACGGCCGCTACCAGCTCGCCCCGCTCGGCGTCCGGAATGCCCACGACGTGTGCCTCGGCGCCGGTGACCTTGGCGATGGCCTTCTCCACCTCCGCCGCCGAGACGTTGGCGCCCGCCGTTTTGATCATCGCGCTGAGCCGGCCGGCGAAATAAAAGAAGCCGTCCGCATCGACGCGCACCAAATCGCCGGTGTGGAACCAGCCGTCGGCGTCGAAGCATTCCTCGCGGCCGCGCTTGTAATACCGCTGCATCACGTACGGCCCGCGAATGCACAGCTCCCCGACTCCCGCGGAATCGGGATCGACGATTTTGGTCTCGAATCCCGGTGCCGGCTTACCGAACGATCCCCGCCGCGCTTCGGGCTGATCCGATTCGTCGTCGCTGATCAGTACGACGCTGCCGGCCTCGGTCATGCCCAGCATGTTGTGACGCAACTCCGGGTCGGCCGGGCGAACATCGGGCGGCATGATCGGGTACAAGTTGCCGCGGCGCATCGAGGACAGATCGCGTTCGGCGAAGCTGGGATGGTTGGCCAGGTGAGCGACCCCGGCTGCGAAACCGTTGGTCATGGTTGGCTTTTCGGCCTCCAGCAGGTCGAGCGTCTCGCCGGCATCGCTGGCGTTGGAGCACACCAGCGTCGACCCGGCAACCAGGGTGGCCAGCAGGCCAAACGCGAACCCACCGATCCAGAAAAACGGCGAATTGCAGAACAGCTTGTCGGCCGCGGTCAAACCGCGGATCTCGTTGAGGTTTTGCTGATGTTCGAGCAGGGCGGCGTGGGTGTGCACCACTCCTTTGGGAGCGCTCGCCGATCCCGACGTGTACACGACGGCCAGCGGATCGCAGCCGTCGACATCGTGTTCCATGGCTGCGAGCAGCGCGGGCTCGACGGACGTGGCCAGCCCGCAGAGCTGCCCATGCGTGAGCGCAACGTGGCCCAATTGCGGTGCGGCGGCGACGAACAGGCGTTCGCCCGAATCGAAGCGGGGGTCCGCCAGCGCCTCGGCGATTCGTTCCGCGTAATCGTGGGAGCGGAACGACTCGGCGCTCAAGAGAATTTCGACATCGCTGTGGACCAGTTGCTCGCGCAGCTCGCGAGCGGTGACGAAAGTCGAAAACGGGATCACGACGGCGCCGATTCGCGCGGCCGCGAGCATCCCGACGACGAACTCGGGGCCATTTGGATAGAGCAGGCCGACATGGGTTCCCTTGCCGGCGCCGAGGGCGATCAGTCCGCGGGCCAGCTCGGCCGACCGCCGATCGGCCTCGGCGTAGCCGATGCGATCGGCGTCGCAGACCAGAAGCGGGTGGCCACCGCGCGACTGCGTCTGGGTCCGCAGGATTCCGGCGACCGTCAACTCACCGCACATGGTCTCGCTGCGCGGCGGATTCGTCGAAGAAACGCTGGACCGCACTCAGATCGGCCTTACCCGACGGTGTGCGCGGGATCGTGTCGACGACCGCGATTTCGGTCGGAATCTCGTAGCGGGCCAATCGCGTTCGCAGGTACTCCACCAGCGCGTCGGCGTCGACGTATTCGGCTGCGCGCAGTTCCACCAGGGCGACCGGAGTCTCCCCGAGCCGCTCATCCGGTCGCCCGACCACCGCGGCACCCGCCACCGCGGGATGGCCCTCCAGCGCGACGCGGACGTCGTCGGGCATGACCTTGAACCCGCCGCGGATGATCGCCTGATCGGCCCGCCCGACGATCCACACAAAGCCGTCGGCGTCGATTCGCGCCATATCCGTGGTCCGCATCCACGTCGCCGCAGGCCCGAGTTGTCCCGGCTTCACCTCGAGCAGGCCCACCCGGTCCGGCTCGAGCGTCTCGCCGTCATCGCCGACCACCCGCAGCTGCGCACCCGGGTTGGCCCGGCCGACGCTGCCGCGTTTAGCGCGCCAGTACTTCTGGTAGTCGGTCAGGGTCCAGCCGGCGACGCCTCCGCCGAATTCGGTTGCGGCATAGGAAGTCAACACGGGGATGCCGTACTTGTCGGTGAAGGCGTCGGCGTCGTCGGCCGAGAGCGGAGCCGTGCCGCAGGTGACCGCCCGAATGCTGTCCAGGTCGGCCCGCGGCACATCGGAGTGCAACACCGTCCGCAATGCCGCCGGTACCAGCGAGACGGCGCGGGGCCGGTGCTTGCGGACCGCCTCGGCCCAGGCGTTGAGCTCGAATCTTTCCAGCAGCACAAACGATCTCGCTTCGGCGATGCATTGCAAAACCCGGAACACACCGCCGATGTGCACCAGCGGCGAATTGACGATCGCGACCCCGCGCCTCAGCCGCGTGGGCGCCGGCGCGTTCTCCGGATCGGGACCCATCACGCTGCGCGCCAGCATGTCGTAACTGAGGTCAACTCGTTTGGGAGGGCCGGTGGTTCCGCTGGTCAGCATCCGGACCGCCACGCCCGGTGGGTCAGCGGCGTCCGGCATCGGTCGCGGCGACCCGCCGGCATCGTCCAACAGGCCCGAGATCGCGACGGTCGGGGTCTCCGGGCTGACCAGCGTCGCCAGGTCCTCGGAATCGCCGATGACCAATGGCAGTCGTAGCCCGGCGATATCGGCTCGGGTGCGCTCATCGCCCCGAGATGGATTGATGGTGACCACAGTTCCGCCGCCCAGCAGCACACCGAGGAATGCCGCGACGTGGGCTGGCCGGTTGCGCAGCAGCATCCCGATCCCGGCCTTGTGGTTGGGGGTGAGGGATGCGACGTGCCGTGCCGCGTCGCCAACTTGACGCCACGACAACCACCGGCCTTCGTACTCGATGGCGTGCGAGTCGGGCTGCAGGTCAAGTACTTCCGCGATGCGCTGGCTGAGTGGGTGAGGAGGCATCAGCGGATCTTCGGCTGGCGCGGGCCCTCGCTCTGCTGGGTGGCTAACTCGGCGGTGCCGAGCGGGTTTCCCAGCCGGGTGTAGATCAGCCCCTGCTCCAATGCGGCTCGATACGGCTTGTCCAGCGACTCCCAGATCGCCTTCACGGTGCCCTGGGTCGCCGACGGCGGCTTGGCGGCGATCGCCGCGGCGATCTCACGGGCACGGTCCCACAGCTGGTCCGGGGAGACCACCTCCGATACCAAGCCGATTCGCAGCGCGGTGTCGGCGCCGACCCGTTCGTCGTTGCCCATGAGCGCGATCCGCAACGTCTCACCCAGACCGATGCGCCGCATCAGGCCGATCGGCTCCAACGCGCAGACCAGGCCGGCCGACACGTGTGAATCGAAAAACGTTGCGTCCGTTGAGCAGATGACCACGTCGGATTCGTTGAGGAAGTAGAACGCACCCGCGGTGCACATGCCCTGGACGGCGCACACCACGGGTTTCCACATCTTCTGCCACTTGGGGCTCAGCGACTCGCCGGGATCTTGGTGGTTCCAGACGTTTTCGGGTTGGCCGTAGGGCGTCTTGATATCCAGGCCGGCGCTGAACGCCCGGTCGCCGGCGGCGCGCAGCACGACGGAGTGCACCGAGTCATCGAGTTTGACCGCGCGCCAGGCTTCGGCCATCTCCTCACACATGGCTCGGTTGAACGCGTTGAGCTGCTCGGGCCGATTCAGCGTGATGGTCGCGACGTGGTCGGAGGCGTCGACGTCGAGCAGGATGGTTTCGAAACTCATCGACACCGCCAATCCGGCTTCCGCTTTTCCACGAACGCCTTGGGCCCTTCGAGAGAATCCTCGGTGTGCAGGTTGCGTTCGCGGAACGACTCGGCCAGCATCTCGGCTTCGTGCAGCGGCAGGTCGAGGCCTTTGATGATGGCGAGCCGGGTGCCCCGAACCGCCAGCGGCGCATTGGAGTTGACGATGTCTGCGATCTCGTGGGCGCGTTCCAGCAGCCGGTCGTGTTCGACGATCTCGCTGATCAGCCCGAGCTCGTATGCCCGCTGTGCGTTCATCCGCTCATGCTTGCCCATGAGAGCCATGCGCAGGGCAATCGAGCGCGGCAGCACCCGGGCCACCCGGACCACCTCGCGCCCGGCCACGAGCCCGATGCTGACATGGGGATCGAAGAACGTCGCTTTGTCCGACGCGATGACAATGTCTCCGGTGGTGACCCAGTCCAGCCCGGCACCACAACACAATCCGTTGATCGCCGCGAGCACCGGCTTGGCCATCGTGCGAAACGGCGGCGTGCCCTCCTGCGGTGCCTCCCACTGTTCGTAGGTCGACAAATACGGCCGTTCGTTGATTACCTTGCCGTCGCCGGGAATGGCTTTGACGTCGGCCCCGGTGCAGAAGGCGCGTCCGGTGCCGGTCACGACGAGCAGCCAGACCCTGTCGTCGTTCTCGGCCTCGTCGTAGGCGGCCCGCAGTTCGGTGATCATGTGCGGGCTCAGCGCGTTGAGCGCCTCCGGCCGGTTCAGCGTGATGGTGGCCGTGTGCCCGTCGACGTCGTAGTCGATGGTGTCGAACGAGTCAGTGGGCATCCCTGCTCCTCATCGGCCGTTGAATTTCGGAGCGCGGCGTTGCCGGAAGGCTTCCAGGCCTTCTTTGAAATCGCTTGTCCGACACGATAGTTCCAGATTGAACAGCTCCTGGATCAGCGACTGGCTCAGCGTCGCATCCTGACCGAAGCCCAGCGCTTGCTTGGCCAGCCCGAGTGCGACCGTCGGCCCGGACGCCAGCCGGCCCACCAACTCCTCGGCGGCGCCGTCGAGTTCGGCGGGGCTTACCGCCTGGTGAATCAATCCCCAGTCGGCGGCATCCGCCGCGCTGACTTTCTCGCCGAGCAGCAGCATTCGCCTGGCCCGGGCCAGGCCGACCAGTCGGGGCAGCAGCCAGGTCGAGCCGGAATCCGGGCTGAAGCCGCGGTCGACGAACGGCTCCCAGAACACCGCGTCGGTCGCGGCCACGGTGAAGTCGGCGGCCAGCGCCAAATTGCAGCCGAACCCCACCGCCCGTCCCTGCACGCTGCACACCACCGGCAGCTGAATGCTCCCGACGAGCTCGATCACCCGATGGGCTTGGTGGGGAATGCGCCGCACCAGATCACCGGTACGCGGGCGCTGCCGATCGTTGGTGGCCACCCAGTCGACACCCGCACAGAAGTCGTCGCCGGCGCCCCGAAGGTGAATCGCCCGCAGCGAGTCGTCGGCGGCGGCATCGGTCAACGTCTCGACCAAAGTCCCGATCATCAACTGGGTCAACGAATTACGCCGGGATGGCCGGTCGAGCGTGACCCGCAAGACCGCGCCGTCTCGGCGCACAGTCACCGAACCGTCGGCACCGGCCTTCTCGGCCTCGTGGCTCACCGTCGAATCCGGCCTTTCTCCGCCGATACGGTTACCCATACAGTAGGCAATACGATTGATACGCTGTATAAGTTAGCAAGGAAACGCTGCCGACGGAAATATCCGGGTGAAAGAGGAAGCATGGCCGAGGGCACAACCGCTTCGCCCCACACCGGCGACGCTAAGTTCGGCGAGGCCCCGCTGGCCCAGACCGTGGCCGCCGCCGGCGCCATGCGGCGCCTGATTTCCCTGCTGCTCAGCCTCGAACACGATCACCCGACGGTCGACGTCATGCTCTCCAAGTTCGCCGAATGGGAAAGCGAGCTGGGCGCCGCCGCTCCGAAGGACTACGCGCCCCGAATAGGTGAGATGGACGACGATCCCCGGCGCGTCTATCTCAATCACGCCACGGACATCGGCGCATACAATCCATGCTTTCCGGAGTATGGGTTCGATCATCTCGACGCCGAGACGGCCGGCGGCCGGGTTGTCTTTCCCCTCGTCTACGAAGGCCCGCCCGGACTGGTGCACGGCGGCTTTCTGGGCGTCTTTTTCGACTGCGTCATACAGCATCACAATTGCGTTACCGGGCTTTCCGGCAAGACGCGATCACTGCTCGTGACGTTCCGCCGGCCGACGCCGATCGTGACCGAGCTGCGGTTCGACATCGTTCGCTCGCAGGGCGAACGAGGGATCACGTCGACGGCCCGGCTCCTGCTCGACGACGAAGTGCTGTGCATCGGTGAGGTCAACACGTTGGCCTCGCCGCCGGAGAAGCTGACCGGATTCAAATTCGGCAGGCGGCGAAAGGAATCCGACGGATGACTGCCTCGGGCGACCCGGACGATCGGGTACTTTTCGACGTCGATGCGGAGCGGCGAATCGCGACGATCACGCTGAACAATCCCAAGCAACGCAACTCCTACGACGCCGCCATGCGCGACGCCGTCGCCCGTTGCCTGGATCGCGTGGCCGACGACGACGACCTCACGGTGGTCCTGCTGCGCGGGGTCGACGGCGTCTTCAGCACCGGCGCCGACATGAACAACGCGTACGGCTGGTATGGGAAGGAGGGCGGTCCAGACGATGCGGCGGCCAAGCGCCGTCCCAGCCAGCGCAGGCGACTCACGGTGGACCGCAAGTCATTTGGCTTCTACCATAACTTGCTGGGCTTCCCCAAGGTAACGGTCGGTGAGATCGCCGGCTACGCCCTGGGCGGCGGCTTCGAGATGGCGCTGATGACCGACATCTCCGTCATCGCGCGCGACACCAAGATCGGCATGCCGGCGACGCGCTTCCTCGGCCCGGCGCTCGGTAGCCTGCACATGTTCTTCCACCGGCTGGGGCCGGTGCTGGCCCGGCGCCTGCTGCTGACCGGCGACATCATCGAAGCCGGCGACATCGAGCAGCTCGGAATCTTCACTGACACATGCGATCCCGGCTCCGTCACGGCCCGCGCCCGGTACTGGGCCGAGAAGGCGGCCAAGATGCCGGCCGATGGAGTCGTCATCGCCAAGGAGGCGTTCCGGCTCGTCGAGCAGACCCAGGCGTACCAGGGTGAGGAAGTGGCGAGCTATCTGTTCCACGCTTTCGGCACCAACCTGCAGTTCGGCCCGGACGAGTTCAACTTCGTCAAAACCCGCGCACAGCACGGCACCAAGGAAGCATTTCGGCTACGTGATGAGCACTTCGATGTGCCGGAACCCGATGCGTGATAACGCGATTCGCCGGTGCTAACGCGCCGCCGGCGCCTTGCTCCGCGCCCGCTGAGCGGGTGACTTGGCCGCCTTGCGTTGCCGCGATGGCGCCGACTTGGCGCCCTTCGACCGCTTGCCCTCTTCGATCAACCGGTCGGCGTGGTCGAGGATGCACGTGAGGCCGTATTCGAAATTGGTGTCGTCGGGGGCCGCGATGCGGTGGCCGATTCCGGTCACCTGGGCCAGCAGGGGAGTGGTTCCGGGATCGATGGCCACGGCGTCCTCGATTGCGCGCTGTCCGAGGTCCGTCGATTGGTTCTTTTCGTAGAGCCGCTGCAGCACCACCGACCCGCGGACGTGCATCGAGACCGCGGAGTAGGTGTCGAAGGCATCCTCGGGCGTGAGCCCGGCCTCGACCAGGTTGGCGATCGCTTTTTCCATCTCCTGCGCCCCGAGGCGCGCGGCTTTGGGACTCAGCGCGGCGCGAATCAGAATCAGGTCGCACAGAATTGGGTTACCCATGAACGTCTTGCGCATCAAACGTGCATGGTTGCGCAACGTCTCGCGCCAGTCGCTGACTTCGACGTACGGGGTGGCGAACACGTACTTGCTCAAGGCGCGATCGGTCATCGCGTTGAGCAGATCGTCCTTCTTGCGGAAGTACCAGTAGATGCTGGTGACACCGACGCCGAGGTGTTTGCCAAGCAGGGGCATGCTCAGGTTGTCTATCGATACCTGCTCTGCGAGTTCGAATGCGCCGCTGATGATGTCATCGGGATTGATGGATCCGCGTTCGCGTCGCTGCCGCTTGTCAGCGGTTGCCTGCTTTGCCACTACGGGCACCTCCATCAGAATGTATCCTGCGTCTGCGGTCTTGAAGAACCGTGCCACCCGTGCAGGTGAATCTACCGGCAGATCCTCTCCCACCTGTGCATACGCGGGCGTGTCGCTGTTCGCCTTTGACCAGCCAACTCGGCTTTCGTGCAAATTTCCATCTGCTACTGTAATACCTATCGTAGGCTTTTTGGTAAATAAGGCTGGACGGGCGAAGATGGCCGGACGCAACCCTGTGGGTGAATCTCCCGATGAGCCGCGGATTACACCATGGATCTAGGACTGGCGAACGCCGCTGCGGTGGTCGTCGGCGGTAGCCGTGGCATGGGGCTGGCGACGGCGCGTTGCCTCGCCGAGGAAGGCGCCCGGGTGGCGGTCGTCGGCCGAACACGGGCCAGCCTCGACAGCGCGGTGACGGATTTGACGGCGCGCGGCAGTCCCGATGCCGTCGGGCTCGCCGCCGACATCGGTGACGCCGGCGAGGTCGACAAGCTGTTCGCCGAGCTTGGCGAGCGGTGGAACGGCGAACTCAACGTGCTCATCAATACGGTCGGCCCGGGCGCGCCGGGCAGCTTCGAAGTCCTGACCGACGACCAGTGGCGCGAGGCCGTCGAAGAAGGCGTGATGGGCATGGTGCGCTGCGTTCGCGCGGCACTTCCGTTGCTGCGCAACGCGCAATGGGCACGGATCGTCAACTTTTCGGCGCATTCGACGCAGCGACAAAGTGTGATGCTGCCCGCCTATACGGCGGCCAAGTCGATGCTGACGAGCGTCTCGAAAAACCTGTCCCTGTTGCTGGCAAAGGACGAGATCCTGGTCAACGTCGTATCGCCGGGCAGCATCGCGTCCGAGTCGCTCGTCGGCTGGGCGAATTCGGTCGGCGTCGACGGGAGCGACCCCTATCGCCTGATGGAGGCCATCGGCAAGCACTTCGGGCATCCGGCGCAAATGCCCCGGGCCGGGCTACCGGAAGAAATCGGGCCCGTCGCCGCGTTCCTCGCGTCGCGACGGAACTCCTACATGACCGGGGCCAACATCAACGTCGACGGTGGTTCCGACTTCACCTGACTTCAAATCGCTTGGCGCACATAAGGAGTGGACTATGGCGACGGCTGCCGAGGCGCGTGTTTGGGCGCGAGGGGCACTGCGGGGAATCGGCGACTCCCTCTACACGCCGTTCTGCGGCGCCGACGGCGACGACATCGACTGGGACGCCTACCGGACGCTGGTGGGCTACTGCGTCGGCGACCTCGGCCACCCGATGTTGTGGTGCACCAGCGGCATCGCCGAGTTCTGGTCGCTGACCCTCGACGAGCGCAGACGCCTGTTAGAGGTGGCAATCGAGGAGGCGCGCAGGCTGAATCCCGATGTCGTCGTGCAGGCCTGCACGGCCGCGATGTCGGCGAAGGACTGTCTGGAGTTGACGCTCCACGCCCAAGAGGTGGGCGCCGACATCGCCTACATCCAAACGCCGATGATGGAGGCCCACGGCGGCGAGGGCGTGTTGCGGTTCTTCAAGTACATCGCCGCGCGCACCGATATCGCGTTGGGGATGTTCAACTCCCCGTCCTCCGGCTACGTGTTGACCCCGGCCGAAAGCGCGCGGATCTACGACGAGGTACCCGCCGTGTGCGCCACCAAGGAGGGCGCCTTCCGGCCGGAGGCCAGCCGGCGGCTGCACGAGTTGGCGCCCGACTTGGCGATCTGGGAATGCGACCGGACCGTGTACCGCGCGGGGTGGTTGCGTGCCGGCATCGTATGCCCCGCGCAATTGGGTACGGCCGGCTACCTGTTCGAGACCCCCAAGCGGCGACTGTTTTCCGAGTACTGGGATCTGGTCAGCAACGACAAACTGCTCGAGGCGATGGACTACGGCCGCGAGTCCGGGATGGACCAGTTCGACCTGGACGTCGGATCCTGGTGGACCTGCTACCCCGGGCGATCGGACTACTTGACCCACTGGGGCGGCGCGTTCAAGTACGCCGCCTCGCTGCTGGGTCTGCCGGTGGGTGACTACCCGCACTCCCGGCCGCCCCAAGCGGTGCTGCCGCCCGAGGCGAAGGCCCAGATCGAGAAGGCCTACCGCCGGCTGGGGCTCATCGACCAGTAGCTGTCGCGCGAAAACGATTGGCGGCGAGCTACTTTCAAGACGAAAGGCCCGACCTCCGACGAGCCGGGCCTTTCGCCATGCAGTTGATGCTTAGTGTTGTTCGGCCTGCTGGCGTTTCTCCGCGAGCTTGGCCGCGCTGCGGGCGGATTCGGCTTCGGCCTCCTTCTTCGCCGCATTGCGCTGGGCCTGGGCCTTGTCCTGCTGAGCCTTGCCCTCGTTGAACAAATCGTCACGACCGATCACCGCGCCGATGACGACCTTGGCCTTGCCCTTCACGTCTTCCACGACGCCCTTGACGGCTTCCGCCACACCGCTCTTGATGTCAACCATTGCATTCCCTCCCCTCGCTAATGGATGTCTCCTATGCGTCTTCCCGGTCGCCGGGCGGGACCAAACGTGTGTCGCGGCGTGTCGCTCGCCACACCCGGGACACGAATCATCCGATCGCCTCGTGAGCGGGGGATTTACACTTCCGTCGACGACTTCGGCGACACGGAATTCGCTGTTGGCCCGGGTTTCGTGTGGCCCCGGTGGCAGTTGTGGAATGCGGTACCGATAGGTATACAGTATGGGTACAAAAAGCCCACCGAATCCGGCAGTCAAGCACGAGGGGGTGCCGCGCACGATGTCCGGCAGCGACGGCGCCTCAGACGCCGAAGACGCTGTGCTGTACGAGGCCACCGATAGTGGAATCGCGATCCTCACGTTCAACCGCCCCGAGCGCCTCAACGCCTGGGGCCCCGACCTTGCCGCCGGGTTTTACGCCGCCGTCGACCGCGCCGAACAGGACCCGGACGTCCGGGTGATCGTGCTGACCGGCCGGGGCAGGGGATTCTGCGCCGGCGCCTACCTGGGCGCGCCCGGTTCGGCGGCCAAAATGGGCGAGACCATGGAGAAGGCGGGTCGGACCGACCTGGCCGACCTGGTTGGCGAACGCCCGCCGCATTTCGTGACCACGCTGCGCAAACCCGTCATCGCCGCGATCAACGGTTCCTGCGTCGGCATCGGGCTCACCCAGGCGCTGATGTGCGACGTCCGGTTCGCCGCCGCCGGAGCGAAGTTCGCCGCCGTGTTCGCCCGCCGCGGGCTGATCGCGGAATTCGGCATCTCCTGGATACTTCCCCGGCTGACCAACTGGGGCGTCGCCCTCGACCTGTTGCTGAGCGGGCGCACTTTCCTCGCCGAGGAGGCCGCCCAGCTGGGCCTCGTCAAAGAGGTCGTCGCGCCGGAAGACTTGATGAAGCGTGCGCTCGACTACGCCGAGGACATCGCGCGCAATTGCTCGCCGGCGTCGATGGCCGTGATCAAGACGCAGGTATACGGCGACGCGACGCGCGATGTCGTGGAAGCCACTTCGCGTGCCGAGGTGTTGCTGCACGAGGCGATGCCGCGACCTGACGTCATCGAAGGGATCACGAGCTTCCTCGAGAAGCGCCCGCCGCAGTTTCCCTCGCTCGCGGGTACTGGAAAGGAATCATGATGGGCAGCTTGCGGTACAAGGCGATTGACGTCGACAACCACTACTACGAACCGCTCGACGCGTTCACCCGCCACCTGGACAAGGCGTTCAAGAGCCGCGGCGTGCAGATGGTCACCCAAGGCAAGCGCACTCTGGCCGTGATCGGGGGCCGGGTAAACCATTTCGTTCCCAATCCGACCTTCGACCCGATCATCGTGCCGGGCTGCCTGGACTTGTTGTTCCGCGGTGAGATTCCCGAAGGCGTCGACCCGGCGTCGCTGATGAAGGTCGAGCGACTGGCCGAACATCCCGAGTACCAGAACCGTGATGCGCGCATTCAGGTGATGGACACCCAGGACATCGAGACCGTGTTCATGCTGCCGACATTCGGTTGTGGGGTCGAGGAGGCGCTCAAGCACGACATCGAGGCGACGATGGCGTCGGTGCACGCCTTCAACCTGTGGCTGGACGAGGACTGGGGCTTCGACCGGCCCGACCACCGGATCATCGCCGCGCCGATCATCTCGCTGGCCGATCCGGTCCAGGCCCTCGCCGAGTTGGAGTTCGTGTTGGCGCGCGGCGCCAAGCTCGTGCTGGTGCGACCGGCGCCGGTGCCCGGCCTGGTCAAGCCGCGGTCACTGGGTGATCGCAGCCACGATCCGGTGTGGGCGCGACTGGCCGAGGCGGGCGTTCCGGTGGGATTCCACTTGAGCGACAGCGGCTATTTGCACATCGCGGCGGCGTGGGGCGGCAAGTCGACGTTCGAGGGATTCGGCGCCAAGGACCCGCTGGATAACGTTCTCCTCGACGACCGTGCAATTCATGACACCATGGCCTCGATGATCGTGCACGGCGTGTTCACCCGGCATCCGAAACTCAAGGCGGTTAGCATCGAAAACGGTTCGTACTTCGTCCACCGGCTGGTCAAACGCCTCAAGAAGGCGGCCAACACCCAGCCCCGTGATTTCCCCGAGGATCCGGTGGAACAGCTGCGCAACAACGTCTGGATCGCCCCCTACTACGAGGACGATTTGCCGGAGTTGGCCGAAGTCATTGGCGTCGACAAGATCCTGTTCGGCTCCGACTGGCCGCACGGCGAGGGCCTCGAGTCCCCGTTGTCGTTTGTCGGGGAGCTTAAGGATTTCAGCGACGCGGATATTCGAAAGATCATGCGCGAGAACGCCTTAGATCTGCTGGGCGTCACAGCCCCAGTGGCGGCCTAGGCGGCCAGCCCGGTGAGCGAATGGACCGTCGGGGCGGTACTCGACGCGATCGCCGAGGTGGTACCAGACCGCCTGATGACTGCCTGTGGCGACCGGCGCAGCAGCTTCGCCGACTCGGCAGTTCGAACCAGTAGGCTGGCAAACTTCCTCATCGACAAGGGATTCGGGGTTTACGCGTCGCGCGACACGCTCGAACGATGGGAGTGTGGTCAGGACCGGATCGCGCTCATCATGTACAACGACCTGTATCCGGACATGCTGATCGGATGCCTGAAGGCGCGCGTGGTTCCGGTCAACGTCAACCATCACTACTCGATGCGTGAGATCGGCGACCTGCTTGACTACATCCGTCCGCGGGGCATCATCTATCACCGCTCGCTCGGCGCCCGGTTCGCCGAGGTGTTGCCGCCCAACGGCACTGAGTTGCTGGTTTCCGTCGACGACGGAAGCGGCGCTTCCGAACTGCCGGGGGCCATCTCGCTCGATGACGCCCTGGCCGCCGGTGCCGCCGACCTCGACCTGGCTGGATCGCCGGACGATTTGATCATGATGTGTACTGGCGGAACGACGGGACGGCCCAAGGGAGTCCTGTGGCGCCAAAGCGACATGTACGTGTCGTCGATGGTGGGCGCCGACCACGAGAGCGTCACCGAGATCCACGACAAGGTCCGCCCCGGCGGCCCACCCTGGTTCGCGGTCTCGCCACTGATGCACGCGGCGGGGATGTGGACCGCGTTCGCGGCGCTCTGTGCGGGCCTGCCCGTCGTGCTCTACGACGATCGCCACAAGCTCGACGTGCGGTCGGTGTGGGAAACCGCCGAGCGGGAAAAGGTGGGCATGATGACGATGGTCGGCGACGCGTACGCCGGCCCGCTGGTCGCCGAACTACAGGCGCACACCTACGATCTGTCGGCGCTGAACGCCATCGGCACCGGCGGCGCGGCCACCCACGCGAAATACAAACGGGCACTGATGGAATGCCTGCCGCACATCACCATCATCGAAGGCTACGGATCGTCGGAATCCGGGAACATGGCGTTCGGGCACAGCCGCGACGGGCACGCCAGCGAAACCTTCGAACCCAGGGTCGGCGCCACCGTCGTCTCAGCCGACCGCAGCCGGTTCCTGGAGCCCGGTGAGCAGGAGATCGGCTGGGCCGCGAGGACCGGCCGGATTCCGCTCGGATACTTCAGCGATCCCGATGGCACCCAACGGACCTTCCCGGAGATCGACGGCCAGCGAGTCGTGATCCCGGGCGACCGGGCGTCCCTTGAAAAGGACGGCACCATCCGCCTTTTCGGCCGCGATTCACTCGTTGTCAACACCGGGGGCGAAAAGGTGTTCGTCGAAGAAGTCGAGGAGGTGCTGCGCGCACATCCCGGCATCGCCGACGCCCTCGTGGTGGGGCGCCCGAGCGAACGGTGGGGCCAGGAAGTCGTCGCGCTCGTCGCCGCCCACCCGGGCGCCGACCTCGGCGGAGATGGGCAGGACCTCTATACCTTCTGCACCGCGCAGCTCGCGCATTTCAAGGCGCCCAAGGCATTCATCTTCGTCGAGCAGATTCAGCGGCTCGGCAACGGTAAGCCCAACTACCGCTGGGCCCGAGAGCAAGCCGAACAGAAGGTGTCATGAACACGGGAGCGATCGACTGCCTGGTCAACGTGCACTTCGGTGAGACGGATTCCCAGCCCTCCTGGATGCTCAAGGTCCGCGACGACTACTTCAAGGGGCCGGAGTCGATGTTCGCTCCGGTCGACCTGTCCGAGCTGCTCGACGAGATGGACGAGCAAGGTGTCCAGAAGGCGATCCTGATGGACTCGCTCGCCAATCCGTCGACCACCGCGCGCAAGTTCGTCGAAGCCAAGCCGGATCGGTTCGCGCTGGCCATGGGCGGGGTCAACCTGCTGCGTCCGGTGCGCTCATTGCGGGAACTGAGCGGGATCGTCGGCGACCTGCCGGTCGCGTATGCGGTTGTGGGGCCGAGCTTCTGGGGCGACGGCCAGTATCCGCCCAGTGACGCGGTCTACTACCCGCTCTACGCCAAGTGCGCGGAGATCGATCTCCCGCTGTGCGTCAACACCGGCATCCCGGGACCACCGATTCCCGGCGAGGTGCAGCACCCCATGCATCTCGACCGCGTGTGCGTGCGGTTTCCCGAACTGAAGCTGTGCATGATCCACGGCGCGGACCCGTGGTGGGACGTCGCGATCCGGTTGCTGCTCAAGTACGCCAACCTGCGGTTGATGACATCGGCATGGTCGCCGAAGCGGCTGCCGGAAAGCCTGCTGCACTACATGCGCACGCGCGGTCCCGACAAGGTGATCTACGCGTCCGACTGGCCGGTCCTGCGCATGCGCCGCGTGATACCCGAAGCCCGTGCGCTGGACCTGCCGGCCGAGGTCCTGGACAACTACCTCTACAACAACGCGCAGGAATTCTTCTTCGGACAGGAGCACTGACCATGGACCGCTTCGAACTGCGCAGACTGGACTACAGCCTGTCCGACGACCACGTGGACCTGCAGAACGCCTACAGGCAGTTCTTCAAAACCCACTGCCCGATCGAAACGGTGCGCGCCGCAGAGCCTTCCGGCTTCGACAAGAACCTCTGGGAGCGGTTGTGCGCGATGGGCGCGACCACGATGGCGCTACCGGAATCGTGTGGCGGTGACGGGGCGACGTTGGTCGATCTCACCCTGGTGGCCGAAGAGATCGGCCGGTCACTGGCGCCGGTCCCGTGGATCGACCATGTCTGCGCGGCGCGGCTGCTGGGACGCCTGGACGCACTGGGCGCCGAAACCGCCGGCGTGACCAATGGAGAACAGCTCGCCGCGCTCGATGCGCGCCTCGACGGCTCGCCGGGCCCGCGCCTGATACCGACCGGGTCGATCGCCGACCACATCGTCGTCCGCGACGGCGATCAGGTGGTGCGCCTGACGTTCGGCACCCGGCCGGCCACGGTCGACAACATCGGCCGGCTACCGATGGCGTGGGTGGATCCGGCCGCGGCCGACGCCCGCACGGTCATCGCCGAAGGACCCGACGCGATCGCGAATTACACGCGGGCGCTGGATGAGTGGCGGCTGCTGACCGCTGCGGCCCTGGTGGGCCTGGTCGAGGAAACGATGACCATCGCCGCGGAATTCGCCAAGACCCGCTACACGCTGGGTGTGCCCATCTCGACGCTGCAGGCGATTTCGCATCCGCTGGCGAACATGGCCATCACCGTCCAGGGCGGTCGCAACCTCGCCCGGCGCGCAGCGTGGTTCCTGGACAACGAACCCGACGAACGACCCGAGCTGGCGCCGTCGGCATTCGTGTTCATGGCCGAGGAGGCCGCCAAAGCCGCAACCATGGCGGTGCACATCCAAGGCGGGCTTGGGGTTTCGTCGGAGGCCGCCGCGACTGCGTATCTGGTCCGGGCCAGGGGGTGGCCGCTGGCGGGCGGCGACCCGGGTGCAACCGCCCAGCGGGTCGCCGAGATTGTGACCGCCCGTGAATGCGCCCCCGTAGGACAGGAGCATTAGATGGATTTCTCCCGGGTTGAGCTGTCCGATGCGGACCAGGCCTTCCTCGATGAGGCGCGGAACTTTCTGGGCACCCACATGACCGAAGAGGTCAGGCGGCGAGACCGCGAAACCGGCGACAACTTCGACGAAGGTCTGCATCTCAAATTCGGTGCCGCAGGCTATTTGGCCAAGGAGTGGAAGCCCGAATCGGAGGGCGGGTTCAGCCGGGTGCATCGGCGCATCTGGGAGCTGGAGAAGCGCCGCGCGCACGTGCCGTGGGTGACGTGGGGGACCACCGCCATGGTGGCGCGCTCGGTGCAGAAGTTCGGGTCACCGGAAGTTCGCGACGAGGTGCTGCCCAAGGTCTTCAGCGGCGAGGTCCGGCTGTGCCTGGGCTACACCGAACCGGAAGGCGGCTCCGACGTCGCGACCTGCAAGACCCGCGCGGTGCGCGACGGTGACGCGTGGGTCATCAACGGCTCCAAGATGTTCACCACCGGCGCGCACAACTGCCAGTATGTCTTTCTGATCACCAACACCGACCCCGATGCGCCGAAACACAAGAGCCTGACCATGTTTCTGGTGCCGTTGGATACCCCGGGCATCGAAATCCAGGGCATCCGCACGGTCGACGGCGACCGGACCAACATCGTCTACTACAGCGACGTCCGCGTCGACGACAAGTATCGGCTCGGGGAGGTGAATGCGGGCTGGACGGTGCTGCGGGAGCCGCTCAACACCGAGCACGGCGCGGTCGCCGCCGCGCCCGACGGGCTGCAGGACACGTCGATCATGATGCACCAGGCCGGCTCGCTGGCCGAGGCGGTGGACAAGGCCGTGGTGCGCGTGACGCAGCCCGGCCCCGACGGCCGCCGGCTTGTCGATGACAAGTCGGTCGCGTACCGACTGGGCCGCAGCTTCGCCCGGTTGGAGGCGGCGCTGTCGTCCCCGAACATCTACGGCAGGGTCGCCATCGCACAAACGATGCGCGACATCTCCCCGGAGCTGATGGACATCCTCGGGGCGGCGTCGGCCCTGCCGTACGGGACCGACGGAGCCGCCGACGACGGCAGCGCGGAATACGCCTATCGGTTCGCCCCCTTGGTCGGAATCTACGGCGGCACGCTGGAGGTGTTCCGAAACATGATCGGCCAGTACGCGCTTGGGCTCGGCAAGCCCGCGTACGCGCCGCCGAAAGTTTCCTGACGCGCCGTTCGGCGTCGCGGCTGAGGCCGTCAATATCGTTGCGGTTCCTAAGGTGACGCCGCGGCATTCGTCGCCTGCGCGTCGCTCTTGAAGGCTTCGCGTCGGATCATTTCCCACACCGTGGGCGTGTGCTCGGTTGTAGAGACGACAACCGTCTTCCGCCTCGCCGTCCCATCTTGGGCAAGTTTGACGAGGTAGTCCGCCAAGTCGATGCGCGCCGTGAATGCGCCGACCGGATCCACTTCTCCGGCAACATAATTGGTAACCTGAGGCAGATCGAACAATCCCGACGGACGCACGATCGTCCAGTCGAGGCCGCTCTCGCGCACCAACGTCTCCATCCGCCGGATGTCGTCGTAGACAGTCTTACCAATTGTGCGGGTGATGATCGGCTCAAATAGTCGCAGCATCAGCGGCGCTTGGCGGCGGCCCGGCGCAGGGTAGGCGCCGGTGGAGCTCACGATCACGAGCCGATTGACGCCGGTTTCGCGCATCGCGTTCACGACATTGCGGGTGCCCACCGAATACGTGTCGACGGGCTGGCGGGTGAACGGCACACCGAGCGTCGACAGGACGGCGTCGGCGCCGCCAACCATCCCGGCGAGGCCCTCGCGCCGCACGTCCGCGCCGGCTACCGTCAGCCGCGGATCGGTGATCGGAAAGTCGTCGGGGCGCCGGGTCACGGCAATCGCTGAGTGACCGGCGTCGAGCACGCGCCGGGTCAGCAGCCTCCCGGTCAAGCCATTGGCACCGAAAATCACGGTATGCATGAGTACTCCTTCGATAGTTACCGGCGGCGGGTTGCCGTCTTGTGCCGCTGAGGCAGAGCGGGGATCAGGACCGCTGCGGCCACACAGTGCAGCGCGGTCAACATGAGTTGGGTGTCTAGGGTCGCGGTCGTCCGGAAGACCGGCACGATGGATACCACCAGGACGACCAGGGTCAGCGCGATCCAAATGCTTCGGGGAGATGAGGTGTAGCGCTCGAGCAGCGCGATCGCGATCCAGCCGGCTATGCCCGCAGCCACGGTGGCGACGATGGTCAGCGCGAGGGTGATTTCCCGGGTGCCGATCGGCGTATCCACTATGTAGTCAACGCGGGCTATCCGTCCCAACAGCCACGCCAGACCGGTTGCCGCGGTGGCGATCGCGAGGACGCCGACACGACCGGCGTGGCGTCGCACCGCGAGATGTCCAGTGAAATGCGCCATCGCAATTCCTTCCGCCGAGCTGCTGTGCGGGAAGCGATTTTCCCTGCTCGCTACTACGACGAAACGGCCCGCGCGAAAGTTACAGGCGATCTGGTGGTGGGCGCCGCGTGACCGAGGTCAGGTCGTCAATATCGTGGCGGCGGCGGTGCCCGGCGCCCCGTATAGCTGAGTGAACCCGACCTTCGGATTGCCCGGGACCTGCCGGTCTCCAGCCTCGCCGCGGAGTTGACGAACTATTTCGTGAATCTGGCGCAGTCCGGATGCGCCAATCGGCTCTCCGTTGGCGATCAGCCCGCCGTCGGTATTGACGGGCATCGCACCGCCGATCTCGGTGGCACCGTCGGCGAGCAGCTTCTGCTGATCACCGTGCGCGCAGAACCCGCATTCGGCCATGTGGATGATTTCGGCGCCGGCGTCGGTGTCCTGCAACTGGATTACGTCAACGTCGTCCGGCGCCACGCCGGCCTTTTCGAATGCGGCCTTGGCCGCATAGACGGTCGGTGACACGTCCTCGTCGACCGGGGCGAAGGTGGTGTTGACCTCGTAGGCGCCATAGCGGCGAGTGCGAACCTCCGCGGCACGCAGGTATACGGGTTTGGCGGTGTAGCGGTGTGCGATGTCGGCCCGGCACATCACCGCGGCCGCGGCGCCCTCGTCGGGTGCGCAAAACATGTACTGGGTCAATGGGTAGTTCAGGATCGGCGAACTCAGGATCTGGTCCTCGGGGATTGGCTTGCGGCGAAAGGCGTTGGGGTTCAACGCTCCATTGCGGAAGTTCTTGGCCGCGACCTTAGCGAGCGTGCCCTGAGAGATGTCGTGCTCGTGTAAATAGCGGTTCGCCTTCATCCCGAAGAACTTAGTGGTCAGATACTGCCCGTTCTCGGCATACCATCTCGGCATACCGACCAGCGCCGGGTCTTCGGTGAACGCCCCGCGCGGGTGCTTGTCCAAGCCGATGGCGATGCCGATGTCGTAATCGCCCAACCGGATCCCATCGGCACAGGCCTTGACCGCGCTGGCCGCGGTCGCGCACGCGTTGAACACATTGGTGAACGGGATGCCGGTCAGACCGACCATCGCGACAATTGCATCGGGGTTGGCCACCGTCCAGCTGCCACCCGTGGCGAACTGGATGTCCTGCCACGCGACACCGGCGTCGGCAACCGCGGCGAAAATCGCATCCGCTCCCATCTGCATCGCGGATTTGCCCTCGAACCGACCGAACGGGTGCAGCCCAACCCCAATAATCGCAACGTCATTCACGCAATGGCTCCCGATTCCTTCAATTCGGCGATGCGATCCCAGTCCATGCCGAGCTCCATCAGAACGATCTCGGTGTGCTCGGAGGCCTGGGGCGCCCTGGTGGTCACCAGCGGCTCGTGGTTGAACTGCACCGGGCCGCGGACGACCTTGAACGGTTCGCCGCCGCTGGCGAGCTCGACTTCGCTGATCATGTCGTTGGCGATGGCCTGCTCATCGCTGGCCAGGTCGATCAGGCTCTGGAACGGCGCCCACTGGCCTTTCATCGTTTTCAGGTGCTGGCGCCAGTATTCAAAGGGCTTGCCGGCGAAGGCCTTCGCGATCAGTTCGGCGGCCGCGTCGGCATTCTGTATCAATGGGAGCACGTCGGCGAAGCGGGGATCGTCGGCGGCCTCGGGGATGCCGAGATGCTCGAAGGTGTCGCGGATCAAGCCGGTCGGGCTGATGATGCACAGGTTGATCGTGCCGCCGTCGGAGGTTTCGTAATTGCCCATGAACGGATTGACCGACGGCGCGCCGGAACCCGGCATGAACGTGCGCATGACCTCGCCGGTCTCCATGCCCTGCGTCACGCTCGCCCCCGCCGCCCACCAGGCGGTGCTCAGCAACGACACGTCGAGCTCGAGGGCCTCGCCGGTGCGCTCACGATGCAGCAACGCGGCCGAGATGCCGCCGGCGATGAACATGCCGCCGATAGAATCGCCGAACGCTGGAATGCCCTGCCCCAGTGCGCCGCCCAGCTCCTCGGGGGTCAGCGCGTATCCGATGCCGCTGCGCGTCCAGAACGCCGTCCCGTCGTACCCGCCGACGTCACGCTCGGCGCCCTTGTCGCCGTACGCAGAACCGCGGGCATACACGATGTCCGGGTTCGCCGCGCGGATGTGTTCGACGTCGAACTTGTGCTTCTGCCGTTGCGCGGGCATGTAATTGGTCAGGAACACGTCGGACGTCTTGGCCAGTTCGTAGATCACTTCCTGGCCGCCCGGCGTGGAAACATCGATCCCGATGCTGCGCTTGCCCCGGTTGGGGTGCTCCATCAACGGGTGTCGGTCCGGGTCGACCTGGATGCCGCCCATGTTGAGGAAGCCGCGCTGGGTGTCGCCGCGCACCGGGTGCTCGACTTTGAGAACGTCGGCGCCCCAGTCCGCGAGGATGGCCCCCGCCGCGGGGACGAACGTAAACTGCGCAAGCTCCAGGACCCGAAAGCCCTCCATTACCTTGACCATTCCCGGACCCTACTTCGCCTCGAACGTCACGGGAAGCGCCGTCGGCGAACGGAACGGCTGACCGTGGATGTGTGGGTCGTTGTCCGCCAGCAGGTTGACGTTGGTCAACCGATTCAGCAGGCATTCGAGGGCGACGCGGGTTTCCAGCCGCGCCAGGTGCAGGCCCAAACACGTGTGCTCGCCGGCGGCGAAAGAGATGTGCGGCATGTGCTTGCGGAAGATGTCGAACTCCTCCGAACGCTCCCAGCGTTGCTCGTCGCGATTCGCCGAGCCGATGCACACGCCGATCACCGAGCGTGCCGGGATCTCAACGCCTTCCACTTCGGCGTCCTCGGTGGTGAACCGCTGCACGGTGGTCAGCGGCGTCTCGAATCGCAGTCCCTCCTCGATGGCCTGGGGGATCAGTTCGTGGTCGGCCTGCACGGCGGCGAATTGGTCCGGATGCGTCAGGAGCAGATACAGCAGGTTTCCCGACGACCGGTAGGTGGTCTCCAATCCGGCGGGCAGCAGCAGGCGCAGGAAGGAGTAGATGGCTTCGTCGCTGAGCTTTTCACCATCGATCTCGGCGGTGACCAGGTCGCCGATGATGTCCTCGGTGGGCTTGGATTTGCGCCGCTCGATCTGTTCGACGAAGTAGTCCTTGAGCGCCGCCGACGCCTCGAAGGCCCGCTCATAGTTGACGTGGTAGCTGATCAACTCCACAGCGCGCTGGTGGAACATCCCCAGGTCTTCGTCGGGCAGGCCGAGGAGCCGGGCGATGACGCGGGTGGGGAACTCGAAGGTGAAATTCCGGACCAGATCCGCCGTACCGGCGTCGATGAACTCGTCGATTAACGCGTTGCAGACCGGCCGCACGATGGCGGGCTCCCACTGCGCCAGCGCCTTCGACTTGAACGCGGCGGAGACCAGGTTGCGATGATCGCGATGCTTCTTTCCCTCCATCGCCAGGATGGTGGGCCCAATAAACAGGCCGATCGTTTTGTCGTAGGGCTCGGAGCTGAATACCCGGCCGTCGCGAAACACCGTGTTGACCGCGTTGAACGAAACCGCGGAGTACTCCCGTTTGGGCATCAGGGATTCGGGCGTCTTCGAGTAGTCCATCACGGTGCCGCGGAAAATGCCGGCCTGCCGGCGCTTATGTGCGAAGAAGGGGTAGGGGTCGCGCAGGCTGACGGTTTCGTCGCCGGTGCCGGCGGCGGTGTGAACGTTGGTCGTCACCTGATCTCCAACATGATTGCCGTGAACGGGCGGTCCTCGCGTACGATCGTACTGTAATTCTTACAGTAGACAATATGGGTTTATCTGCGTTGGTACTTCACGCGTTCACCGCCTGCTCGCGCGCCCACCGGTAATCGGCCTTGCCCGACGGGCTGCGCTCGATCACCGGACGGAACACCACCGCCTTGGGAAGTTTGTAGCGAGCCAAGGATTGTGCGGCGTGTGCGACAAGCTCGTCGGCGCTGGCGTCGGCGCCTTCGGCCAGCGCGACCACGGCAACAACCTCCTGGCCCCACCGCTCGCTCGGGCGCCCGGCCACCACCACATCGGCTACCGCGGGATGCGACGCGATCGCGGTCTCGACCTCCTCGACGAAGATCTTCTCGCCGCCGGAATTGATCGTCACCGAATCGCGGCCCAGCAATTCGATGCTGCCGTCGGCGCGGTGGCGTGCCCGGTCGCCGGGGATCGCATAGCGCACGCCATCGATCACCGGAAATGTCTTGGCGGTCTTGGCCGCATCACCCTTGTAACCCAACGGAACGTAGCCCCGCTGCGCCAGCCAGCCCATGCCGTCGTGCCCTGGTGGCAGGATCGCGGTCAAGTCCTCGGCCGCGACGAAGGTGTCCGGTCCAGCGTTGAAGGTTCCGGTCGACACCGCGCCCGACGTCGACAGGTGGTGCATCTGCGCACCGGTCTCCGAGGATCCGACGCCATCGACGACGACGGCGCTGGGCAGCGCGTCGATCAAGCGCTGCTTGACATACGGGGTGAGCAACGCGCCGCCGTTGGCGACCACGGCTAGCGACGACACGTCGGCTGTGCCCTTTTCGATGGCGGCAAGCAGCGGCCGCGCCATCGCGTCGCCCACTACGGTCACCACGGGCAGTCGTTCCCGCTCGATGGTGCGCACCACTTCGTCGGCGTCCAAATGATCGACGACGGAAGGGAAGACGACGGACTGCCCGGTTGTGATCGCCATCATCACGCTCCACTGGGCCGCACCATGGATCAGCGGCGGCAGAATCATCAACTTGGTGCCGGGGCCCGCGACTACCCCCGCCGTGATCTCGTCGATGGAGGCGAAGGGCTCCCCGGTCATCAGGCTGCGCCCGCCGAACGACGTCATGAAGATGTCATGCTGGCGCCACAGCACACCCTTCGGCATCCCCGTGGTGCCCCCGGTGTACAGGACGTACAAGTCATCGGGCGACGGCTGCACCGGTGGCGGCGCGGGCGAGCTGGAAGCGACGACGGTCTCGTAATCCACTGCGCCGTAGACCAAGTCGTTGCCCGAGTCGTCGGCGATCTGAATCAGCACGCGTAGCTGCGGCAGGTCCGGCAGCACCTCGGCCACGCGCGGCGCAAACGCGGAATGGTAGATCAGCGCGGTCGCCCCCGAGTCCGCCAGCAGGTACTGCAGCTCGCTCTTGACGTACCGGAAGTTGACGTTGAAGGGCGCAACCCGCGCGGCGAACGTGCCGAGCAACGCCTCGACGAACTCGTTCCCGTTGTATGCGTAGATGCCGAGTAGATCCTGGCCCACCTCGTGTCCGGCGAGCGCTGAGCGCTCGGTGTGACATCCCAGTCCCCGCGAGTGCAGATATGAGGCGAGCCGGTTCGATCGCTCGAGGATTTGTGCGTAGCTGTAGCGCCGCTCGCCTTGGATCAGCAACTCCCGATCGGGAATCGCGGCGGCGACGGCTGTCGCGACGGCTGGCACCGTGAATTGTGTTGCGGTGTCGGTCATGGCCGTGTCCATACCCCGAGCAGGTCGTCGGTCGTGGTGATGGTCGCCAGCAGCGACAGGGTGTTGGCGATGATGGCCTCTCCGTATTCGGTCGGGATGCCGGCGACGGCATCACGGGGCACGATGACGCGATAGGCGGCGTTGACCGCATCCATCACGACATTGGGTATCGCGATATTCAGCGAAACACCGACCACCACGATGGTGGATACTCCGAGGTTCCGCAGCACCGCATCAAGGTCGGTACCACCCATCGGCCCGACGCCGTGCCACCGGCTCAGCACCAGATCCGTTGGTTCGGGACCCAATTCGGGCAACACCGCGGCACCGGGCGTGCCGGGGACGATGTCCACCTCGCCGCGCCCGAGCGCAAAGATCTTCGCGTTGTGGCTCGAGCCCAGCCCGTCGGGCCGTCGCTGCACCAGGCAGTGCACGACGCGCACACCAGCCGCCCGCGCCGCCGGCAGCAGCCGCACGATGTTGGGCAGCGCAACGCGGCGCGCCTCCTTCGCGAGCGCGGCCAGGCCGGCGTGCGGGCCGATGACCGCGCCCTGGCATTCCTGGGTGACAATCGCGGTGTGCGCGGGCGCCGCAAGGTCTTGAAGTGCCGTCATGCCGGAACTTCGTAGAATTGGGTCGCCCACTTACGCAGTGCCATATACCCTTTCGCGTCGACCTTGGAGAGCGGTGGGCGCTCCACATATTTCTGATAGCGCCAGATCTGCAGATCGTCGAAGACGGTGGACAGGAACTGCTTTTCGATGACCTCGCGCAACTTGCCGTCAGGCACATCGGCGGAATCGCCGGGGATTCGAGGCCACCAGATCGAGTAGAAGAGGTCGGAGCACTCGTCGTCGACCGGTGTGCAGGTGAAGATCAGCCGATGGTTCTGCGCGCCCTCGAAGACGCTGATCGCCCCGCCCAGACCGAACAGGTGGCTGTGGAATCGCAGCGCGAGATCCTCCGGGTCGTCGCTGCTGGCGTCCGGCCAACCCGCGACGAACCGCCATTCGTGGTCGACGATCTTCCAGTCCAGCACCCTGGGCGTCACGGTGGCGTGGTGCACATACTCGAAATGGGCGCTGTCCGGGGCGTTCTCCGCCACGATCTGCGGATGTACCGGTTCGCGCTCCGCGCGCCGGGAGAACTCCGGATACGCCCGGTAATAGGCCGCCGGGTCGGTCTCGAATTGAGGGAACTTGCGGAAGATGTCCGGCATCTCCCACTGTGGCTCCTTGCCGTCCGGCTGGTGCCAGACGAACACGCAGTCGTACTGCTCCCGCACGGGAAACACCCGCAGCCGCAGCGCGCGGTTGGGCCGGTCCGGTTGATAGGGGATGTATCGATTGGTGCCGTCGGGGCCCCAGCGCCACCCGTGGAAGGGGCACTGGACGCAGTCGCCCACTACGGTGCCGCCGTGGCCGATGTGCGCACCGAGGTGTTTGCAGTGCGCCTCCAGGACATGCAGCTCGCCCGACTCGTCGCGGTAGGCCACCAGATCCTCGCCGAAGTAGTGCAGCGGCCGCGCCTCGCCGATCGGAAATTCGGGCGACCACCCAACCATGAACCAGCCGGTTACCTTCCAGGTGAAGGGCACTTTCACGCCGGCGCCTCCCGTGAGCGTTGATACTAAGTCCGTTACAGTATAGATTTCAGCAGTTCGGTCGGTGCGCGGCAAGGAGCGAAATGACGACAGCGGCTGACGAGCTCGAAGCGATCCGGCAACTCAAGGCGCGCTACTGCCGGTTCCTGGACGCCAAAGATGTCGAGGGCTGGCGCGGCGTATTCACGACCGACGTGGTGGTGTACCTGGATATGGCGGTCTCTACTGGTGGGGCCGATCCCAAGACGGCGCCGCCACTGGAGGGTGTCGACAACTTCGTCCCGATGGTGCTGGGCGGGCTCGAGAACGCGGCCACCATGCATCACTGCCACACCCCGGAGATCACCCTCACCTCGGACACCACCGCGACCGGAATCTGGGCGATGGAAGATTGGATCGTCTTCGGCGACGGCCACGAGTTGCATGGGGCCGGCCACTATCGCGAGACGTACGAGAAGCGGGACGGCAACTGGCTGATCAAGACCCTGCATCTGACCCGAACCATCCTGAAGCTCAGTGATGGCGGTGGCTAAGGCATTGAGCGGTTTGGGCCTCGCCGCGCGCGAGCTGGGCATGGTGCTGCCGAGGACGGTGTCAGGTCTCAACGAGTCGACGGGCTGGGTCCCGGTGTCGCGGCGCGGCGTGCGTCAGTTCGGCGAGGTCATGCTGGACGAGCTTGTGCTGAGCGGCTTCTCGCTGCTGGGCGGGGTCCCCGGTCCGCTGCGGCCGCTGAGTTCGTGCTCCGCGGCGGCCGAGGAGCTGTCGGAGCTGGGCATCGACCGTGCGCACGCCGACCCAAAACCGTTGCGGGTGACGTCGTTACGGCGGCGGCGCATCGCGGGGCTGGCCTACGCGCGGATGATGTTCGAGCACGACCCGGCGCTGCCCAGCACTCTGGAAGCCGAGGGCCTGGGTGGTCCGGCGCGGGCGGCGGTGCACCTGTGCCGGCACCGCGACGGCCCGAGGCCATGGCTGGTATGGGTGCACGGCGCCGGCCAGGGCGGCACGGAAGACCTGTTGTTGTCTCGAATCGGCCGGATACATCACGGGCTGGGATTTAACGTCGCGATGCCGGTACAGCCCGGCCACGGGTGCCGCCGCCGCGAATGGCCCGCCTACCCGGACATGGATCCGCTGGGCAACGTCGCCGGCATGATGCGCGCGGTCTCAGAGGTGCGCGCCGTCGTTCGATGGGTGCAGCCACAAGCCACCGCCGTTGTGGTGGCGGGGATTTCGATGGGCACGCCGGTCGCGGCGCTGGTTTCCCACCTGGAGAGGCAGATCGACGCGGTGGCGCTGTACACCCCGATCCTGGGGCTCAACGCGATGATCGCGCGACACCTGGCGCGGTGGGGGCCGTCGCGTAACGGGTTCCGGGAGCTCTTGGGGTCCCCGGAGATCGCGAAGCTGGCATCGGTGGTCGACCCGCTCGCGGTGGATCCCGCCCCGCCTCCGCACCGCCGGCTCATCGTCGGGGCGTGGCACGACCGGATGGCGATGCGCGAACCCGCGATTGCGTTGCAGGAACGCTGGGGTGGGGAGCTGTACTGGTACGACGGCGGCCACGTCGGCCACGTGTTCTCCCGGCGCGTGCAGCGGGTCACCGAGCGATTCCTGCGCGGGATCGCCGACGACGCGGCCACCGGCTGATGGCACTCGTTCGGACCGCCCGCGAAGTGGTCGAGCTCTACAACCTCGTGGTGTGGAACCAACGCAACCTGACGCTGGCCGAGGAGTTGTTCGCCGACACCGTGATTCGGCACGAGGTGGGGGAGGCGCACACCCTGACCCGCGAGCAGGCGGTCAATCGCGTCAAGGACCTCTGGGAGTTGTTCGACAGCTTGCGCTTCGATTTGAACATCCTGGTCGCCGGCGACGACGGTGAGCACGTCGCGATCGTCTACGACTCGACGATGACCACCAAGGACGGGACCAATACCAACGTCGCCAGCATCGAGGTGTTCCGCATCGTCGACGGCAAGATCGTCGAGGTCTGGAATTGCGGCTACAAGCAAGGGGTTTGGAATTGAGCGATCGCCCGCTGGACGAATTGGGCTACTACCTGCTGGCCGGGGCCGGCGGCGAGGGACCGGCGACCTTGATGGACGAGGCGCGCCGCGGTGAGGAACTGGGCTTCGGCACCGCGTTCATCTCCGAGCGCTGGAACGTCAAGGAGGCCTCGTCGCTCGTCGGCGCCGCGTGCGCGGTGACCAACCGGATGCAGATCGCCACGGCCGCAACCAATCACAACACCCGTCATCCGCTGATCACCGGATCGTGGGCCACCACCATGCACCGGCTTTCGGCTGGCCGTTTCACCCTGGGCATCGGCCGCGGCATCGCCGCGATCTATGGAGCATTCGGCATTCCCGCGGTCACGACCGCGCAGATGGAGGACTGGGCCCAGGTCATGCGCCGGCTCTGGCATGGGGAGATGATCTTCAACCACGACGGCCCGATGGGCAAGTACCCAATCCTGTTTCTGGATCCGGACTTCAACGAAGACATTCGCCTGGCGTTGGTTGCCTTCGGGCCCCAGACGCTCGCGCTCGGCGGCCGGGTATTCGACGACGTCATCTTGCACACCTACTTCACCCCGGAGACGGTGCAGCGCTGCGTGAAAACGGTGAAGTCGGCCGCGGAGAAGGCGGGCCGCGATCCCGACAGCGTCCGGGTGTGGTCGTGTTTCGCGACGATCGGCGACCACCTTCCCGAGCGGTTGCGGCTGAAGAAGACCGTCGCGCGCCTGGCCACCTATCTGCAGGGCTACGGCGACCTGTTGGTGCAGACCAATAAGTGGGATCCCGCTGTGCTGCAACGGTTTCGGGAAGACGCGGTGGTGACGTCGATCGCGGGCGGGATCGATCACAAGGCCACGCCCGAGCAGATCGAGCACATCGCGACGCTGATACCCGACGAATGGCTGGAACCGTCGGCTACCGGGTCTGCGGACCAGTGTGTGGACCGCATCCGCAAGGAATTCGACTACGGGGCCGACGCGGTGATCCTGCACGGGGCGACGCCCGACGAGCTCGAACCCGTCGTCACGGCGTATCGCCTCAGGGCATGATGACGGTTCGGGTCACCGGTTCGGCGGCGGCCTGGCGGCTGGACAGGCCCCGCAGCAGGGATGCGAGCAACGCGTCACGGGTCTCGCGAGGGTCGATGAGTTCGTCGAATCCCATGCCCTCGGCCGACCGATACGACGCCTGCAACTCGGCGTTCCGCAGCTTTTCCGACAGGTCCTCGCCGGCGTGCGACGCCCTGCTCAGCGCCGCCGCGCTCATGGCGCCCATCGTCGCGCCGGGATAGGCGAAGGTCGCGACCTGGTGGTCGAACCCCAGCAGCGACATGACCATGGAACCGAATCCGTACGCCTTGCGCAGCGTGAGGTGCAGCTTCAAGGTGGTGGCCGCCGTCTGCGCCGCGAACATTCGGGCCCCGGCACGCAGCACACCGCTGCGCTCGGACCGACTGCCGGGCAGCATCCCGGGGTTGTCGGCGAGGAAAACGATCGGCAGATGGAATGAGTCGGCCACCATGATGAAATGCGCCGCCTTGTCCGCGGCGGCGGCGTCGATGGAGCCGGCGAGCACCTGGGGCTGGTTGGCCACCACCGCGACCGGATGACCGCCGAGGTGGGCCAGCGCGCAGATGATCGCCTTGCCGAACTGCGGCTGGACCTCGAACCAGTCCGGCCGGTCGAAGATCACGTCGAGCACGGCGCGCATGTCGTACACGCGGCGGTTGTCGCGGGAGACGATGTCGAGCAGCTCCGGCGTCTGCCGCGGCTCGCTGGTCTCGGAGGCGGGCAGCGGCGACGGGTAGGACCACGCGCTCGGCGGGAAGTACGACAGGTAGCGCCGGATATCGTCGAGCACGGCTTCGTCGTCCTCGGCGACGTTGTGGATCACCCCGCTGGGCAGAGCGACGTCCGGTCCACCGAGGTCCTCCTTCGAGATGTCTTCTCCCGTCGACTCTTTGACGACCGGCGGCCCGGCCGTAAAGATCGCGCCCTGGGCGCTCATGATCCGGAAGTCGCACACCGGGGCCACCAGCGCGCCGTGCCCGGCCGACGGGCCGAGCACCGCCGCTACGGTCGGAACGCGACCCGAGCACTGCGCCTGGGCGAGCAGGTCGGTCGGGCTGCGTCCGTAGTGCCCGCCGGTGGGACGAAAGCCCGCGCCCTCGAGCAGCATCACCAGCGGAATCTTGTCGCGCAGCGCCAGTTCGGCGATGCGGTATCGCTTGGAGTTGCCTCCGGGACCGATGCTGCCGGCCATCGTGGTGAAGTCCTCGGCGCCCAGCATTACCGGCGTGCCGTTGATCGCGCCGGAGCCCACGACGAGCGCGTCGGCCGCGACCTCACCGCCAACGAGCGTGCCGAGCTCGCGGAACGTGCCCGCGTCGAGCAGCCGCTCGATCCGCGCGCGGGCGTCGAGCTTGCCCTTGCCGCGGTGCTTGTCGAGGCGCTCCGGCCCGCCCATGGCCAATGCGCGCTGGCGGCGGCGGCCGAGATCCTGCAGCGTCTCACCCCAGTCCTGGGCTTTCGTCATGCTTCTGTCCTACCTCGTGCGGCTGCGATCGCCTAGTTGGAACTTGCAGGGTCACATACTGGATTGCTTACTGTAAAGTTACCCGCATGGCTGAAGCCACCCGCCTCAAGATCGACGGGGGCATCCCCAATCGACTGGCGGTGGTGGCCGAGGCGGCCGCCGCGCTCGAGCAGCAGGGATATGACGGGGGCTGGACCGCCGAAACCAGTCATGACCCGTTTCTGCCGCTGCTGCTTGCCGCCGAACACACGTCGCGCCTCCAGCTCGGCACCAACATCGCGGTGGCGTTCGCGCGCAATCCGATGATCGTCGCCAATGTCGGTTGGGACCTGCAGGCGTACTCGAAGGGTCGATTCATCCTTGGGCTGGGCACCCAGATCCAGCCCCACATCGAGAAGCGGTTCAGCATGCCGTGGAGTCACCCGGCGCGCCGGATGCGCGAATTCGTTTCCGCGCTGCGCGCGATCTGGTCCGCCTGGAAGGACGGCACCAAGCTGCGCTTCGAGGGCGACTTCTACACGCACAAGATCATGACCCCGATGTTCACCCCCGAGCCGCACCCCCACCCGCCGCCGAAGGTCTTCCTCGCCGCCGTCGGCGAGACCATGACCGAAATGTGCGGCGAGGTCGCCGACGGCCACCTCGGTCACCCGATGGTCTCGAAGCGCTACCTCGAAGAGGTGACGCTGCCGGCGCTGCGGCGAGGCATGCAGCGCTCCGGCCGGGACGGCAGTGGCTTCGAGGTGTCATCCGAAGTCATGGTCGCGACGGGCGACAATGACGCCGAGCTGGCGGCGGCGATGACCGCCGCGCGCAAGCAGATCGCGTTCTACGGATCCACACCGGCGTACCGCACAGTGCTCGACGTGCACGGTTGGGGCGACCTGCACGCCGACCTGAACCGCCTCTCCAAGGAAGGCGAATGGGACGCCATGGGTTCGCTCATCGACGACGAAATGCTCGGTGCGTTCGCGGTCGTCGGCCCGGTGGACACGGTTGGCGCCGCGCTCCGAAGTCGTTGCGAGGGCGTGGTCGACCGCGTCCTGCCGATATTTTTCAAAGCCTCTCCGGACTGTATTGCCACCGCACTGAAGGAGTTTCGCCAGTGAGCACGCCCACGATGGATGACGCCGCCAAGCTGCTAACGGATCCGCTGGCGTACACCGACGAGGCGCGGCTGCACGCGGCGCTGACTCACCTGCGGGCGAACGCGCCGGTGTCCTGGGTCGACGTGCCGAACTACCGGCCGTTCTGGGCGATCACCAAGCACGCCGACATCATGGACATCGAGCGCGAGAACATGCTCTTCACCAACTGGCCACGCCCGGTCCTGACGACCGCGGAAGGCGACGAGATGCAGGCCGCGGCGGGGGTGCGCACGCTGATCCACCTGGACGACCCGCAGCACCGGGTGGTGCGCGCGATCGGTTCCGATTGGTTTCGTCCAAAGGCCATGCGGGCGTTGAAGGTTCGCGTCGACGAACTGGCCAAGATCTATGTCGACAAGATGATGGCGTCGAGCCCCGAGTGCGACTTTGTGCAGCAGGTGGCGGTCAATTACCCGCTCTACGTGATCATGTCGTTGCTGGGGCTGCCGGAGGCCGACTTTCCCCGCATGCTCAAGCTGACCCAGGAGCTGTTCGGCAGCGATGACTCGGAGTTCAAGCGCGGCAGCACCAACGAGGACCAGCTGCCGGCGTTGATGGACATGTTCGAATACTTCAACGGCGTGACCGCGGCACGCCGCGAGCACCCGACCGAGGACCTCGCGTCGGCGATCGCCAACGCCCGCGTCGACGGCGAGCCGTTGTCCGACATCGACACCGTGTCGTACTACCTCATCGTCGCCACTGCGGGACACGACACCACCAGCGCCACCATCTCCGGTGGCATGCAGGCACTCATCGAGAACCCGGACCAGCGCGAGCGGCTGGGCGACAACCTCGACTTGATGCCACTGGCCACCGAGGAGATGATCCGCTGGGTCACCCCGGTGAAGGAGTTCATGCGCACCGCCGCGGAGGACACCGTCGTGCGCGGGGTGCCCATCGGAGCGGGCGAGTCCGTGCTGCTGTCGTACGTGTCGGCGAATCGCGACGAGGATGTCTTCGACGACCCGTTCCGCTTCGACGTCGGGCGTGACCCCAACAAGCACCTGGCCTTCGGCTATGGCGTGCACTTCTGTATGGGCGCCGCCCTGGCTCGCATGGAGGTCAACAGCTTCTTCTCCGAGCTGGTGCCGAGGCTCAAATCCATTGAGCTGACCGGTGATCCGGAGCTGGTCGCGACAACATTTGTCGGTGGCCTCAAGCATTTGCCGGTGCGCTACTCGTTGGCCTGAATCGGGCTGCGGCCGCTGAGCGGTCCGCTTAGATCGCGCTCGCTAGACTCCCCGTGGAGGACCAGGCAATGGCGCGCAGGACGATTCTCATCACGGGTGCCAGCGACGGCATCGGTGCCGCGGCGGCCCGTCGGCTGCACAGTGGCGGCGAGAACGTCATCGTGGTGGGGCGCTCGGAAAGCAAGACCGCCGCGGTGGCCGCCGAATTGGATGCCGACTATTTCGTGGCCGACTTTTCCGACCTGTCCCAGGTTCGGGCGCTGGCGGACAAGATTCGTTCCCAATACCCGCGCATCGACGTGTTGGCCAACAACGCCGGAGGCATGTTCACCGACGTCCACAACACGGTTGATGGGCACGAGATAACGTTCCAGGTCAATTACCTGGCGCCGTTTCTGCTCACCACGCAGTTGGTGGAGGTGCTCGTTGAGTCGCGTGCCTCCGTCATCAACACGACGAGCTCGTCACAGCGGCTGCTTCCGCGAGTCAGGATCTCCGACCTGGACAGCACGGCAGGACGCCGACCCAGCGTCGCGTATGCCTTGAGCAAACTGGCAATTGTGTTGTTCACCATGGAGTTACATCGGCGATACCATGCCAGCGGGTTGTCGACCGCGACGTTTCACCCCGGCTTCGTCAACTCGAATTTCGGCGAGGCATCGGGGTCACGGTTTCTCACGTTCATGAAGTACCGCGTGCCGATAAGCGCCCGATTTACGCTCACCGCGGACCAGGGAGCCGACCAGCTGGTCTGGTTCGCGTCGAGCAGGCCCGGCGTCGATTGGACGTCTGGCGAGTACTACGTGAAGCGCAAGATCGCGAAGGCCAATCGTGCGGCTTATGATCCCCAGCTCGAGCGCGAGTTGTGGGACCGCACCCTGGCCAAACTGGGGGTCGCGCCGTGACCGCCCCGATCGCCCTGGTGACCGGCGGTGGGTCGGGGATCGGTCGCGAGGTTGCAGCGCGGCTGCGCGAGGCCGGTCACGGGGTCGTGGTGTGGGACCTGTCCGGCGGCGACATCGCTTGCGATGTCAGCGATCCCGAAGCCGTATCGACCGCGATGGAACAAACCGTGCGCAGCCACGGCGTGCCCACCCGGGTCGTGACCTGCGCAGGGATCGGCGCGTCGGGCATGCTGCTCGAACAGCCGCCCGCGGAATGGGAGCGGGTGTTGGCGGTCAACCTCACCGGCACCTGGCTGACCATCCGGGCCGGGGCACGGGCCATGGTCGACGCCGGCGTGGGTGGCTCGATCGTCGCGGTCTCGAGCATCAGCGGCACCCTCGCCGACCGCGACATGGGCGCCTACTGCGTGTCCAAAGCGGGCGTGGACATGCTGGTGAAGGTCGCCGCCGTGGAATGGGGTGTGCACGGCATCCGGGTGAACGCCGTCGGGCCTGGTGTCACCCGGACGCCGATGCTGGCGAAACCCGAACAGCTTCCCGGCTGGGTGGAGGGACTGACCGAGCGGACCGCCCTGGGCGGCGTGGGTGACGCGGGCGACGTGGCCGGCGCCATCGTGGGCGTTCTCGAATTGCCCTGGGTGACCGGCCAAATCGTGCACGCCGATGGCGGCTTGGCGCTGCACAGCCCCATCGACGCCTACGGTCAAGCCCAGCGGGCGATGGGCCGCAAGGACTAGCTGATCCCGTAATCGATGATGCCCCGGACGATCTTGCCGTTGAGCAGGTCGTCGTAGGCGTCGTTGATGTCGTCGAGGCGATAGCGCCTGGTGATCATCTCGTCGAGTTGCAGTTGCCCGGTTTGGTAGAGCGTGGCCAGCCGGGCGACGTCCGACTTCGGGTTGCAGGAGCCGAATATGGTGCCCGCCAACGTCTTGTTCATCAGGATGAAGTCCTGCAGATCGATGTTGACCGACCGAGTCAACTGCGAGGTCATCCCGGTGAGCACACAGGTCCCGCCCTTGCGGGTTAGCTTCACCGCGTCGCGCACGTCGTCGGGGGTGATCAAGGACGGTGAGACCACCACCGCGTCGGCCATCACCCCGTACGTCAGGCCGCGCACCAGGTCGAGCGCCTCATCGACCGTCGCGACGCTGTGGGTCGCGCCGAACTGCAACGCCGACTTCTGTTTGAACTCAACGGGATCGACGGCGACGATCTGCGCGGCGCCGTTAATCCGGGCGCCCTGGATCGCTCCCGTGCCGATCCCGCCGACGCCGATCACGACGACGGTGTCCCCAGCGCGCATGTTGGAGCGGTTCGCGACTGAACCGTAGCCGGTCGGGATCGCGCACGACAGCAGCGCGCTCGGCGCCAGCGGCAGGTCCGGCTCGATCTTCACGAGCGAATTCGTCGATACAACAGTGTGTTCCGCGAACGCACCGACCTTGGCGATGTGGCCCAGATTTCGGCCGTCGGCGGTGTGATGCCGGAAGGTGCCATCGGTGGGCATTCCCGGAATCATGGTGCCGATGCCGACGTCGCAGATGTACTCCATCCCGGTCGCGCACCAGCGGCACTGTCCGCACACGGCGACGAACGACATCACCACGTGGTCGCCGGGCACCACGCCGGTGACGCCCTCGCCGACTTCACGCACGATGCCGGAACCCTCGTGGCCGCCGATCATCGGGAACATGGTGGGCAGCCCGAGGGATCGCATCACCTCGTTGGGCGCCGACATGTCGCCCTTGAGGATGTGGTCGTCGGAATGGCACAACCCGGCGGCGGCCATCTCGACCAGAACTTCGCCCGCTTTCGGCGGATCAAGCTCGAATTCCTCGACAGACCAGGGCCCTCCGACATCGTGGAGGATAGCCGCGCGGCTTCTCATGCGGCCGGGCTGAACGTGACCGGAAGCTTGTTGGGCGACCGGAAGGTGAGCCCGACGATTTTCGACTCCTCGCCGGTTCCGTCGTCGGGCACAAACGCCAAATCCTTGACCCGGTCGAAGAGGCTGTTCAACATGACCCGCGTTTCCAGGCGCGCCAGATGCATGCCGAGGCACATGTGGATGCCGCCGGCGAACGCGATGTGTGCCTGGCGGGGCCGCTGAATGTCGAACGTGTTCGGATCGGTCCAGCGGCTGTCGTCGCGGTTGGCCGAGCCCATGCACATGTCGATCTGCGCTCCGGATGGGATTGTCTTGCCACCGATTTCGACTTCCTCGGTCGTCGTCCGCATCACCATGGTCAACGGGGTTTCGAACCGCAGGCCCTCTTCGATCGCGCTCGGAATCAGTGATCGGTCCCGGGAGACCATCGCCAACTGCTCGGGATGCGTCAGCAATAGGTACAGCAGGTTGCCCGACGAGCGATAGGTGGTCTCGAGTCCGGCGGGCAACAGCAGGCGCAGGAACGCGATGATCGCCTCGTCGCTGAGCTTCTCGCCGTCGATTTCAGCGGCGACCAGATCGCCGATGATGTCGTCGGTGAGTTTGCGCCGCCGCTGTTCGACCTGGTTGAGGAAGTAGCCATGCAGCTCGGTCGCCGCGTTGAGCCCCGCCTCGATGTCGGTGGGGATCGAGATGAGGTCCAGCGACAGTCGCCGGAAGAGGTCGAGATCCTCGCGGGGGAGTCCGAGCAGTGTGGAGATGATCCGCGTCGGAAATTCGAAGGTCACCGCCTTCACCAGGTCGGCGTGACCATCGTTCTTGATTTCGTCGACCAGCCGATCGCAGACCGGCCCGATGACCGAAGGCTCCCAGCGCTCCAGCGCGGTGGCGCGAAACGCCTTGGCCACCAGGTTGCGGTGGTCGTGATGTTCCTTGCCGCCCATCGCCAGGATGGTGTGGCCCATCACCAAACCGATGGTCTCGTCGTACTTGTGCGAGCTGAAAATGCGGTCGTCGCGGAACGCCTGGAACAGGTCGTCGTAACCGAACAGGACCCATTCGTCGGGCGGGCGCATCTCCTCCGGCATTTGGGAGTGGTCCGCCAGGGCACCATGCCAGACCGGGTCGGTGCGCCTCATGTACTCGAAGAACGGATACGGGCTGGTTTCGCCGGTGAGGTCGAGAGTGACGGGCTGGCCGCCCGGGTCGGTGCTGAGCGTCATCCGCGCTCCTCCTGAACAGCCGGTATGGCGGGTTTGTATCGAAGGGAATATCGCTATCATAGTATAAATAGCAACGAAGCCCAACGGTCTTGTAGTAGTTACCGTAATGGGCACAGTATTGACCCTGGTGTCAAGAAGGCGGAGATTCAGCAGGTGCCCACGCGGCGTTTCGTGTGCTTCCTCGACGAGCTGCCACCCGGCGGCATGAAACTGGTTGACGTCGGGAAGTTCGGCGTGGGCGTATACAACGTGCGCGGTGCCCTGTACGCGATCGTGAACTATTGCTCGCACGAGGGTGCGCCGCTGTGCCTGGGCCTGATCGGCGGCACCAACGAGTCGGCTCCGGAATCGCCCGATCGGATGCGCCGGGTGCGGGACGGCCACATCGTTCGATGCCCTTGGCACAACTGGGAATTCGATGTCACGACGGGCCAAAACGTCGCCGATCCGCGACGCCGCGTCCGCACCTACGAAGTCGACGTCACCGACGGTGAGGTGTACCTGACAGCATGAGCCCCAACGTCATAGATACCAATGTGCAGCCGCACTTCCGCTACAACGCCGAGATCCGGCGCTATCTCCCCGATGCCCACAAGCTGCGGGCGATCCCCGATGTCGAGCAGCAGTGGTACCAGGCGCCGGGCGGCGATTACCGCCAAGACCTCTACGGAGAGAACTACCCGGGGTCGGATCCCGACACCGTCGGCCGCCATTTGTCCTCAAACGGCGTGGACTACGCGATCCTGAACCCGCTGACCCGCGGAAACATCGCGGATTACCTGCTCAACAGCAGGATCTGCGCCGCGGTCAACGACTGGCTGCTGGACCGGTGGCTGGAACCCGACACCACCGGCCGCTTCCGTGGCACCATCCGCGTCAACCCCGAGGACCCGAAGGGCGCGGTCGCCGAGATCGAGCGCCTCGCTGCGCATCCCAAGCTGGTGCAGGTCGGCGTTCCGATGCAGTCGCGCGAGCCGTACGGCAAACCGATGTTCGAGCCCATCTGGGAGGCCGCGGCCGCCCACGGCCTGCCGGTCGCGGTGCACATCAACGGCGGCAACGGCGTCGACCATCCGCCCACGTTCGCCGGCCACGCGCACACCTACCCGGGATATGCGGCCTTCATGCCGCTGAACTACTTCGTGCACCTGGCAACCCTCATCGTCGAGGGCGTGTTCGGCCGGCACCCGAGCCTGAAATTCGTGTTCGCCGACGGCGGTTACGACATCCTCACCCCGTTGATGTGGCGACTGGACACCTTCTGGTTGTCGATGCGGGACCAAACACCGTGGGTGGACCGCTATCCCAGCGAGTACCTGCCCGGCCATGTCCGGTTCTGCTCGTCGGCGTTCGACGGACCGGTCGACACCGGCGCGATGCAGCGCTGGATGGAGTTCAGCGGCAAGTCCGACCTGCTGATGTACGGGTCGAGCTATCCGCACTGGTCCACCTCGTCGCCGGACGCGATGGCCGAGGGACTCGACGATGCGCAACGCGACAAGGTGTTGTGGCGGAACGCCAGTGAGCTCTACGGGATCAAGGAGCGTGTGTGATGACAACGATCGAGCGAGTCGACTCACCAACGGGTCAGGAGGACGAAATCGCGGTCACCATCGTCGACACCGATGTGCACCCGCTACCCGTCTCCGCCGAGGTGCTCAAGTCCTACGCCCCGGCCGAATGGGTGGACAAGATCTGGCCGACGGGAAATGCCGTCAGCCCCGTGCCGCACTTCTACGACACGCCGGACTCGTACAAGACGATGTCGCTGCGCCTCGACGCGGCCCCGCCCGACGGCGGAGTCGCCGGCAGCGACCCGGATTTCGCCGCCAAGCAGTTGCTGCTCGACGCCGGCGTCAGCATCGCGACGCTGGAGCCGATGTGTGACGCGCAGCTGCCGCAGGCCGAGCATGTGCTGAAGTCGACCCACAACGACTGGCTCGCCGACGTCTGGCTCGACAAATACAACTGGCATGGCCGGTGGCGCGGGTCGATCAGCGTCAGCGCGCAAACGCCCGAGCAGGCGGCCCGCGAAGTCGAGCGGTGGGCCGGGCATCCGTACATGGCACAGGTGCTGATGACCCCGCAGACGCGTGGAATCCCTTTCGGCAACCCGCATTTCGACCCGCTCTACGAGGCCGCCTCGCGCAACGGATTCCCGGTGGCCACGCACCTGATGGGTCAGACGCCCTTCGAGTTGATTCCGTTGTACCCGGTAGGCAACCCCGCGCACTGGCATGACTTCTTCGCGTCCTGGCCGCTGCTGTACGTCTCGCACCTGATGAGCCTGGTGTTCGACGGTGCGTTCGATCGCCATCCCGACCTCCGGGTGGTCTTCGTTGAGGGCGGCTTCACCTGGGCGATGCCGGTGATGTCGCGGATGGACAGGATTTGGGAAGCCCGCCGCGGCGACCTGCCGCATGTGCGTCGCCGCCCCTCGGAGTATGTGCGCGAACACGTCCGGTTCACCACGCAGCCGCTCGAGGACACCGACACCGTGCAGTTTCGCGAGTACCTGCAGATGATGGACCTCGGCGACAATCTCATGTTCTCGACCGACTACCCGCACTGGAGCTACGACGCTCCGACCTACGCCATCAACCGGTTCCCCGCCGACCAGCGCGAGCGGATCATGCGCGGTAACGCGACCGCGCTCTACGGGCTACCCGCAACCGTCAAGGCGTTGCCCGGGGAACGGTGAGCGATGGCCGATCTGACCGCCAAGTTGAGCGCTCTGATCGGCGAATACGACGCGAAATGGGCGGCGCTGGATATCGCCGGCGTCGCCGACCTCTGGGAGCGTGACGATCCGCGGCCGATGTACATCGGCGACGAGTACGCGACGCCGCTGATCGGCGCCGACGCACTCGACAGGCATTGGGCCCGGCTGGCCGGCCGCTTGAAGCGGGCATCGATGTCATCGCGGCTGTGGTGCGCCGAGGAACTCGCCGGCGGCATTGTTCGCTGCGTGCTGCTGAGCCGATGGAGCTTCACCGGAGAAGAATCCGATATCGCGCACACCGGCACCAGCTGGATCACCTGGCTACTCACTCCTCGCGGCGACGGGTACCGCATCTTTCACCACATGGAATCGCAGGTCTACCTTGAAGAGGGTTTCCCGGACGGAAGTTGAGAGGGTATGACACAAACGGATCTGACGCGGCCGCAAGGTCTTAACCGCATCGACCCGGTGCTGCGCGAGGCCGCGATCGATGTGGGCATCGTCGAATTCCAGGCCGAGACGCTTTCTGCCGAGCGGGAACACGCCAATTTGCTGGCCGCAAAGCGTGCCGCTGCAGTCGGCACCGACGGAGTGACCATCGAATCGCGATCCATCCCCGGGCCGGGAGGCCAGCAGCTCAACCTCCGCTTATATCGGGGCCCCTCGCAAGACGCTTCGGGCACACCCCTGGTCCTCTATGCCCACGGCGGAGGCTTCGTGACCGGAAACCTCGACACCGATCACGCGCAATGCGTTGAGCTGGCCAGGGACGCCGGATGCCTGGTGGTCTCGGTCGACTACCGGCTGGCGCCGGAAAACCCCTGCCCGGCGGCATTGGACGACGTCGAGGCGGGCTTTTACTACGCCATCCGCAACTGCACCGAGCTGAACGTGGATGTCGGCCGGATCGCGGTGATGGGCCGCGACGCCGGCGCCGCACTGGTCGCGGGCCTGACCCAGCGCATGTTCGACGACGAAGGTCCGCAGATCCTGGTGCAGATCCTGCATCAGCCGATGCTGGACTCCGACGCCACCCAATCGCGGCGCGAATTCCAGCGCACGCCGGGGCTCAACGGTCCCGCGGTGAGCCGGGCGTGGAACCACTACCTCAGTCAAGCCGGCGCCAACGGTCAACACGTTCCGGCGCATCGGGCGAACCTGGAGGGCCTGCCGCCCACGTTTATCAGCTGCTCCGAGATCGACCCATGCCGTGACGAGGCGATCGACTATGCCAACAGGCTGCTACACGCCTACGTTCACACCGAGCTGCACGTTATTGCCGCGACTTTCAACGGCTTCGATGCGCTGGTTCCGGATTGGGTTGTGTCCCAAGAGAACCGGGCGCTGCACGCGCAGACGCTGCGCCGCGTGTTCGCGATGTAGCGCTCGGGTCGCGTGGCTTAGATCGGGTCGAACTTGGTGATCAGCCAGTGGTTGTCGACCCTGGTCATGCTCACCAACACATTGCTGGCCGACATCGACGGATCGGGCTTGTCCTTGCTCGTGGTGCTCTGGTCGACGAAGACCAGAACGACGGCCGAATTCGGATGCAGCTCCGACACCGCCGCGCCCATGATGTGAGCCGTGGTTTTCAGCGACTTTTGTTTGGCGGCCGGAGCCACGATCTCCGAGGTGAACTGGTTGTAATAGGACAGGAAGTCCCCGGCGAGGTGCGACTTGGCGGCGGCAAAGTCCTTGTCGAGCGACTCCGGTGAGTAGGACAGCAGCGCCACCGTTCCATCCGATGCCGCGCTGACCACCGCCCGGGCCACGTCGGGGCTGGTCTGCTGCGCGGGCTTGTACTGCCGGAAGTACAGCCACGCCGCCGATCCGCCGGAGATCAGCAGCAGCACGATCAAAATCACCGGAACGAGTTTCGCGTTGCGCAGCATGCGTAGCCGGTTCCGGGTGGGTCGCGCGGGCGATTCCTGCGTTGCGGGCTTTTCGGTTGCCTCGGGCGTCTTTTCGGTCATGGCACGAAGTCAACTTTCGACATCTTGTACTGTCCGCCGTCATCGGTCACGGTCACGCGGAGCCGCCACGCGCGCGGTTCGTCCTTGGCGCCCGCGGAATTGGTGATCTTCGAGGTCGCGGAGACCAATACCGTTCCGGAATGGTCGTCCATGGATTCAAGGGCCGCGCTGTTGACCGTTCCTTCGGTGACGACCTTGGACTGCTCGACGACCGTCGTGAAATCTTTTGCGCGCTGCTGGAAATCGTCCCTGAACTGTCCGGTGGAGCTGTCGATGACGCGCTGGACGTCGTGCTGGGCATTGTTGAAGTCCAGGGAGGTCATGTTGACAACGCCCTGCCTGGCACCGGCGACGAACCTCGCGGCGCGCTGGTCTCGCTCGGTGGCGGCATTGTGTTGCCAGACCATGTATCCACTGGCCGCGCCGAAGCCGACGATCAGGATGATCGCCGCCGCCTTCCACGTCACGGACAGTGACGGCAGCCAGCGCCGCCACCGGGCCGCCCCCGCCGCCGGTTCCGTGGCCTCGGCGGTCTCGTCGGAGGTTTCCTCATCGGCCGTCTCTTCGGGCTCGGCCTCCGCGGCTTCCGCCTCGTCGGCCCGGGGCTGGGGCTCGGCCGTGCTCTCGGGCTCAGCCTTGCTCTCGGGTTCTGCGGCGGCCTCCGGCTCGGCCTCAGCCTCGTCTTTGGTCTCGGGCTCTGGTTCTGCCTTAGCCAGCGCCTCGCGGCGCAGCCTGGCGGCGCGGGCGCGGGCGCGGGCAGCCGCCGCCAGCGCTTCGGCCTCGGCGGCCTCAGCCTCGGCCTCCTCGAGGAGGGCCATGGCGTCGGCTTTCGATGTGGCCGAATCCTCCCGCGGTTCCTTCGCCTTAGGCATCGCGCTCACCGCTGGTCAACATCATTATCGACTGGACTCCGGTATCTCTTACTGTATTGCTCATTGATAGCATCAGAGTCTCCAGCGAACTCCGACGAGGACCGATGAGGCGGACGATCATCCACCCACACTTTCCACCTTGCATCCCTGGCAGCGGCGATCGAATGCCCAGGAAGGCCCTGTCGACACCATGACCGCCGTCGACTCTCCCGAAAAGATACTCTTCGCTTCCACAACCCAAGCCTTTCTCCAAAAGGAAGCGCCGCTGCGTCACGTCCGCGAGCTGCACGCCGCGGGCGCGTCCTTTGATCCTGCATGGTGGCAGCGGGCCGCCGAACTCGGGTGGACGGGTCTGCTGGTTCCGGAGGAATTGGGCGGCGGCAGCGTGTCGGGCAGCGGCATCGCCGACCTCGCCATGGTCGCCGAGCAGCTGGGCAAGACGGTCGCGCCCGGACCGCTGTACCCGGTCAGCATCGTGCTCGCCGCGCTGGCCGGCTGCGCCGAGGCGCAAGCGCACGCCGACACGATCGAGTCGCTGATGTCGGGCGAAACGGTGGCCTCGTGGGCGGTGTCCGAGCCGGGCCGGGGCTGGGCGCCGCAGGATCCGACGGTGACGGCCACCGAAACCGACGCCGGGTACCGCATCGACGGCACCAAGGACCGCGTCGAGGCCGGCGCCCAGAGCGCGCTGCTGCTGGTGGTGGCGCGATGCGGCCCAAATGCTTCTGACGTTCGCCAATTCCTGGTCCGGACGGACGCGCCGGGCGTACGGATCGTGCCGCAGCAGTCGGTGGACCTGGTTAAGCAGTACGCGCGGGTGCAGTTCGACGGTGTGGTGGTGGAGCGGTCGGCGGCCGTGGGGGGCGCGGCCGAGACGCCGGCGTTGATCGAGCGGCAGAGCCAGATCGCTCAGGTGTTGCAGTGCGCGGAGGTGGTCGGCGTCCTGCAGACGGTCTTCGACTTCACCGTCAAATGGGCGCTGGACCGGCATACGTTCGGTCGCCCGCTCGCGTCGTACCAGGCGCTCAAACACGGGTTCGCCGACATGAAGCTGTGGCTGGAGGCGTGCCGCGCCACCACTGCCGCGGCGGTCGCCGATGTGGCCGCCGGCGCGCCCCAGGCGGGCCTGTCGGCCAGCATCGCCAAGTCCTACGTGGGGGAGACTGCCGGGCGCGTCGTTCAGGCGTGCGTGCAGATGCACGGCGGCATCGGTGTCACCTGGGAGCACGACCTGCATCTGTACCTGAGACGGGTTACGTTGTACCGCTCTATGTTTGGCACTCCCGAGGAGCACAACCTGAGGGTGTACGAGTCGGAGAAGGCGGTCCGGTCGATGGTGAACGCCGGATGACGGCAGCCGAAACCGTCGCGGAGTTCGCCGCCCGCGCGCGAGAGTGGTTGGCGGACAACATGCCTGCCATCGACCCGGACTCTCCGCCGGGCGCGCCACGCGATGACGAACGCTCCTGGCTGCGAGCTCGCGAACTGCAAAAGCGGCTCTATGACGGGGGATTCGCCGGCATCTGCTTTCCCCGCGAATACGGTGGTCTGGGGCTGGATTACGCATATCAGAAGGCATTCGACGAGGAATCCCGCAACTACGAGATGCCGTTGATCCTCAACACCCCGACGTTCACAATTTGCTGCGCCACATTGCTCGACATGGGTAGCGAAGATCAGAAGAGGCAGCACATCGCCGCCGCGCTGCGTGGCGATGAGGTTCTGGTGCAACTGTTGTCGGAGCCCAGCGGTGGCTCGGATCTGGCCGGCGTCCTTACGCGCGCGGAACGGCGGGATCACCGTTGGGTGCTCAACGGCGCCAAGACGTGGAGCACCAGCGCGTTCGCCGCCGATTACGGATTGTGCCTGGCCCGCACCGACTGGGACGTGCCCAAGCACGAGGGCCTGACGATGTTCCTCGTGCCGATCGCGCATCCGGGAATCACGTTGCGGCGCATCACGATGCTGAGCGGTTCCACGGAATTCTGCGAGGAGTTCCTCGACGAGGTCGACGTCGGCGACGACGCCGTCGTCGGGGAGGTCAACGGTGGCTGGGCGGTGGCGTCGCGGCAGCTGTATCACGAACGCCGGGCCGTCGGGCAGGGCTCGGAATTCTCCAGCGGCGCGGGCCATGAAGGCGGCCATACGACCCCGGTCGACTATGCCGAACTCGCCGAGAAGACGGGACAGGCCGACAACGAGCGCGTGCACGAAATGGCCGGCCGGGCGCTGGTGCACCGCGCGGTGGCCGAGCAGCTGATCGATCACGTGTACCGCAACGTCAGGGACGGCGTGTTGCCTCCGGCCGGCGGCACGCTCATCCGGCTCTTCCACTCCGAGACGGTGACCCTCGAGATGGACACGGCGCTGGCGATCACGGGGGCGGCTGGTGTGGTGGGGGACATCGGCGAAGGGTTGGAGGCCGGGCTGCGTTATCTGTCGCGGCAGAATGTCGCCATCGGCGGCGGCACCACGGAGATGGCCCGCAACGTCATCGGCGAACGGGTGCTGGACTTTCCACGGGAATACGCCGCCGACCGCGGGGTGCCGTTCAATCAGGTGCGTCACGGCAAGGCGCGCTGACCTAATCTTCGACGAAGACGTTCTCGATCTCGCCGCTGACTACCGGGATCTGGACCAGCGACAAGACGTGGTGCGCCGGGCTTCCGGGCGGTGCCACCAGCAGACAGTCGCCACCCTGCATGCGCGCCCGGTCCCGCGCGGCGGCCAGCGCGCTGATGCCCGCCGATCCCAGGTGGGTGACCGCGCTAAGGTCGATCGTCAAAGATGCTATGCCCGAGCGGCTTTCGACTGCAATCTGACGATCCAGGGTGGATGCGGTGTGGGCATCGACATCGCCGCTGACGATGATGTGACCGGCTTCGTCGACCATGGAGACGAATTCGGAGTTGACCGCACGCTGGTAGGTCGGCCGGCCGATCATTGGGTCGGAGACGAAGTTCGCCGGCCGCGAAAGGCGGTGCGTAAGACTGGCAGTCGTCCCGTCGATGCCATGCGTGACAACAGCACGGGATACCAAGGCTTCGGCCATCGCGAGTCCGCGCCCACGGCCCTGTTCGCCTTCCCGGTAGTCCTTCCACTTGCCGTGGTCGCGGACCGAAGCATGGAGGTTGCCGTCGCCGGACAAAGATGCCTCGACGACAACGCCGTCGGAAACGTCAGTGGCGTAACCGTGTTCGACGGCGTTCTCGACGAACTCCGAGATGGCGTGCACCACGTCGGATATGTCGGCGTCGGAGGCACCGATCTCCGCCAGCCAATCACGAAGCCGGTAGCGCACGGCGCGCGCGGCGCGGATCGTCGCATCCACGGTCATGTGCAACGGTGAGGGTGGCGTACGCCGTTGCGCCGCAAGCAGTGTGACGTCGTCGTTGTAGCCGGTCGACCGGAGCAGCAACTCAAGGGTTTCCGAACAGATGCGGTCGATCGGCCGCGCCCCCGCGTCGATGAGAAAACCGCTGCTGCCGCCGGCGACATTGGCGGCCAGGTCGGCGAATTCCGCGGTGCTGGCAACCAGCGGCCGGCCGGGACGTTCGATCAGGCCGTCGGAATACAGCAGGACCGAGTCGCCGACGCCGAGGAGCTCGGAGCGCATGGGAAATCCGGCCCCGCTGCCGAGCGGGCCCGCGCCCGACGGTTCCACGTACCGCGACTGCGCGTCGGCGGTCACGAGCAGCGGCGGCGGGTGTCCGGCGGTGCAGTACTGGAACTCCCCGGTGGCGTGATCGAGCGAACCGACGCAGATGGTGGCCGACTTCGATCCGGGTACATGCTCGTGAAAGCGGTCCAGAGTGTCGAGGGCCTCGGCGATGGTGCGGCCCGCAACGATCTGCATCCGAAGGGCGGTGCGCAACTGCGACATCACGGCCGCGGCTTCGACACCGTGGCCGACGACATCGCCGACGATCAGAACCAGCCGATCACCGAGGGCGATTGCGTCGAACCAGTCGCCGCCGGCACCCGTGTCCTCGGCGGCGACGAGGTACTGCGCGGTGATGTCGGCACCGGGAACGACGGGCACCGACGGGGCCAGTAATGCCTGCTGCATAACGGTGGCCGAATCGCGCATGTTTCGGTAGCGCTCGGACAGCTCCTCGATGCGCGCCTCGGCGGCGAGCCGCGCCCGCACCCGGGCGGTGACATCGTCGAAAATGAGTTGCACGCCCATGATCGATTCGTCCTCGCGGCGGCGGGGCGTGACGACAAAGTCGAAGAACTTCTCCTGCAATCCCGTACCGTCGTAGTCGGCCTGCAGCCGCCACTCCGACCCGGATTGTGGTTCACCGGTTTCATACACCCGGTCGAACATGTGGTAGATCTGCTGGCTCTCCAGCTCCGGAAAGACCTCTCGCGCAAGCTTTCCCACGGGGTTGCCGGTCGGATTGAAGGCGCGGTAAGCCGCGTTGACGGCGACGAAGCGATGGTCCGGCCCCTCCAGGCCAACGAGCATCGCCGGCACATTCTCGAATATGCGACGCACCTCGTCGGCCGGACCCACGGTTTTGTCCCAGTCCTTTTCGGCGACCATATGGCCGTCCCTCCTTTACGGACCGAGCAAAAAGCCTGTGCGAATCCATTACTCGCAGGCAATCAGCCTATCAACGGGTAACGGGTGCTCAGCGCAGCAGTTTGCTAACGCGCCGCAGGCGCCGTCGACAGGGCGGCGTCGGTGGTGGGATGCAGGGACAGAACGTCGCGGAGATTGCATGCTTCTACCACCCGGGCGACGCTGGGATCGCAGCTCACCAGCCGAAGTTCGACCCCACGGCGACGGCACCGCTCCGATTCGGTGGCCAGGACGGCGAATGCGCAGCAACCCATGAAGCCGAGGCCGTTCACGTCGACAACGAATGGACCGGGTTCGCTGGCGACGGCGGCCGCCTCGCCGACCAGCCGCTGCCAAATGTGCTCGTTGGAGCCGTCGACCTCACCGCCCGCGCGGACGATTACTACCGTTCCGCTGCGTTGGGTGGTTGCCCTCAGCGTGCTGTGCGGATCGCCCAGCTCCGACAGCAGTCGAGGGCTCAAGGCGATCTGGGTGGGAAATGACTCCGCGGGAGCCAGATTCATCGTGCGCTCCTAGTCGGCCGCCTCGGCGAGGCCGCGATGGATGCCCGTCTATCTCTGGATACTGACCGTGGTGTTGCGTGGGTTCTTTTCTATAGCAACACGGGTGGGCCCGTCTATAGGACGCATGTTCACCAGGGCAGACAAAGTCGGGCCCTCGGACGTCGGGGGCGCGCTAGGTGTGATCCGGGAACGCCGTCAGGCGGACACGGGCTTCTTGGCCGGCTTCGAGACCTTCATCAGCTTCATCAGGTTGCCGCCCATGATCTTGGCGACATCGTCCTGCTCGAAATCGGTGAGCTCGTCGACGAAGGAGATGGGATCCTTCAGGCCCTCGGGGTGCGGCCAGTCGGACCCGAACAGCACGCGGTCGGTGCCCACCATGTTGACGATCTCGGTGAACCGGTCCTCCCAGAATGGGGTGATGTAGACGCAGCGCTTGAACGCCTCGACCGGGTCCTCGCTGAACGACTGCGGCATCTTCTTGTAGACGCCCTTGAGGCCCTTGAACAGGTCGGGCACCCAGTCGGCGCCGTTTTCGATGGACAGGATCCGCAGGTCGGGATTGCGCGACAGCGCGCCGTGGCAGACCAGCGCGCCCATGGCGTCCAGGATCGGCCGATGGCCCATCGCGAAGCTGCGGAATGGCGTCGGCTTGAACGGCAGGAACTCGTCGCCTGGCTCCCACACGTTCGCGAACTCGGAGTAACCGCTGTCCGAGGCGTGCATCGACACCGGGAGTTCGGCTTTGATGCAGGCCTGCCAGAACGGGTCGAACTCCTCGAGGCCGAACGAGCGGCTGCCCTTGAAGCCGGGCACCGGCGCTGGGCGCACCAGCACCGTGCGGGCACCGCGCTCCAGCACCCATTCGAGTTCTTCGAGCGCGCGCTCGACGATCGGCAGGGTGATCACCGGAGTCGCGAAGATGCGCTCCTCGTAGTTGAACGACCACGTTTCGTACATCCATTGGTTGAGCGCGTGGATGACGTCGTGCGTCATCTCCGGGTCGTCCTTCATGCGCTCTTCGACGAGGCTGGCCAGCGTCGGGAACATCAGGGCGTAGTCGATGCCGAGCTCGTCCATGACCTCCAGCCGCGGGCCGGGCTCGCGGAAAGCGGGGATGGCCTTCATCGGCTCGCCCAGGATCTCTCGGTAGCTCTTGCCCTGTGCGCCGTTACGGAAGTAGTCCTCCTGGGCGCCCGGCTTGGCGACCTTCTCGAACGTCGGGTTCGGGATGTACTCGCTGATGTGGCCGCGCACCACGATCTTGGTGCGACCGCGCACCTGGACGTAGTCGATCACGTGCTTGCGGTTGTCCGGGAGGAACTTGGTCAGCGCTTCCTGCGGTTCGTACATGTGGTTGTCGGCGTCGAACACGGGGAAGGAAAGTTCGCGAGACGGCATGGCGATCTCCTTGCGGCAGTCTTGATTCTCAGTCGGTGGTAATGACGTTACCACTTTTGCGCAACAACGTGTACCCGTCCCAGGGCGGCTAGGCGCCCGGCCAGCTGGGGAGCTGGGGTGTCGTTCCCTCGATCACCGCGAAGTTCACCGTCGCTGTGGCGAGCAGTTCGTCGCCGTCGCCGTAAATGTCGACTTGCATGACCATCGACCGGCGCCCGGACCGCAGCATCCGGGGCACCGCGAACGCCGAGCCCTGCCGGATCGGCCGCAGGTAGCGGACGAACAGGTCCGCGGTCGTCATCGTGGTGCCCGGTTGCAGGTATTCCAGCCCGAACTGTCCTCCGGCCACGTCCACGAGCGTGGCGATCAAGCCGCCCTGCAGCGCGCCGGAGGTGTTGACGACTTGCGGGCTGACCGGCATCGTCATCGCGAATTCGCCCTCGCGCGAGCCCGGCCGCATGCCGATCTGCGCGAACAGCTCCGAGAGGGACGGCGCGGCCGACTCCTCGTCGGTCTCCCGGATGCCCAGGGCGCGGCTGCAGAAGTCATACAGCTGGCCGGCGTCGATCGGTGTGCCGTTCAATTCGCTGCCCAGCCAATGCAATCGCTGCGCACCCACTATCGTCTGCATGACGATCGCGGCCGCCGCGCCGACGTCGAGTCCCGGGTTGAACACGCCCTCGGTGATGCCCTGCCCGACGATGTCCCGAATCAGCTGGTGCATGGGAGAGAGCACGCGCGCGTATTCGCGGGGACGGGTCTCGGCCAGGTACTGGTTGTAGAGGCCGAGCGCGCGATTGAGGCTGTCCTGGGTGGTCGATTCCGGTTGTTGGCTGACGCGGTCGATCAGCAGCTTGAGCGCGGACGTACTGTCCAGGCCGTTGGTCTCGGCGCGCCAGCCCTGCGCGGATTGCGCGATGGTCCTGTCGAACAGCGCCAGCAACAACTCGTCCTTGCTGCCGAAATGCTGGTAGAAGGCGCGCAGCGAGGTCTTGGAGCGCGCCACGACCTCCTGCACGGTGAAGTCGGTGCGTCCGGTTTCGCCCAGTATCGCGACAGCCGTCTTGATGAATCGCTCGGCGCGCGTTACTTCGGTTTCTTCGTGGGGGCCGGTCATGAGAATGAGGTTACCGCGCGCTGTGGCATATCCGCGAAGGTGGAATGCGAATATTCTTCCGCCATGGCGGCGACGGTGTCAGGGAAGATCGCATTGGTTACCGGCGGCGCGTCCGGCATCGGTGCCGCGCTGACCACCAAGCTGTTCGACGGGGGCGCCGAGATCTGGATCGCCGATCGTCAAATCGCAATGGCGCAGGAGCTGGCACAACGCCTCGACAGTGGCGGTGTTAGAGCGCATGCGATCGAGCTCGACGTGCGCGACTACTCGTCGTTCGAACGCGCAGTCGCCGAGGTGGTGGAGCGATCCGGGCGGATCGACTACCTGTTCAACAATGCCGGCATCGGGGTCGCCGGCGAGGCCGACTCATACACGCTCGAGGACTGGAACGACGTCTTTGATGTGAACCTGCGCGGTGTGGTGCACGGCATCCAAGCGGTCTACCCGCAGATGATCCGGCAGGGCTCCGGTCACATCGTGAACACGGCGTCGATGGCCGGTCTCGTCGCCTCGCCCGGCTCGGTGAGCTACACCGCCACCAAACACGCGGTCGTCGGGATCTCGAAGGCGTTGCGGGTGGAGGCCGAGCGCCACGGGGTGCAAGTGTCGGTGCTTTGTCCGGGCGCGATCCGGACCCCGATCCTCACCGGAGGCAAGTACGGACGGGTCGATATGCCCGGCGTCAGTGACGAGGACCTCCTCAAATCGTGGGAACGGTTGCGGCCCATGGCACCCGAGATATTCGCCGAGCGCGCCCTTCGTGCCGTGTTGCGGGGAGACGCGATCATCGTGGTGCCGGCATGGTGGAAGGCATTTTGGTACCTGGAGCGGCTCTCGCCAGCGTTGTCGATGCGATTGACGAAGGTAGCGCTTCGGCGCGTACGTGAATTGGAGTCCGCCGCTTCCTGATTGAACTCTCAGGAAAGCAGTACCGACGGTACGAATAACCCGTCCCTCGGGCGGGTACGCGCCTGAGTGAACAGTTGTTCCGCGGCGCGGCGCCGTTCGCTTCGCTGGTGGCTTGACTGTTCGTTTCGAGGCAACGAAGGAACCGGCGGAGGCGCTTCGTCGGCGGGAGGAGCTTCTCATGCCAGAGGTCCAACTTCACCACGAAGGACACCCGAAGTACCGGCGGATGGTCCGTTTCGATTGGTCGGACACACCCCTCCACTGGGTGCCCGGCGACCCGTTTTCGACCCACATGATCAACGTCCTGCATCTGTTGCTTCCCGAGGGTGAGCGGCACTTCATCAAGGCCGTCCTCGAGGCGTCGTCACTGGTCGATGACCCCGAGTTGGAGGCGGCCATCAAGCCGTTCATCCAGCAGGAGTCCTGGCACGCCTGGGCGCACCAGATCGTGCTGGACCACCTGGCCGAGCAGGGCATCGACACCAAGCCGTACACCGACCGGCTCGGGAGGCTGTTATCGATAACGCTGGGTGACGCCCCCAAGTGGTTTCCGCCGGCACTGAAACGGTGGTGGCTGTATCGCCGGCTGGCCGATGTGGCCGCGCTGGAGCATTACACCGCGATGCTGGGCCAGTGGGTGCTGACCAACCGAGGCCTGGACTACGCGAAGGCCGATCCCATGATGCTGGACCTGCTGCGCTGGCACGGCGCCGAAGAGGTCGAGCACCGCTCGCTGGTGTACGACGTCTTCCAGCACGTCAGCGGCAACTACTGGATCAGGGCGTTCTCGATGTTTTTCACGACGCCGCTGTTCGTCGGCTGGTGGATCGCGGGCGCTCGCTACCTGATGGCCCAGGATCCGACCATCGACCAAAAGTGGCGGTGGCGGGATTGGCTGTGGGCCGCCCGCGAGTACCGGGTGGTCGGCCCCTGGAAGCTCATGGTGACGACGCCAGTCCGGTATCTGCGGCCCAGCCACCACCCCAATGACGAGGCGTCCACCCAGATGGCGGTCGACTACCTGAACTACTCGCCGGTGGCGAAGGCGGCCCAGGAGCGGGCGCGCGCTCAGGCCAAGTCGGGCGGACCCGACGGTTCCCGCGGGGTTTCCGGCGCAGCAGCGGAAAGGGCTGAGGTTCGATGAAGGTTTCGGTGGATCTAGACACCTGCGACGGCAACGGCGTCTGCATGAGCATTTGCCATGAGGTGTTCGACGTGCGAGAAGACGGGCTCCACTTGCTCCAGGACGAGCCGCCCGCGGAGTTGCGCCAGCAGCTGATTGGCGCCGAAGTGTCTTGTCCCACGCAGGCGATCAAGGTGGAGGAGTGAGCCGATGCCGAGTCGTCAGCTGAAGGACGTGGTCGTGGTCGGTGCGGGCGTGGCTGGCACGCGGGCGGCCGAGACCCTGCGACAAGAGGGCTACGACGGTGCGCTGACCATCGTGGGTTCCGAGCGGCAAGCCCCCTACCATCGCCCGCCGCTGTCGAAGAAGTTGCTTACCGGCGAGGTGCACCGGGCGGGTGTCGACCTGGCGCCGCAGTTCGACTTCGAGGCGCGTGTGCTGCGAGGGGCATCGGCGCTCAAGTTGGACATGGCCGCGCGGGTGGTCCACGTGCGTGACGAAAACCAGGATCTGGCAGTGCGATTCGACGGGCTGGTGATCGCCAGCGGCGCGGTCCCGCGCCAATGGCCGGGCCCGGTTCCCGACGGTGTGTTCGTGCTGCGCACGGTCGACGATTGCCTGGCGATCCGCCAGCGGTTGGGCTCGCGGCCCCGGGTCGTGGTGGTCGGCGGCGGGTTCATCGGTGCCGAGGTCGCCGCGAGTTGCCGGTCGTTGGGCCTGGACGTGGTGCTGATCGAGAAGGCCACCAGTCCATTACTGGCCGCCCTGGGCGGCGAGCTGGCACCTCGCTGGGCGGACCTGCACCGCGACCATGGCGTGGATTTACGGGTCGGCGTGGGTGTCGACGCATTCGTCGGCAACGGCCGCGTCGAGGCGGTTCGGCTCACCGATGGTTCACAGGTTCCGGCCGATCTCGTCGTCATCGGACTAGGCGTGGCTCCCGCCACCGATTGGCTCGAAGGTTCGGGATTGCCTGTTGACGACGGCGTGGTCTGCGATGCCACTGGAGCGGTCGAGGGCGGCACCGATGTCGTCGCCGCCGGCGATGTCGCGCGCTGGTTTCACCCGCTGTATGAACGGCACTTGCGGACCGAGCACTGGGACGACGCGGGACGTCAGGGTGCGGCCGCGGCTCGGACGCTGCTGGCGGGGCCGGACGACGCGGAGGCGTACGTCGACGTGCCATATTTCTGGTCCGATCAGTACGACGTGAAGGTGCAAATGCTGGGCGTACCAACCGATTACGATGCCCTCGAAGTTATCGAAGGCGATCCCGATACGTGGGAGTTCCTCGCGGCGTACGGACGTGGTGGCCGCACCATTGCCGTACTGGGGACGGTCTCGAATCGGGTGTACGCCTACCGCGATGCCATCGCGCAGCGCGCCGAATTCCCGCCCGCAACGGCCTGACTAGCCGCCCCGGGCCGCGATCATCGCCGAGCGATTGACCTTGGTCGCCGCGGTGCGCGGAATCGCGTCGACGAACTCGACGGTCTTGGGGGCCTTGTAGTGGGCGAGCCGGCTTTTGGCGTACTCGATCACCTGCTGCTCGGTGAGCCCATCGTGGCCCTCGGCGAGTTGCACCACGGCATGCACGCGACGTCCCCACTGCGGATCGGAGAGCCCGATGACCACGACGTCGGCAATGCCCGGGTGGCCCGCGAGTGCCGACTCCACCTCGGCGGGAAAGACATTCGCGCCGCCCGTGACGATCATGTCGACGCGGCGGTCGACGATGTAGAGGTAGCCGTCGTCGTCCAGGTATCCGATGTCGCCGGCGGAAACGAAGCCGTCATCGGTCGACGGCAGCGGCGCCGCGCCGCCCAGGTAGCGGGATCCCGCGCTCATCGGCGCGCGCAGATAGACCTCGCCGTGTTCACCGGGACCGAGCGGTTTCTTGTCGGCGTCCAGGATCCGGATCTCGGTGTCACGGAAGCCGCGGCCGACGCTGCCTGGGTGAGTGAGCCACTCGTCGGCCCGCAACGCGGTCAGCCCGAGGTTCTCGGTCATGCCGTACGCCGTCACGATCCGCTCGGGGCTGAGCAGCTCGCACCAGGTGTGCATGAGCGACGGCGGCATCACCGCGGCGCCCTGCAGGATGAACACCACGCTGGACAGGTCGCGCTGCCGGACGTCGGGCCGGGCCGCGATGCGCGACAGCATGGTAGGCGTGGCCGTGAAGTTGGTGATCCGATAGCGTTCGATCACGTCCAAAACCAATGCTGCGTCGAACTTTTCGAGCACCACCAGATGGTCGCCGGCGAGCAGGAAGAGGAAGGTGGCGAAGCCGTTGGTGTGATACATGGGCGCGGGCACCATGATCGTCTGGGGCTGGGCCACCGGCGTCCAGTTCGACAGAAACGGTTCACCGTGCTGCGGCGTCCACAGCGACGGCGCAAGGCTGAGGATCACCTTGGGCACGCCGGTCGACCCGCTGCTGCAGATGCCGTTGGAGTGGAGGGCAACGGCCTCGGGCAGCGGGCTCGAGGACTCACCGGCAGCGCGCGCCTCTAACTCCCAGCGGGTGGTTTCGTCGACGGCGACGGCGGGGTCGATCACCTCGCGCACCCGCTCTCGCTCCCACTCGGGCAGGTCCCAGTGCATGGGTACGGGAACGGCGCCGATCTTCCAGCATCCGAGGGTCCCCAGCACGAGGTGTACTGAATTCGGGATAGCAAGCGCGACAAGGGAACCCGTCTCGGCGCCGCTGGCCGCCAGCGCACGCCCCCACTGGTTGGCGCGGGCGTCGAGCTCACCGAACGTAAGCGACTGCGCGCTGCCGTCGAGCGCGACGATGGTCACCGCCGTGTCGCCGTGTCGTTCTTCGGCGAGCTGCGCCAGTTTGGTCCCGAACGGGATTCCGTCTTCGAGCGGGCTGGGTGTTGCCGAAGGCGCGACGGGTTCTGTGCTCAATGGCGCCGCTCCTCCTCATCGCTGCGCTCTGCATCGTCGCCGGCGCGGCTCATGCCGATACCGGACCGCTGAACAGCGTCTCCAGCGAGCCGTCCGGCACACCCAGCCGCTGATCCGATTGCCGCTGAGCACCGAACAGCTGGCTCTGCGGCTGATACCCGGTGTGCCGGTCGAGCACGCTGACGTCGGACTCGTCGCAAAAGCCCAACGCGCCGAGTAATTGATGGGAAGTGCGCA